>JAZLCH010000011.1:0-68459 GCA_045614145.1 Candidatus Enterousia sp. | reverse complement strand
TGTCGCTGGGGCAACTGGTGCATGCCGTCGTGCTGCTTTTATAATTGTTCGCCGCACAGGTCGTCTTGCGAACATAGTATGTGGACGTAGGTTTTGATGTAGAGGCTGCAAGACTGGTCACCGCCGTGCCGCCAAGCGTATTCGATGCAGACCAGCCGCTTGCCGCAGTATAACCAGTTTGCGTGAACGAACTGATCGTTGGGAAGGTACATGCAGTATTATAATACACACGCAGCGTCGCATTAGTCGTGCCAGTTGCCGTCGACGCAACCTTGCACCCCGTGCCAGTATTCGCCGTAATCGTACCGCTAAATCCGTTCTTGTTCAGCGTCACATTGGCATAACACTGGGTTTGTGCGGTCGCGCCCGCGGCACTGTTCGGATAGGTGCTGCTGGGACAGCTTGTACAGGTATTGGCGGCGGTACCAGTGCTGCCCGGATGATATGTCCCCGCCGCACAAGCAGACCATACAGGATACAGGGTGGTGCTTGCAGAGAATGTGCCAGAATCTACGTATGTTGCAGTAGTGGCAGTACTGCTGGTGGACCAGCCGATTAATTTGTAACCCGGACGATAAAATGTTGTTAATTCATTAACATGACTCCAACTACAAGTCTTTCCCTTGTAGCATACTATCGCAGCAGGTGTCGTCCCCTTGCCATTGGCGCCAAGATTGAACGTGATATCAATTACTGTAGACGTAGGACACTTGGCATTATCGCCGCTGCAGTCGGCGTACTGGGGGCATGCTTTACATGAATTTCCAGTGGAAAAACTGGTTATTGTACGGCCGTCATAGGTCTCTCCACAGTCGGATAGGTAATACCCATCCTTGCACGAAATGTAATAGCCCGAAGTGCTGCAAGTGAATGATGCCATCAGATTATTGGTAAATAAACAAAACAGCAAAACTGTGCAAAGACGCAAAAATCCCGTTAATTTTCCCACTTTCTTTTCCTCTTTTGCTCTTATGGTAAAAAAAAACACAGGTATACACAAGCGAAAAATTATAATTTTTATTAACACTTTTTATTTGACAAGAATTTGCATTTATTGTTATTTCTTCACGTAGTGTTCTGCCCGCGTTGTACCGCGACGAGAGTGCGGCGGGATGACAAAGCTGTTCCGACGGAGTAATGAATCCATACATCAAAAAAAACCGCCAAGTGGCGGCTTTTTTATTACTGATTCATCGAACTGAAAAAATCAGAATTCGTTTTCGTTAAACGCAACTTATCCAACAGGAATTCCATTGCCTCTAATGTACCCATTGGGTTGATAATACGGCGCAGGACATACATTTTGCTTAAGATATCCTTGCCAACCAACAGGTCTTCTTTGCGCGTGCCAGATTTGGTAATATCAATCGCAGGATATACACGCTTGTCTGATAATTTTCTGTCCAGAATAATTTCACTGTTGCCGGTACCTTTGAATTCTTCAAAGATAACTTCGTCCATCTTGGACCCTGTGTCAACCAATGCGGTCGCAATAATCGTCAGTGAACCGCCACCTTCGATATTACGGGCGGCACCAAAGAAACGCTTGGGCCGCTGCAGCGCATAGGCATCAACACCACCAGTTAAAACCTTGCCACTGGATGGAACACAGGTGTTATACGCACGACCCAGACGCGTAATAGAATCCAACAGGATAACAACATCTTGGCCCGCTTCGACCAGACGCTTGGCCTTTTCAATAACCATTTCGGCAACCTGAATGTGACGCGCCGCAGGTTCGTCAAATGTTGACGATATAACTTCGCCCTTGACACTGCGTTGCATATCAGTTACTTCTTCGGGACGTTCGTCAATCAGTAACACAATCAGTTTTACATCAGGATAATTCGTCGCAATCGAATGCGCAATGTTCTGCAACATAACGGTTTTACCAGTACGCGGTGGCGCAACAATCAATGATCGCTGGCCTTTGCCCGTCGGAGAAATCAAATCAATTACACGCGCTGACAAATTACGACCTTTGTCCTTGTCATCAGGCACTTCCATTTTCAACTGTTCATCTGGATACAATGGGGTCATATCATCAAACGATACGCGATGTTTCAACTTTTCCGGATTATCACCGTTTACACGCTCAATCGTTTCCAGTGCAAAATAACGCTCGGTCTCGGCGGCAGGGGCCTGAATTTGCCCTTCGATATAATCACCTGTTTTCAAACCGTATTTTTTTATCAGGTTTGGCGATACATATAAATCATCAGGACCCGCCAAATAATTCGATTCAGGCGCACGCAGAAATCCAAAACCATCCTGCATGCGTTCCAGAACACCGTCACCAATTAGCGTTACCTGCTTGTCCGCGGCAAATACGCGCATAACAGCAAAACGTAATTGCTGAACATTTAACTGTGATGGATTTTCAATTCCCATGTCTTCTGCCATTTTCAGCAGCTGCTGGGGCGACTTTGCCTTTAATTCATTAATATGCATATTTTTTCCTTTTGTGGGGATGCGTGGCACAGAATTGTGCCGTGTTAGATGTCGCGTATTATACAATAAATTGACAAAAAAGTCAAGTTTTTTATTAACCAGGGGGCGCGGAATGATTTCTTGTCACATAAAGTTTATCGGATTGACATCTATTTTAATACGGATGTTGGCGGGTGTCTTGGTTTTGCCCAGCCAATGCGACACAATCGGTTGCAAATTGGCGGTCGCACCGCCCGCAACCAAAAAACGCATGCGATACCAATTGCGTATCTGATAAACCTGGGCCGCGATAGGCCCCATGATTTTTGCACCGTTTAAAATTGGCGCCGTCGCCGCCAGGTCTGCGCAATATCTTTGCAGGGTGGATTCTTTTTCCCCTTCGACAATAATTGCAATCAGCTGCCCGTACGGAGGCATTTGCGCCATGCGGCGACCCGCCATGTCGGTCGACATAAATGTATCACGGTCACATGCGCAGATTGCAGCCAGAACGGGGTGTTCAGGCTGATATGTCTGCATTAAAACGCGACCGGGAAATTCACCACGACCGGCGCGACCGGCAACCTGGAACAATTGTTGAAAGGTGTGTTCAGCGGCGCGAAAATCAGTGCCAAATAATCCCATATCGGCATCAACCACACCGACCAAGGTCAGGTTTGGAAAATGATGCCCCTTGGCCAATATCTGGGTGCCGATAACGATGTCTATTTCGCCAGATTCCATTTTATTGACCAGGCGTTCCAAAGACTGGCGCGATGTGATTATATCACTGGAAACCAAGGCCGTGCGGGCGGTGGGGAAACGAACGTTAACCTCTTGCTGAATCTTTTCCAGGCCAACACCGCGCATAGATACATCTGTGCCACAATCGGGACAATGTTTCGCCAATGGCGCGGTCCGTCCGCACATGTGGCATAATAATTTGCCCAGGCGTTTATGATATGTCATGCCGACACTGCAATCTGGGCATGTGGACGTCCAACCGCACTTTTTACACTGAACAATCGGGGCAAAACCACGACGATTGATAAACAGCATTGTTTGACGGCCGGAATTTAGCGTTTCAGAAATCGCATCACACAGGGGTGCAGACAGAAATCCAGTCTGTTCAGTGCCATCTGCCATGTATGCGTCAGGACGATTTTCACGCAAATCAATCGTCTGGATTTCAGGCAACTGGGCCCCGCCAAAGCGCGAGGTAAGGCGCAGGCGCGTATATTTGCCTGCGTTCACATTTTCCAATGTTTCCGCCGCAGGGGTGGCAGATGCCAACACCACCGGAAATCCGGCGATTTTCGCACGCAAAATCGCCATGTCGCGGGCGTGATAATTGCCCATATCTTCTTGTTTATATGATGTGTCGTGTTCTTCGTCAATTACAATCAGTCCCAGGTTCATCCATGGCAAGAATAATGCACTGCGCGTGCCGACAACCATTCGGATTTTTCCATTCAATACACCGCGCCAAATTTCACGACGGCGGGCGGCGGTCAGATTACTGTGCCAGATTACAGGTGGCGCACCAAAGCGTTTGGTAAAGCGCGTCATAAACTGGGCCGTCAGGGCGATTTCAGGCATCATCAATAATACAGATTTGCCACCCTTGTATGCGCGCCAGGCAGAATCAAAATACACCTGGGTCTTGCCACTGCCAGTAATACCATCCAGCAAATGCACAGAGAAGCCACCATCGGCAATTGCAGCGCCAATTTTGTTGGCGGCAGCCAACTGTTCGTCATTTAATATGACATCGCCAGAATCTGAATAGGTATACGAAAAACTGTCTGCGTTTTTTTCACGGGCATCGCGGGCAATTAATGTGCCGTTCTTTATCATCGTGCGAACAACCGCAGATGATACGCGCGCAATGTTTTGAATGTCTGATGCCGTCATCGGTTCGTTATCATTTGACGCGAACGCATCCATTACCGCAATGCGATTGTCCGTCATGCGAGCGGTGGTGTCAAAATTAAATGCATACATTTGTTCCATACGCGGCGCAGAAAAAGCATCAGGAATATTTACAATTAATCGCAAAACCATACCCGGTGGGATTAATGTCCAGTCGGACATCCTTTTTATCCATTGCAGGTCAGTAATATTTAGCCGAGCATTATGTACAACAGATATGTTTTTTATCTTGTGTTCTGGCAAATTGCTGTCGCCAATGCCCCATATAACCCCAATACACGGGCGATTCATAACATTCACAGATACAAATGTGCCAATGTCCGCAGATGCAGTCAGGCGATAATCATAGCCACTGTTTGGAATGTTTGATATTAATACTTTGACAACTGTACCGGAATTAAACATGTGTATAAAATACTTGTTTTTTTTATAAAATTCAATACCATTTATGATGGTAAAAAAAGGCGATGCAATTATGTGGCGTTTATATTTTGAAATATGTGATTTCTTGGCTGGTTTTATACCAAATAAGAAACTGCGTGAAAAAATCAGACGGGAAGATTTGTACGATTATCGCAAGAAATATAATGCGTTGCGCTGCGCCCTGCCCCACGCAGAATTTAAGCGCGTTCAGGTCATAAAGGGCGGATGGAACATCGGATTTATCGTCGACAATAAATATGTATGCAAAATTCGCAAACACTATGACCGCGAAATCCCAACAGAAAAAATTATGCGCGAAAAACGTATTACCGACGCATTCGCGAAAATTGTGCCACTGAATATACTGAAAATAAATATACTGAATGCGGGTGGCTATACGTTCTATAGATATAATTTTATACCAGGTAAAAATTTGAACCGTATGCGCGAAAAAACAATAATAAAATATCGCGATATTTGGGGTAAACAATTGGCTGGATTTATAAACGCAATGCATAACAGTGACCCTGTGGAAATCGCAGACCTGAAAACAGATGAAGGCGACGGATGGAACCACAATGATATTTGCAACAATATAATCGTCGATAAAAAAACAATGAAAATTGTCGGGATTATTGACTGGGAATATTCAGGTTGGGGCAAATTAGAAACAGAATTCGAAAATTGTGTGCATTATTCAAAAAAAGTTCGTAATTCTGGAATTGGCGAAGTTATTCGTCGCGAATATAATAAACTACAACATAAGTCTTGACAAACTAATTTTTTGGGCTACACTTATACAGATTTGATAAAGAGGATAGAATGTCAACTGTAAACAAAAAAAAGAAAAGCCCTGCTGTATTGGAACAATTTGCACAATACACACGCAATATTTCAGAATACGTCATTGAAACACACGGCGGTTCGTACCAGACATATCAAGAACTGCGCAATTCTTGGCGCACCTCATTTGATTATTCACCAAAAATTGAAGAAGATATTATACGCGCAACAAAGTTCTATATCCGAATGCTGAATTTGCCAGATGCACGCGCGACAGATCCGAACTTTTTGTATTCATTGATAGAATTAATTGCAGATTTCCTGTCAGGATATACTGCACGTAAAAATCCAGATATGTCACGCCATCAAGAATATAAACAGTTAATCCAGATACTGTGGGATAAAAATCCGTATATCACAGGTTTGTTGGCGCGTCAGGCCAGAAAACGATTTGCAGTATCCAGCAAAGCAAAACGTACTGACACACTAAATCAGGAACATATTGCGCACGCAGCACATAAATATGAAAAAAATAAAGAAGTGATTTGTGGTGTTGTGGCAGTTTCGCTGTACCGTAAAAAATAATGGCTGTTTTTAAATAATAGCATCGATATCTGCGTCGGTACCACCGGCGCAGTTTATTATTATATCAGGATTATACTGGGTGCGGAACCATGTTCGCTGACGCTTGGCATACTGGTTTGTTTTGGTTATCCAATTTTGTATGCACTCTGATTCCGAAATTTCACCGCGAATAAACCTGCATAATTGGGATGCGCCAATCGCGCGGTTTTCATCCCAGCCGGAATTAATGACCAATTGCGCCTCGGCCTGTGCGCCGCCAGACAACATTTCAGGTATTCGCAACGCAATCCGTTCACGCAACAGCGCAGAATCAGGGCTTATCAATACACGGCATGCATCTGGCGCAACCGCACCAGTGCGGGGCATGTTTTGAAATTCTGTTATGTGGCGACCGGTTTCAAAAAACACTTCCAATGCACGGGCAACGCGCTGGGGGTCGGTGGCGGTGAAATCAGGCGGTAATAATCTGCGCGCGGCATCTGGGTCGCCCCCCACCAATTCACGCGCACGATGGCGGGATGCGTCAGACACATCGGGCATTGGGGAAATCCCATTAATCAATGCATTTATATAATAACCGGTTCCACCGACAAATATTGGCGTGCGCCCTGCCCTGATGGCAAATTCATATTCTGTGCGCGCCAGATTCAAATAGTCTGCAACAGATATCTGTTCGGTCAGCGGCAACAAGGAAAACAGACGGTATGGCACACCATCAATATTATCGGTAATTTCGCGGGCGGCAAAAGGACTGGCCGCGATGTTTTCAATTCCGCGATATATCTGAACACTGTCGCAATTTATGATTGTGCCGCTAATTTTGCGCGCCAAACGATGGGCAAAATCTGATTTGCCTGATGCAGTTGGCCCCGCAATGATATATGCACTGTGCTTCATTTGTCGTTGATTATAGTCAAGTTATCCCAAATGTAAATAAAATATTGAAAAAATAAAAATTCTGGTGCTAATATGGTCCTGTCCAATAAAATTTAAACGAAAGGAAATATTTATGAAAAAAATAAGAGTGGCAATTAATGGTTTCGGACGCATTGGACGCTTGGTTTTGCGTGCGGCACTGGAATCAAAGCGTGACGACATTGAATTTGTTGCAGTAAATGATTTGGCGCCGGCCGAACAAAATGCGTATTTGCTGAAATATGACTCGGTCCACGGGAATCTGCCGATGAATGTTGAATTAAAGGACGGATATATCATCGTTGGTAACCAGAAAATCAAGTGCATTTCTGAACGCGACCCGGCAAATCTGCCATGGAAAGAATTAGATATCGATGTTGTTATGGAATGTACTGGTATCTTTACCGCCGCAGACAAGGCACGCGTTCATCTGGACGCAGGGGCAAAACGCGTGCTGGTATCGGCACCGTCGGCGGGTGCAGATAAAACAATTGTATTTGGTGTAAATCAGGATACTTTGACGGCGGATGATTTGATTGTTTCAAATGCTTCATGCACAACAAACTGTCTGGCACCGGTGGTCAAGGTATTAAATGATAGGTTCGGAATCGCATCAGGTTGGATGACAACTGTTCATGCATACACAGGCGACCAACAATTGCTGGATAAAAATCACAAAGATTTTCGTCGTGCACGCGCAGCAAACCTGTCCATGATTCCAACCAGTACGGGTGCGGCCAAGGCAATTGGACTGGTGCTGCCGGAATTGGCGGGTAAATTAGACGGAATGGCAATTCGCGTACCAACACCAGATGTTTCGGTCGTAGAATTGGTTGTTAACCTGAACCAAGACGCAACAGTTGATGAGATTAACAATGCGATGAAAGACGCCCAATCTGAAACATTTGGGTATAACGATTTGCCATTGGTTTCGATTGACTTTACGCACGATGCGCACAGTTCAATCTTTGATGCGGGGCAAACCAAGGTCTTGGGCGATAAATTGGCACATGTAACCGCATGGTATGATAATGAATGGGGATTTTCAAACCGCATGTCTGATACAGCCGTCGCAATGGGCAAATTAATCAAATAATTAAAATCCCGCCAAATTGGCGGGATTTTTTATAGCCAGATTGAAAAGATAAATGAAAGTTCATCATACAAAACACAATGTGTTTTGTAAAGGGTATGATTTACTGGATTGCCATGTATTTGTTGTGCGGTGACAAAGGTTGTATGATCTGGGGGGTGCGGTCCCTGCGGGGCAATGGTTCCCCGCCTGCGCAGGGATGACGAGAAAGCGCCACGGTGTGACAGCTAATAGCCCCTGTTCCCGCCGTCGCAGGAATGACAAAGATATTGATGACGCTATAGACACCCATCTGCGTGGGTATGACGAATAAGAATATTAACTCGCAAATAAGGGAGAGTTTTGGTGCGGGTAAGGAGACTCGAACTCCTATGGGTTGCCCCACTGGAACCTAAATCCAGCGCGTCTACCAATTTCGCCATACCCGCATTTCTTTTTTCTAATTCAAAAAAAACACTTTTTCTATTTTATGATAAAAAAAACTTGATTTCCAGTAAAATTTAACATACAATCGGCGCATAATAAATAAAAGGCGAATAAAATGGCATCTAAAAAAGGCAGTAAAGAAGTTGTACAGTTGAGAAATAACGAAACTGGCGTCTTCTATATCACAACAAAAAATACTAAGTCTGAAAATACTCAGGGCAAAATGAAATTCCGCAAGTATGACAAAAAACTGCGCAAGCATGTTGTCATGACAGAAGCGAAGGTTTCTCACTAATAATGTCTTTGATTTTTTTTCGGTTTATAAAAAAATTCCCCGGTCGGGGCATTTTTTTTGCATAAAAGTATCTTTTGGCGTAAAAAAAAATGCCTTTTGCATAATTTTTTCTACAAAATGCTTGACTTTTATATAAAAAAACATAAAATTTGCATAAACTTTTCGCCAAATGGCGTAAAAATATTAAACAATTAACAAAACAAGAGAAAGAAAATGAGCGATTTTGCAATCTTTCAAACCGGTGGCAAACAATATCGCGTTGCACAAGGCGATATTATCAAGGTTGAAAAACTGAATGCCGAAGGTATAGTTGAATTCGACCAGGTGTTAATGGTCGGCGACAAAGTTGGTACCCCTTTCGTAGAAGGTGCGAAAATTGTCGCAGAAGTTGTTGAACAGAAACGCGCTGACAAAATTCTGGTGTTCAAGAAAAAACGCCGTCAGAATTATCGCCGCACAGCCGGTCATCGTCAGTTCATCACTGTTTTGAAAATCAAAGAAATCAAAGCGTAAGGAGTCAGAACTATGGCACATAAGAAAGCTGGTTCGGCGTCAACGAACGGACGCGATTCTGCAGGGCGCAGATTAGGCGTTAAAAAATCTGGCGGTTCACGCGTAATCCCAGGTAATATCATTATTCGTCAGCGTGGAACGTCTGTACACCCTGGACTGAATGTTGGCATGGGTAAAGATCATACAATCTTTGCAAAGATTGCTGGCATCGTTAAGTTCAAAAAGGGCAACGGCGACCGCAGAACGGTTTCCGTCGTTCCAGAAGACGAAGCAAAATAATAAAAAAACCGCCGTTTGGCGGTTTTTTTATTGCAAAATAAATATCTTTTTCCTAGGATACCTGTTGTTAATAATAAACATATAGGGAAAGGTCATGCCAAAGGTATCTGTTGTTGTACCATGCTATAACATGGAAAAATATATCGAACGCTGTCTGGACAGCTTGCAAAAACAATTATTGGAGGATATTGAAATTATTTGTGTTGATGACAAGTCAACCGATAGCACGCCTGAAATACTGAAATCGCGCGCAGAATCTGATCCACGCATACACATTATCCAGCAAGAAAAAAATATGGGTGTGGCTGTGGCACGTAATACAGGTATCGATAACGCAACAGGCGAATATATCGGATTTGTCGATGCGGACGACTATGTAGATATCGATTTCTATCAGAAAATCTATAACCACGCCGTTAAAACTGGGGCAGAATTAGCAAAAGGCCTGCTGACCGTTATAGAAAACGGACATCGCTTTATCCCGCCAACCAACGATCATGCAAAACGCAGAAAAATTCGTTTTTGTTATGACTTTACATCGGCAATCTATAAAACAGATTTCTTGAACAAACATAATTTACGCTTTATGGAAGGTGTCACATTGGGCGAAGATATCACATTCCTGATTAAGGCGGCATATTTGTGTAACGATTTGGCAATTTGCCCATATGCGACGTCTTACTATTACGTAATACGTCAGGGTTCGGCTAATACAACCGTGAGCAAGGATAAAGTCGATTCTGTAATCACAATCGTCAACCACATGATGGATTATGCAAACACTGCAGCAAATATGCCCAAGGAAGATTATGACTTTATTGTCTGGTTCGTGTTGGATGTGCTGGCGAAAAATATTGCCAAGGCAGGTTTTGAAGACAAAAAGCCTATGGAAGACACGATGCTGAAGGTCTTGAGAATTAGCAAAAACAAAAAAGACACAAATATTTCATTATGCGATGTGTTTGGAACATTAGCAAACAGACTGTTTGATAAATATATTCCACATAAAACCTTCTTGGACATAATGAAAAAAAACAATCCAGATTCTTATAATATTTATGCAAAACAAATTATATCTGAAAAATCCTGCGGTGCAGGTATACTGAATATAACAGAAACCCAGGCATACACAAAATTAAAGCTGTTTGGTGCATTGCCAATTTACACCAAATACAAAGGTAACAAACCAGTAAAAAAAGATGATTTTTCTGTAAAACTGGTCGATGGGATGCCAAAAATCTCGATAATTGTGCCGTTCTATAACAACCAACGATATATCGGTGAATGTTTGTCGGCGTTAACGCAGCAAACGTTACAGGATATCGAAATAGTATGCGTCGACGACTGTGGAATAGACAGCTCGCGTAAAATTGTCGAACAGATTGCACAGAAAGATAAACGCATCAAGATTATTAAGAATAATAAAAAGTCGGGTGTGGCATATTCTAAAAATATCGGGGTAAAGCATGCGGGCGCACCATACATAATGTTCTGTGATGCAAACGATACTTTAAAGGAAGATGCGTGTGAAAAACTGTTCAATGCACTGCAGCAGAGCAACGCAGATATCATCGCATGCAGCACCGATATAAAATATGAAGAAGGTGACGAAAAACAACCAGACGAAATATATTTAAAAGTCACTGCAAATGGCGCATTTGATATGAACAAACAAATACAAATGTCATGCAATGTGCACACGTTCGCCAAGGTTTTCAAGCGACAAATCATTTGTGAAAAAGGCCTGGAATTCCCAGTCGGGGTTAATAATGAAGATGATTTCTTTTATACCGCATACTGTGCATGGGTTAAACGAATTGCATTGACATCAGAAGCACTGTATATCAAGCGAAATAAAAAGGAATCCATGACATCAAGACTGAATGATAAAAAAGCAGCAAACCTGGACCCACTGCAGGCAGCAATACGGTATATAAAATATTGCAAAAAACACGGTATTTGGTATCGCGAAAAGTATTGGTTCTGGGATGTTATGTTTACTGGATTATTCTCGGTAACATTAAGAATGTCTGCGCCGATTTACAGAAAGGCATGTTTTGACTGTGCGCGAAAGTACATCAGAAGATATTATTCTGACAAAGGCATGCCTCAGATAATTCAAATGAAGATAAAAGATATAAAAAACGGTAATTAATTTATACCCGTTCAAAAACACCGAACAATTCCCAATGGGCAGCCCCCGAAAACTGGTCAACGGGGATTAGTTCGGTGTTTTTATATCCACCACGCGTTAATATTTCCATGTCACGCATAAAAGTTTGCGGATTACACGATACATAGATTATGCGCGAAACATTACTGCGCACCAATTCTTGACACTGGGCCATGGCGCCAGCACGCGGCGGGTCCATTACAACACAGTCATAGTTATTCAGCATACCGACCGTCAATGGACGCTTAAACAAATCACGCTTCATTCCCGTACCAACGATATCAAACCCATCAGCATTTAGCGAAAATGTAAAATTGCCCAGACCACAAAATAAATCAGCAATACGCCCCGCCCCGTGGGCGCGCGATACAACCAAATCGCGTAATGCGTCTGCGCCAGAAATGCTGGGTTGCAAAAACGCACCAGATGGATATTCCACTGTGCGGCCAGAAAAGCTAATAACTGGTTGGACGGTCTGCTTTATCATACGGTCGTTCCATGTGATTCTGATGGCAGGAATACACATTGCAGCATCGCGAAATTCAGGTGTAAAGTATGGGACGTTCGATGTAATTGCAATATCAATCCCATTATCGCACGCAGTTATCAGGCACGCCCCTGAGCCGCACCATGGCAACGCAGAAACAGATGGTAAAATATCATTTATCCCAGGTACCAAATTTGGACAATTACGCACAGGAACTATATTTTTTGATTCACGCTCAAAAAAACCAAATGCGCCCGGCGCAAATGCAAAATCAGCACGACGACGAACACCGTTTGGCACCCATATTGGGTCACCTGTGGTTGGAATATTGCGCAGATGTGTTAACTTTTTTGCCTGATAATCAGGGGCAGTAAAATCATATTTACAGCCACCGCATATTCCAAAAAAAGGACAAGTATTCGCCATTAGAAACTGATACGCGCACCGATACGGAATTGATGGGCAGATGGATTCATGTCCGATATGCTTGCTGTGCCTGGATTAAACATGTAAAAATATCTGTAACCAAAATCCAGCGCAAAGATTGAATTAAATTCAACACTAATACCCGCCAAGGCCGCAGCAACAGGCGCAATCTTGTTATCCAGATGCGCGCCGTCTTTTGCACTGTTCCATGAGACCCCAGCCCCAAATCCGACATATGGGATTAACATTTGACTGCGAAACAGACGGTACATAGAATCAATACGCGCATCCCAAATCATATTCAGAAAAATAGTGTCACCACTGAAGGCCAAATCATTCCATTTTGCATCAGTGCGGATATAGTTAGCCTCGATACGGAAAGTGTCATAGATACGATAACCAGCAGAAAATTCATAACTGGACGAATTTTTGCCGTTTACGCTGATATCATGTTCGTCAGTATAATTCTGCCACATTGAAAAGTTATAGGCGCCACCAATATAAAAACGATTTATGTCAGAAAAGTCTTCGACAGTGGCATCCGGCATCCGCAACTGTTCAACGCGATATGGTATCGCCGCACCCGCAACCGATGGCAACAAACAAAGTATTGGCAGTATAATTTTAGACTTCATAACATTCCCCCAGATTTAAAAATTCATGCGAATTGATGCCATAATGTTGCTGATATTATCAACACCACCTGCACGCACATCCCAACCAAAACCATCACCAATCATCATCTGATATTGATACGAAACGTCAATACCAAACAAGTCAGTCAGCATAATATTCATCCCCAAAACTGCACGTGGCGCCGCAATAACAAAGCCGTTCGCACCGCCAGCACCCTGAAATTCATATAAACCAAAGCCGGCACCAATACCCATATATGGAACAAAGGTACGGCGATATGTAACATCACCCGTCAAAATATATCGACGCGCAAAATCAAAGTACAACATTCCACCAAATGTGTTATAGGTCGCAGCACGATTTTCTAGATCAGAAAACTTGAATACTGAATTTTGATAATCCAGTTCCACACGAACGTACGACGACAGATTCCATCCCAAACCAATTTGGGTCATGTAACTGCCCGACGATTCATATTCAAGGCCACCAAATTTTGCGTCATCAGTCGCAAACCCCAGATTCAACCCACCACCAATACGCATATACATAGATGCAGGAATAAACATTTGGGTATCCGGGTCAGACACACGGCCAGCCAATTCATATACTTCGCCCCCCAGTTCCCCAGGCGCAACCTGTTCTATTTCTGTAACTGTGGTTTCTGCGCTGATTAAATCCAGTCCCTGTCCAATCTCGCGCATGAATTTTGCATCGTCATAACTGGCATTTGCATTTGTAACTCCAAACGCCGCCAGAATTATACCAAGATATGATATTTTCTTCATTTTCGTTTAACCCATGATTATATTTTCATTGTTAAAAATTTTATCATAAATTGCAACTTGATTCCAGTCTGATTTATGCGTACCATATAAATATGCGGAATAAAAACACAGATAATAAAATTGCACTGATTGCCGGCGCACTGGATTTGCCGTTCTTTACGCGTGACGCGTTGCGACGCGCGGGGTGGGACGTGTTTATTGTTGGACTGAAAAATTTTGTAAACCCTGATTTAAACCCAGATATTACTGTACGACTGGGGGGCGCTGGGCGCGCAATACGCGAATTTAAACGTCGCGGAATAAAAAAATTAGTGTTCGTTGGTTCACTGGGGCATCCAAACCTGACCGATTTGCGACCAGATTTGTGGACCTTTATAACACTGATGAAAATCATGAAACATCAACGGGGGTATGATTCTATGGCAGTTGCATTGAATAACGTTTTAGAAAAGCAAGGCTTCGAAATTGTCGCAGCCCAGGATTTGGCACCCGAATTGACATTCGAAGTGGCAGGTGTGCAAACACGCGCAAAACCAAGCGCAGCAGACAAAAAAAATATCGAACGCGCAATTGAGGTTTCGCATACTATAGGCGCAGCAGATATCGGTGCATCTGTCGTCGTAGATAAACAGGTTATCGCAGTCGAGGCCGCCGAAGGAACTGCAAAAATGCTGGAACGTGTCGTTAGTATGCGCACGACCAAGAAAAAATCCAGTGGCGTATTTGCCAAAATGACAAAACCAGGCCAGGATTTAAGAATAGACATCCCAGCAATCGGGATCGATACGGTGAACGCGGTGGCAGATGCGCACCTGCGTGGAATTGTCGTAAACACAAAAACATGCTTTGTTGTGAATAAACCTGCGGTCATTGCCCAGGCAGATAAACGCGGAATATTTATATTGGCGGTCGAAGACTAAATCAACCACCCTATAATTTTGGGGAATTTTTGTGTTGTTATTTTTTTCGAAATGTTCTAAATTTTTATCATCATGAGTAAGGAAGTTATCGAAAATATTGATTCACAACAGTTGTCTGACGCACTGTCAGAACGCTATCTATCTTATGCAGTCAGCACGATTGTTTCGCGCGCCCTGCCCGACGTTCGCGATGGACTGAAACCGGTACACCGCAGAATCCTGTATTCTATGTTACGCCAGAAATTGGCACCAAACGCCGCATTTCGCAAGTGCGCAACGGTGGTCGGTGATGTATTGGGCCATTATCATCCACACGGTGACAGTTCTGTTTACGATGCAATGGTACGTCTGGCCCAGGATTTTTCTGTGCGTTACCCACTGATTGACGGCCAAGGAAATTTCGGCAATATCGACGGTGACCCCCAGGCTGCATATCGTTACACAGAATCCAAGATGACCGAAGCCGCCATGCTGATTATGGAAGGCTTAGACGAAAACAGTGTGGACATGATGCCGAACTTTGACGGCACAACAGTTGAACCAATGGTTATGCCAGGCGCATTTCCAAACCTGTTGGCGAATGGCGGAATGGGTATCGCCGTCGGTATGGCAACAAACATTCCAACACACAATGTAGCCGAGGTTTGTGATGCACTGAACCTGATTGTAGACAGGCCAGACGCAACAACCGCGCAAATTATGAAAAAAATGGTTGGCCCCGACTTTCCAACGGGCGGTGTGCTGATTGACAGTTTTGATGTAATCGTTAAAAACTATGATACAGGACGCGGCGCATTTCGTGTTCGTGCGCGATGGGAAATCGAAGAATTAGAACGCGGCGCATGGCAGGTCGTGGTTTCTGAAATTCCATACGGAATCGTTAAATCAAAACTGGTCGAACAAATTGCAACATTGATTGACAGCAAAAAATTACCGTTGGTTGATGACATTGTCGATGAATCTACAACAGACGTTCGTATTGTCATCACACCAAAATCACGCAATATCCCTGCAGACAAAATGATGGCGCATTTGTTCGCATTGACGGATTTGGAATCGCGTTTCAACATGAACTTTAACGTTATCGATTCCAAGGGTGCACCACGCGTTATGCCAATTGGCGATGTGTTGCGTGAATTTGTCGCACATCAGAAAAGCGTTTTGTGTCGCCGCACCCAGTGGCGTTTGACCAATATTACACGAAGGCTGGAAATACTGGGCGGTTTATTGGTTGTATATTTAAATCTGGATCGTGTTATTGAAATTATCCGCAACGAAGACGACGCCAAGGGCGTACTGATGGCAGAATTTAATTTAACCGAAGTTCAGGTAGAAGCTATCTTGAACACCCGCCTGCGTTCGTTACGAAAACTGGAAGAAATGGAAATTAAACGTGAAGATGCAGAACTGCGGGCCGAGCAAGAACAACTGCAGGCACTGTTGGCCAGCGATGATGCACAAAACGAACAATTAAAAGCATGGTTCAATGATATCAAAAAGACATATGACAAAAAAACAAAACTGGGGAAACGTCGTACAACCTGGGCAGAACAGACCGAAGAAATCGTTGTGAACGCCGATGAATTCATCGAAAAAGAACCAATGACAATCATACTGTCAAAAATGGGCTGGATTCGTGCCGCCAAGGGGCATATGGACCTGAATGCACTGGATTTAAAATTCAAAGAAGGCGACGAACTGCAAACAGCATTCCATGCACAGTCCACTGATAAAATCAATTTGTTCGCAACAATGGGCAAAATGTTCACATTGTCCGCGAACGAATTGCCGTCGGCACGTGGATTTGGCGAATCTGTGCGAATGATGGCAGATATTGGTGCAGACGAAGAAATCGTTTGCGCATTTGTGTTGGATGTTAATGCAAAATATTTGGTTGTATCGCGTCACGGAAACGGTTTTATTATCCCAGGAGATGCATGTATTGCACAAACTAAGAACGGGAAACAAGTTATGAATGTTGATGCAAAGAATCCGGCACACATGTGCGTACCCGTTTCAGGAAACATGATTGCAATGTCGGGGTCGAACGATAAACTGCTGATATTCCAAACAGATGAAGTTCCACAAATGTCACGCGGCAAGGGTGTTATACTGCAAAAATATAATGCAGAACGCACATATGTTCTGGACATCATGTTCTTTGACGAAGCGGATGGCTTCGGCTGGACAACAGGTCGTGGGACAACAAAAATGGATAATTGGACACCATGGCGCGGGAAACGCGCATCCCAAGGCCGAACGGTTCCAGTTGGATTCCCACGCAGTGGAAAATTTACCAAATAAGAAAGTCCCCCTAGGTGGGGATTTTCTATATAAAAAAAACTTGATACGCAATAATTTTTAATATATTATTTGCACGACTTTGGTTCCCCTGTAAATTGGGGCGGGCTGCCGAGAGAAAAACAATGGCAAGTCGGGGCATTTGATTCATCAAACTGTCTGAATGTACATCGCGGATTTTACTGCACGATGAACCAATCAAAAAAACATAATAACAAACGACAGACGCAAAGACGCCAATGTTTTGTGCGTGTTTTGATTGAAAAAAGGATAAAATGATGAGGTTTAAAATTTCAATGCCGTATATTTTTTGTATCATGGCAGCAATACCCGGCAAGACCGCAGAAAAAAACACATATGATTTTATACCCGCCAATAATCAGCCACGTACAGAAGAACAAAAAACACCTATCGTCGAATATACCCGTGAATCTGGATACGATGTGATATACATATTTGATGACAGCACTCAGATAACACGTAAGGGCGGTACACGCGCATGGCGCAATTCTAACCCTGGGAACCTGAGGTACACAGAAAAAACACGCAAGGATGGCGCAATCGGTCACGCAGGTGGATTTGCGGTGTTTCCAGACAAAGAAACAGGTATGCAAGCATTGCACGGATTATTGAAATCAGACACATATAAAAATTTAAGCATCGCCGACGCAATAATGAGATATGCGCCGCCACATGAAAACGATACCCAAAGTTACAAAAAGCAGTTACAAAAAATGACATGCCTGGATATTGAAACAAAAATCGACAGCCTGAATCACGAGCAAATAAAGAAAGTTATGGATGCAATTTGTGTATTAGAAGGCTGGAAAGCGGGCACGGAAATAAAATCATTTGCACCAAACACAACGAAACAAAAAACAATCTAATAAAAAAACCACCAAACGGCGGTTTTTATTAGGAAATCTTGTGCTTTATTTCACGAATACGCGCTAAAATCTCGCGCAAATCAGCCTCGGTCGCGACGGGCGCAGGACGCCCTTGGATTTCATCTGCCAAGACAATACATAATGTTGCCAACAGCGCACTTTCTGGCAATGGGCCGATTTTATCCAATATTTGACGGGCACGACTGTCTACCATTCGCCCAAGTTCAATCAGACGCGCCTCTTGCCCGTCTTCGCACCCCATGGGGTAATTTTTATTTACGATTGGTATGGAAACAACACTCATTTCTTTAACTTCTTTAGTATACTTATAGACCTGTCAATCATATCTGTGGCACGCGCGTTTTTATCGCGCAGGGAACGTACCTGTTCGGTCAATATTGCCACCTCTAAATCCGTCTGCTTGCCTGCGTGGATTGCTGTGCCACGCAGTCGGGCCGCCGCCTCTTCCAGATGAGACAATTCTTGGAATATTTGTTGTTTTAAATCTGCCATGTTTGTAGTTTAAGATATTTTTTACATGCGTTCAACCCTAAAATGTGATATAATGGGGTCACGTATTGTGGGGGATGATTTAAATGAAAACTAAAATAATCTATATTTCTGGGAACGAAGTGTTTGAAATGTCTGAGATTCGTGCTGCTTTTGATGAAGTGCGCAGCGCGCTGGGGTTGGATAATGACACTGTTCTGTTCGGGGTGCCAGTTGACAGCGATAACGTACTGGAATCAAGCGAAACAATCGACACGCCGCAGGCCAAGGCGGTCTGTGAGACAATAGAAGATGAAGAAATTGCTGTTCAGGTTATTGAAACACCGCAAATTCATCCGCAGACAGTCGAAGAACCAACAGTTTGTGAAGAATTTGTCACAGAAACAACGGATAATGCGCCAGAAATTAATGATATTGCTGATACCACAGATACAATCAATCAAGATACAGAAGAAAAATTCATCCCAATTTTGTCAGTATTGGCGGTCAATCAAAATACAGAACCAGAATCTGATGCAACAGCTGATTTTACAAATACAGAAACACACGAAGAAATTATTGCAACAGAACAGGCTACAGCGACAGAAGAATCTGTCACAGCAAATTCTGGACAGGATGACGACATTAATGTAAATACTGTTGATGATGCGGCACAGGTAATTCAGAATGTAGAAAAAATATCAATTGGCGATATGGTTGATGAAGCACCGGTTGCACACGAAGAAAAAACACTGGAACAGTTGTTGGAAATCATGACCCCCCTGCGCGAGGATATAGAACACAGCACTCAAAATTTCTTGGATGACGACACACCAGAAACATTTGATATGGATACAAACGATACCGATGCAACATTGGCACAACTGGCGTCTGAATTTGCAGAAAATGAAGAAAATATTGTTACAACATCTGCCAAGACAGAACCCCAGGGTAAAATTGGAAAACTGAAAAATATTCTGCCGTTTAAAAAGGCAAAACGTGATGATGGCGGTTTAATGGGCGACCTGTTTGGTTGGGCAGGAATCGCCGCAAATGACGATGACTTTACAATGCCTGGGTTCTTTACAGGAGCAAAAAAGCAAGGCGCATAGCGATGGAGACAAGTCAGTTTCTGGCAGACGCTTTTAGATTATTGAAAAATTCCGGATTCCACAACCTGCGTGCGGATTCGGAATTTATCTATATGGAAGATCCGGCGTGCATATTGCGCGCATTTGAAACATTTATCGAATATGCATGGATTGCAATTGTTTTTTTTACAGGGCTGTTAATATTTGGGTGGGCGATATCAATGATACGCGGGGCCAAGTATGACAACATATTAGTTAATATGCGCAACCTGATTTTAATATTTGGAGGATTGGCACTGGTTAAGCCTGTTTTAAATCTGGTTTATGGGGAAGATTTATTCGCGCGCGCATGTCGCACAATTGCGGTATCGTATGACCAGATTCAAGAGTTGCTGGAACGCCGATATTCTGTGCTGGCAAAACACGACCCAAATAAATTGTATGAAAACCTGGTAATACAAGATTCTGGCGCAATAATAAAAAACGAACAACCTGTTCCACAGTTAACAACAGAAATCGTATCCGTCGATGTTGCACAAACGGTCACAACAACACCAAATGCAGAATCAAAACCAGCAACTGCCACAGTTAATGTGGCCAGCCTGGCAATATCGGCGACGGAATCAGGAAAAGATGTTATATACATTATGCCTGACGGCAGTCGCGTAAAACGCAGCGGCGGAACACGCGCATGGCGCAATTCTAACCCAGGCAATATAAGATATTCTAAATTCTCGCAAAGGGTTGGCGCAATTGGCCAGGCAGGCAACTTTGCCGTCTTTCCAGACGAAGCAACAGGTATGTACGCAATCGAGGCGCTGTTGCGCACAGACAGTTATAATAAACTGACCGTGGCCGGCGCAATCAGCCGGTATGCACCGCCATCCGAAAATGATACGGCAGCATATCACAGAAATATAGAAAGACTGACCGGATTATCTATAAACAAAAGAATGGCGGACCTGTCTGCAGCCGAATTGACGCAGGTCGCCAAGGCAATACGACAAATCGAAGGCTGGCGCGAAGGAACAACACAAAGGATATAAAACATGAAATCTGAACACGGTGGAATTGCACTGAATTTGACACTGACTGTTTTGATTGCAGCATTGTGTGGCCTGGGGTATATATTGTGGATACGTCAATCACCACACAATACAGCACATATGGCAAAAGTATCTGGGGAATTTAATATGCCACAGAAAAATACATACGTCTTTACAGATGGCCTGAGGATGGCAAATTCCATTAAAACAGATGAACCTGATGAAACAGGTGCAGGCGTGGTAAAAACAGAAGTTTTTGATATAGATTTAAATGATGACGATATCCCAGATAGAATAACAAAAGAAAGACACGAAAGTGGTACCGCACACTTCTGGGACGAATATAAAATCGAAATTAATCAAAATGGTCGATATAAAAATATAACCCCAAACGGATTCCGCACAACAGTTGGCGCAGAATGCGCATTGCAACAATTACAATTTCATTTTAAACCAAAATTTCAGGTTGTAAAAATTTCTCGCCCGTGGCGCGATTCTTGGGACGCCCCCAGCATGGCAACACGTACTGTTTACACACTGAAAGATAATAAGATGGTTGCAGGCACACCAGAAGAAATGGGTACGGTTTGTGACGTTGCAGAATTATTTGAAAAATGATGATTTGTTAAAAAATGGCGATGCACGCATAGAATGAACAACACCATTTGACGCAACAACATAATGATCAACCAGTGCAATACCAAACATGTTCAAACATTCTTCGACCAATGATGTTGTATTGATGTCGTCAGATGAAAAACTGTTGTCTGAGACAGGATGATTATGCACTAATATAATGCTGACTGCATTCAGGCTTAATGCACGGCGCGCAACCTCGCGCGGGTAGACGTCGGCCTGATTAAAGGTTCCGCGATTATGCATTTCATGTTTTATCAGACGCCTGTTCCCGTCCAGATACAAGATATGAAATTCTTCGTTCGGGTGACCAGAAACCAATTCGCGACAATAATCGCGAACAAATTTATCGTCGTATAAATAATCACCTGTTTCGGCACGTTCTTTGTATGACACCAGTGATAATTCATTAAATAATTTTATTATAGTTGCAACACCCGGTCCAACGCCAGGAACACGAACTAATTCTTCGTATGGCGCACATAAAACAAAATAAATGCCACCAAAATGCTGAATCAAGCTGCGCGCCAGCGGACGAACGTCACGTCGCGGAATCGCATAGGTTAACAGCAGTTCCAATTTTTCATATCCAGCCAATTTACCGTCCAGTAATTTTTGTTTTAACCGTTCACGGTGACCACTGTGAAAAAGTTCGTTGGCTTTTGGCATGGATATTTCCTAGACCATTTTTTCAGTAAATATTATCGCGCCATCTTCGGTAATGCCGATTGTGTGTTCCCATTGGGCAGATAGACCACCATCAATCGTGCGCGCTGTCCAACCATCTGCATCAATTTTGCATTCAGGCGAACCTGTGTTTATCATTGGTTCTATCGTAAATACCAGGCCAGGTACCATTTTTACCCGATCCCAACGTTTGTCATAAAAATGATAAATTTGTGGGTCATCATGCATAACCTTGCCAATACCATGGCCAACAAAATCGCGCGAGATTGAAAAACCGTGCGGGGTTACAACTGATTCTATGGTTTTACCGATTTCAGATAACGGCACACCAGGCGCACAAATCGAAATCGCCGCATTCAATGCATCCTGACACACGTTAACCAATTTCTGCGCCTGGGGGCTGACACGGCCAATTGTAAACATTCGTGATGCATCACCATGGAAACCTTTGTATTCTGCGGTCAAATCAACATTAACAATATCACCATCTTTCAGAATAACATCGTCACTGGGGATGCCGTGAACAATAACGTCGTTTACAGATGTACAAATATGCTTGGGATATCCCTGGTACCCTAAATCAGATGAACGCGCACCGTTTTCTTTTAGAAACGCAGCAACCATCCTGTCTATTTCCCCTG
Organism: Candidatus Enterousia sp.; assembly: GCA_045614145.1. Classification (GTDB taxonomy): domain Bacteria; phylum Pseudomonadota; class Alphaproteobacteria; order Rs-D84; family Rs-D84; genus Enterousia. Next base: position 45,580 of record JAZLCH010000011.1, on the reverse strand, counting down.
TGGAAATGCCTGCGCGAATGTGCGGTGATATAAAATCAAAACAACGCGCAACAACATCGCCCGCAGCACGCAGACGCTTAAAATCCTTTGGGGCGTATACAGATGATAACATTTTTTATTTCCTTCGTTTTGTAGCCAGTTTTGCCGAACGTACAGCCAACTTTAATGCAAAGTCACGCAATAAAACCTCGCCTGGCATGCCGGTCGTGCGTAATTGACGCTCTAATTCATTCAGACGCATAAGGACAGCTGTTATTTCAGATTCAGGCCATATCTTTATAGCGATTTTAAATTTCTCTTCTACCTTCCAAAACAGGCGGGGTAATTGACCGTTAACAACGGCGTTTTGCAGCTTCTTGAAATGACCGTCCAGCATGCGTACCAACATATTTGGATCCTTGTTGTCGTACAGCAATCTGTCCAACGCCATCATTGTTTGTTGAATAAGTCCCGCCGTCAATGAATACAAAAAATCATCAATATCTGCGGCACCCGTATCAGGCAGGCATTTTTCAACATCAGCCAGTTCAACCACACGTTTGTCGTCAACATACAGCGCAATCTTGCGCAGGAAACCACGGGTTATACCACGATCACTGCCCAAATGCGTGGTCATGTACGCCATTGCATCTGGGGTTATTTGCTGAATCCCAGATGCAGCAGACAATTCATTCCTGATTAACGTTGTTAATGTTTTGACATCATCCATATAGCATGGCAATGCAGCCATGTCTTCGGCGCCTTCGAACAGGGTGCGCAGACCACCACCCGCACGCAGGTCCCCCCCAGAAACAATCACCGTTGCACACAATCCGCCATGTGATACCAAATCGGCAATAAATTTCGAATCAGAATCACCCGCATTAGATATTATTACCATCTTTTGCCCGCCAAACATTGATGGGGTACATGCCTCGGCATAAATTAGGTCTTGCTTTTCGCGCAGGTTATCTGAATCAACCATCAGCAGATTATCCTTGTCAATACCCAGTTTCTTTACCGCAGATTCACAATATTCATCAATCTGGCCAGAATCTGGACCGTAAATTAACACAGCACGAATTTTTTCAACGCCTGCTTTAAAATCAGAATCACGCCACTTCATTACTTTTCTGAACCCGAATTTTCGTGTGAATGTTTATAGGTTTCTGCGATTGCACGAGCGCTGATTTTTTCAGCCAAAACACGTATCGCATTTTGAACCGCATTATTGTATGACGCATTTGATGCAACCAGATAGCGAACAAATGTATACGATTCTGCCGCACGTTCTGTGCCAGATGCAATCTGCACGTCATTGTGCGACAAGGTATAAGATGCCGTCAGGGATATTTCCTGCCAGGTGGCGTCACCCGTTCTTTCCAGCGCCTTGTACTGGGTTACAGGCGCATCCAATTTTACGTTCAATGTGTATGTCGCCCCAGGTTCATGCTGGCCACCAAATCGGGCCCACAATGCATTGCGTAAATCAATCCCATTGATTCCAGAAATTGGCGATACATAAATGTCTGTGTCCGCGCCAGAAAACATCGGCTTGAATCCACAGGCAGATGCTAACAGCAATGATATGATTACTAAAAACTTTTTCATATAATAACCCGTTTTTCCTGTTGCTTTTTATTTGTATATTACCTAGACTTTTTATAAATCGCAAGGGGGAATGATGAATATTTTTATAATGATTTTGGTCGCACTGTTTATGGCCGGATTCTATATGATTGACAGCCCCAGTACACGCATAAAACAACATGAAACACAGCATGCAGTTATGCAATCTGATTTACGTTCTGTCGCACAGTGCGTAACCGCGGTTCACAACGCCCAGATTAATGATACTGAATTTAATGATATATGCGTCGAACAAAACGCCATCGTCAGTAAATTTATATGCCTGGACAAAAGATTTAAAATTACAGATTGTGCAATTGTTAATAATAAAAAGCCCGCATTCAGCTATATCGTCACAGCAACAGGCGTATTGGATTCGTCTATACACAACAGCATGATGGAAATACTAGAACAATACTATGCTGATTCTGGCACATTTGGATTGTTTAATGAAAAAATGATTATGTCAGGCGGCACAGTTTTAAGACGCGCAGTCCCCGCAGCAATTATCGATGATATGAAATTAGAAGACGGACAGGTGGTATACCTGACCCAGTATGAAATGCCAGATACTGGAACACAATACGAGATTGCAACAACCCCTGATATTGTATGCCCAGTCGGTACAGCCAAGGTTTATAAATTTGGTCGCTGGCAATGTATAACGTACAATACCAAGACAGACTGTGGCGGGGATATGGTGTGGGATTCTGATTTATACGAATGTGTGCCAGACGAATCCAGAAAACCACTGTGTGCAGATAATCAATCTGCGGTTATTGTCGATGAAGTTTGGGAATGTATTAATCCATTCCCAGAGAAAAGCTGTCCAGATAAAATGATTGCACGACTGAACTATAATACATTGGAATGGGAATGTGTTGCCGCCCCAAATGAAGACGATACGGTAAAAAAATGCGGCCACTTGATTGGTGATGCAGTTTATGGTGGTGCGCTGGGGGCAACATTGCGCGTTCCACAAACATCATGCACAGATTGCGAAATTATGGTGACAGATATTGATACATGCCATTCATGGTGCATCCCTGATGCCAGCAAGGTGAATGATAAACGATGCTATCCCGGTGACGCAACCGAATGCAGCGGCAATTCGCGTGCATTCTATTTTGGTTTTCCGAATGAAAAATACATTACACGGGTGGATGCAATAAAAGATATGTCTGTTCCGTTGGATTCACATCATTCACAAAACAGAAAATTTAACTGTATGGATTGTGGTCCAAATGGGATTGACACAGAAAAATCGCGCCCACCATATGTTGTGGTTTGTAAATAAAACGCCCGGTTGGGCGTTCTTTTATTTTGTCAATTGATTTATTTGTTCTTTGATTTTCGACATGCGTTTTTCCAGCTCGTTATATTCTTCGCGATATTTTGCAGAATCAGCATGGGCCTGTTCCACAAATTCTGGCAGACGCGATGCGGAATCCATGTTTACTTCACATGCTGCAACTTTATCATCTAAACAATACTGACGTTCACACAATTCATCAATCAATTCTTGCAGTTCACGAATGCGTGGCCCGTTCTTATGAATCTTGCACGCGGAATTGTAATTTGAATTAAATTGTTGAATGATTTTTAAATCCTGTTCGGCGTGTTGACCACGTATAATTCTGTTTTGAACACCAACCAGTTGCAATTCTTTATCTTCCAGGTCTTCTTCTGCCTCGCGATGTTCGATTGGGTCAAAGGTACGACAGTTCGAAATAACCTGACGCAGGGCCATGACATGCTCTTTCATTATGGGCAATTCTGCCGCAGCACGACGACCCGCATCAACCTGTTCTGCTGATGATTTCGCCTTGGCATCCATAATTGATTTTAAAATATGAAACACTGTAATTGGCGTCTTTTTCTGGTTTGACATTTGTCCCCTCTATTTTTATTTCACATTATATTATAGTACAAGTTTACAATTTGTCAATGCCGATGTAAAAAAATACAGGGCAGTTTCCCCCTGCCCTGGTTCCGGTGTGCGAAATTCGCTTAGTTTTCAGCACGTGTAAAAGCGCCACCATCCAACATATCGCGAACAGCAAAGTGCTTAACCTTTTTCGCAGATGTTGATGGCAGTTCTTCTTCGGTAATCGCAAAATGTTTAACCCATTTATATTGCGCGATTGCCAAATTGGATTTCTTTAACAGTAATGCAACGCGTTCAACAGTTGTGCCTGGTTTTACCTGGAAAACAGCGAATGGTACGATTTTGTCTTTGATTACATATTCAAATACCGCTGCATTCAAGATTTCATCGTTTTGCATGTACAGGTCTTCCAGTTCATCGGGATATACATTTTTTCCACTGTCCAGAACAATAACCTGTTTCTGGCGCCCCTTGACCGTCAGACGCCCATATTTATCCAGGCAGCCAATGTCACCCGTTTTAAACCACCCCTGTTCGAACGCTTCAGCGTTGGCGGCATCGTTTTCCAAATATCCCGGCATAACCATGTTTCCGCGAACCCAAATTTCACCAATTCCATTTTTATCAGGATTGTGAATCTGGATTTCATTGCCCGGCAACGGCCCCGCATAATACATGGAACCATCAGGTTTGCGAAATGCAAAGTTAAAGTTCGCAGGCCCTGTCGTTTCAGTCAGACCATAACAATCACCAACAACAAAGCCCATACTTTCATAGAACTTGCGAATTGATGGCTTTAATGTTGCACCCGCAGACACCAAAACCTTGGTATTACCACCGAACGCGTCGTGTACAGGTTTGGTTACTTTGTCAACCAACCCGCCCAGGCCGATTGCGCGTAACACCTTGCGCATAGAAACAATTATACGCATTAATGTCCAGACATGTTTGTCGCGCGCACTGTCCACAATCTTTTTATAGAAAACCTCCCAAATACGGGGAACAGCGGGGATTACTTCGGGCTTGTATTGCTTAAAATCTTTGATAAATTCTTGGGGTTTTAATACAGGCTGTAATAATAATTTACCCTGTAATGCGACTGGTACAATAATATTAATTACCACACCATATATATGATACAGCGGCAAAAAACCATAGAAGGTATAGCCTGGTAAAATTACATCTTTATAAAACTGGGCCCCGTCTGACAAGGCAATCAGGTTTTCATGGGTCAGGCCGACCACCTTGGGGTTTCCAGTCGAACCAGATGTAAACGACAATTGTGCAATATCACTGCGTTCGGTTTGCGCCATTGTAAATTCATTTTCATCAGTGTCATCAATATTCTCGATGTCAAACATTGGACATGGCGCATCGTCAATGAACATAGATTGCTGGGCCATGACTAATTTACAATCAGTGCGTTTCATCATATTGATGTGTTCGGTGGTATTTAACCCCGTATCCAGCATTAATGCACGCGCCCCCTGGGACGTGATGGCAAAGTATGTACGCAAAAAGTCGGGTGTATTGCCAGACAAAATCGCAACAGTGTCGCCCTTTTTAATACCAAAACGCTGCGCCAATAATACGGCACGCTGTTTCACCTTTTTCAACAAGTCTGCATAGGTTTCGTTCTGGCGCACAAAGAAAATACCGTCTTTGTTCCGCGAACATACATCTTGCAGCATTTCATATATGTTTTTAATCATAATTATGCCTTAATTTCGTTAAACATAGACGCAACCACCACAGCTGCGATATATTGAATATAGTCATTTTTGACAGGAATTACAACCTATAAATAACAATCAGTTCGATTCCTAAAAATACAATATATAGACACTGATTCGCATTTTTTAATCAATATTTTGTAAAAAAACACAAAAAACGAATCATTTCCCACATAAAAAAACTTTTTTTCATACACAAAAGAAACGTTCGTACATATTTTCCGATTCTGTTTTGGTCTGAGGCATGCGGAATACTAGCCTTTTTAAAAGTAAAGCGAAAAATAATTTTTTTTTCTTTTTTATAGATTGCTTACAAAAGCGATTCACTATATATTGTTATCGAAACAAACAGACAACCACTATATGTTGTGTTTTTACAAGATTGGAGTTAGAAAGATGTCAGAAACACAAAATGAAGTACAAATTCAAATTACACCAACGCTGACAACGCGCCTGGTGGCAGTTCAAAAGCGCAGCGGTGAAACCGTACCATTTGATTCAAAAAAAATATATGAAGCAATTAAAAAGGCGGTCGCAGTTACTACGGAAATTTCAGATGTAGAAGTTGTTAAGATAACACAAGATGTGTTAAAGCGACTGGATGAAAAGTTTGCAGAAAAAACACCAACTGTTGAAGCAATACAGGATGTTGTTATTCAGACATTGATGGATGCGCGCGCATATAAAACAGCCGAAGCCTATATCATATATCGCCAAAAACGCACGGAAATCCGCGAATCTATGGTTGATGCGGTTGATATTATCGAAGGGTATGTCGGTGGGTCAAACTGGCGCATCAAAGAAAATGCAAATGTCGGCTATTCCATCGGTGGGCTGATATTGCGTACCAGCGAACGCGTAACCGCGGAATATTGGTTGAACCTGTATCCGCGGGCGGTTGCTGAGGCACATAAGACCGCCGCAATTCATGTTCATGATTTGGGCTGGTTGACGGGATATTGTGCGGGATGGTCACTGCGTGAATTGTTATACGAAGGTTTTAACGGGGTTGATGGGTATTTGCAGTGCGAACCGGCACGCCACATGGCAACAGCGATTTCACATATGGTAAACTTCTTGGGTACATTGCAGAATGAATTTGCAGGCGCACAGGCGTTTTCATCTGTGGACACATATCTGGCCCCATATGTTCGCATCGATAATTTGTCATATGCAGATGTGAAAAATGCAATGCAGACACTTATCTTTAACTGCGCGGTACCATGCCGTTGGGGAACACAGACGCCATTTATTAACTTTACATTCGACTGGACATGCCCAGAAGATTTAAGGTCACAGCGTCCGTTTATAGGTCGCAAACAGACAGACTTTACATACGGAGAACTGCAGGCAGAAATGGATATGATTAATAAAGCGTTTCTGGAGGTTATGACCGAAGGTGATGCGCTGGGTCGTCCATTTACTTTCCCAATTCCAACATACAATATTACACCGGATTTCCCATGGGAACACCCAAATGTGGGACCTTTGTTTGATTTGGCGGCAAAGTATGGGATTCCAAATTTCCAGAACTTCTTGAATTCTGACTTGAACCCGACGGATGTTCGTTCAATGTGCTGTCGACTGCGTTTGGATGTGCGCGAATTGTTAAAGCGCGGTGGTGGACTGTTTGGTTCTGCAGAAAAGACAGGTTCAATTGGCGTTATCACAATCAACCTGGCACGTTTGGGTTATATACATCGTGGAAACCGTGAAGGATTATTTACAGAACTGAAACGCCTGTTGGATTTGGGTCGTGATGCACTGGAAATCAAGCGTGATATTATTTCCAAGAATATGGAACGCGGGTTGTATCCATTTACAAAACGCTATCTGGGAGATTGGAATCATCACTTTTCAACAATCGGTGTAAATGGCGCAAATGAAATGGTTCGCAACTTTACAGGTGACCGCGAAAATATTGCAACACCAATGGGGAAAAAGCTGGTACTGGATGTCATGGACTTTATCCGTGAAAATCTGGCAACATTCCAAGAACAGACGGGCAACCTGTATAATCTGGAGGCAACACCGGCCGAGGGATGTTCATACCGCTTTGCAAAAACGGATGTTAAGAATTTCCCAGATATTATCACAGCAGGAACCAAAGACGCGCCATACTATACAAATTCAACCCAGTTGCCAGTGAACTTTACAGACGATCCGTTTGTCGCACTGGAACACCAAGAAGAATTACAGCGCAAATATACAGGCGGCACAATGTTGCATCTGTATATGGGTGAACCTGTTTCCAGTGGGGACGCCGCTCAGAAAATTGTGCGCACGATTTTTGAAAACTACAAGGTGCCATATATGACACTGGCACCAACATTTTCAATCTGCCCAAAGCACGGTTATCTGCCGGGAAAACATGAATTCTGTCCAAAGTGCGATGCAGAAAACGCTGCAAACCAGGACAAAATAGAACAAAACAATTAATGTCATAAAACAAATCATAAAAAAAGGGAGGAGAAAATTATGACCAATACAGCAACCAGAACACCATGCGAAATTTTTTCACGTTCTATGGGATTTATTCGCCCAGTAAGAAATTTTAATATTGGTAAGTATTCTGAATTCTGTGAACGTAAAACCTTTACAGAAGAAAACAGCTTAAGCGCAGGTCAGCGTCATTATGATTTGTTAAAACGTGCGGCGTAATCATTATGCGCGATATTCAGATTGGGGGGTTAGTATCATTCACTACAATTGATTACCCAGGGAAACTGGCCGCGGTTTTGTTTCTGGTGGGCTGTCCGTTGAAGTGTGCGTATTGTTCTAACCCCCATTTATTATGCCCGGGCGACGGTGAATATGACCCAGAACGCGTTATGGATTGGATTCAATCACGCACAGGCCGGTTAGAGGCAATTGTATTTTCAGGTGGCGAAGCGTTAATGCAAGGAGGTGCCACAATCGAGTATATGCAACGTGTGCGCAATCTGGGATTTAAAATTGGACTGCACACAAATGGATTTTATCCGAACACTTTGGAACAGGCGATTGATATAATTGACTGGGTCGGGTTGGATTTCAAAGCAACGCGCGAAAAATACCCAGACCTGACCGGCCAGGATATTGCGTACAACAACATGATACGCAGTTTGGATATTTTAATCACCCATAACAAGGACTTTGAGGTTCGCATAACATGCGACCCACTGTTTATCGACAAAGATAATCTGATGGAAATTATGGATATTTTGTCAGTGCGCGGTGTGCAAAATGTCGCAATACAAAAATATATACCGCATTTTGAAACGGATACCCACAAAACCACAGACGCGATGCGAAATCAGTTTTTTACAGACATGGAATTAAAAGCCAAAATAAACAGCATGTTTAAATCCGTTATATGGCGTGAATAAATTAAACACCCCGTTGGGGTGATTTTTTATTACTGGCGGATGGTGAGTATTCCCTCGGCATTTCATGCCTGCGGGGCATTCCTAACGATTTGATTGCGCAGAGCTTATCAAATCTACTCATTGTCGAACCCAGAACAACTGACGTTGTTGAATTGAACCCGATGCCATACTGGTAGCAATAAAAAAACACCCCGTTGGGGTGATTTTTTTATTACTGGCGGATGGTGAGGGATTCGAACCCCCGGTGGAGTTGCCCCCACAACGGTTTTCAAGACCGCCGCATTCGACCGCTCTGCCAACCATCCGAAACTGTTTCCGTCGGTCTTTCAACCTACGGTTTTGGTGCTTCACGGGACTTTGTCCGCTCGCACTCCACTTCGCTGGCGCTCGTAGTCAAGACTCGCACGCCTCAACACACTCTGCCAACCATCCGAAACTGTTTGTAAAGCTAAAAACTCAACGGCGTGTATTGTACATTATTTTTTGCGAATTGCAAATACAAAAATTAATAATCCTGCAAAAAACATTATGCCCGACAACAACTGCCCCATCGTCAGATGCCATGACGTTAAAAATCCAATCTGGGCATCTGGCGCACGGAATAATTCACAGAACATACGGAATATCGCGTATCCCATACCCATTATACCGCCCAACGCGCCTGGATATTTTCGCAAATTTGTATATCTGTACAGACAATACATTATAGCAAATAATAATATGCCTTCGGTGGTGGCTTCGTACAATGGGCTGGGGTGGCGCGGAATTGGCGTGTCACCATTGAAAACAACCGCCCAGGGTACGTCACTGGGGCGCCCCATGACTTCGCGATTTATAAAGTTCGCAACGCGCCCAAAAAACAGACCAATTGGCGCGCAAACCGACATTATGTCCAGTACAGACCAGGGATTTAATCGATGGGTTCTGGCAAATAAAAATGTGGATATGATTACACCAATCAGACCGCCATGAAAGCTCATCCCCCCGTGCCAGACAGCAAATATTTCCAGCGGGTGCAACAGAAAGTACCCCAGATCATAGAACAGCACATACCCCAGACGACCGCCCAGAATAACACCAAAAACAACCCAGGTTAACAGGTCATCCAATTGCTTCTTGGTTAATTTAACCATGCTGCTGGGGGCAGACATCAAACGCTTGAACAGGTAATACCCCAATACAAACCCTGAAACGTATGCCAGTGCATACCAGCGAACATCCAGTCCAAACATACTGAACGCAATCGGCGAAATCGGTTCTATAACCAGCGCCATTTTCGTATTGCCCCGTTAATTTAATACGCCGCGTAAACGCCCAGCACAAATCTATATCAGGGTGGGTGTATACGCGGCTACATCATGCTGTTTTATTATTTTGAACGTGCGATTGTTCCCTGCAGATTTGTAACAATTTCACGCATTTTTTTGATTCCCTTTTCATCTTTTTTGGCAATCATTTCTTGCAAACGAGCTTCGGCATGTTCTAATTCACTGCGAACAGCCGCCATATTGTCTTTTTTCTTAGGTTTATGAGTTACATCCAGACGCTCAGGAATCATGGCTGCACGTTGTTTACGTTCATAACTGTGTTTTGTTGGCATATTAATATCCTTTTTTAATCTTGAAATACATATGCCATTGTATTATATTTTTATCAAAGTAACAAGGAGAAAGATTAATGACAGGTATAAAATCATTCACAAAGCCAACAGGCATCGAATCTTATTTAAAACGTATATTTGGATTGATGTTTGGCGCGGTTGGCGTGACAGCGGCGGCGGCATATATGACCATTTGGGGCGGTGGACTGCAATATTTATTTAATTTGAATACTGGTGGTATGTCGGGGCTGTATTATATATTGCTGTTTGGCGGTCTGGCACTGTCAATATGGGCCCAGGTGCGCGTGTTCAGCATGAAACCTGCGACGGCGGCATTGCTGCTGATGCTGTATGCGGTATTGATTGGCGTAACAATGACACCATTGATTGCAGTTGCGTTGTCGGTAAATCCAGGCTCTATCTTAATGGCGTTTATTGTCGCGGCGTTAATGTTCGCATGCATGGCGGTGTTTGGATATAAAACAATCAAAGACTTGTCCTTTATGGGGATTTTCCTGACCATGGGGATGGTTGGTTTAATCTTGGTCGGATTGTTGTCTTTTATATGGCCGGCAATGATGGGCGGCGTGTTTGGCACAATTGTATGCTTTATCGGGGTGCTGGTGTTCGCACTGTTTACCGCGTATGATATGCAGAACCTGAAACGCGCCTATGCCGTTCTGGGCGACGGAAATCAAAAGAATCAGTTGGCAGTCTTGGGCGCGTTGCATTTATACATATCATTTATCGCAATGTTCCAATATCTGTTAAGTTTGTTTAATCGTGAATAAGGTACAAGGAGTAAAAAAATGACTTATAAAATCGACCCAAATAAATGCATCGGATGTCATACATGTATGGGAATGTGCCCAGTATGCGCAATATCTGTTGGCCCCGATGGCAAATGCGTGATTGACCCGGCAAAGTGCATTTCGTGCGGCACATGCGCATCAATCTGTCCGGTTGGCGCAATCGCCCCAGACGCATAAAAGCGCAAGATCTCTTATCTTAACCGCCAACGGCGGTTTTTTATTGACGATTTTATACTTTGTGATATATTGCATTCCAGTATAACAATAAAAAGGATACATCATGAATATGAAAATGTCTATTTATAGAATAATCGAACAGATGACCGGGATAAAGCAGATATCAGACAAATCAAAATTAAAAGATGATTTGAATCTGGATTCGCTAGACCAGGTTGAAATATTTATGAACATTGAAAAAGAATACAAATTACCAAAAATTGATTTGCGCCTTGTTCCAAACTTTACAACAGTGGGCGATCTGATTGATTTTTGCGTTGCAGTACAATCTGAAAACGCCAAGACCCCATATAAAACATTAAACACCGCGCAAAAGACACGATAAAAAAACGCCCGGACGGGCGTTTTTTTACTCCTCTGCCACCGTCATAGACGGGATGACAACAACATCATTATACTGGGATAAGTAACGCGTTCCCGTGGCACAATACACCTTGGCCAGGGAATCTTTATATTCACGAACTGCCGTTGCCCAACGTTCCTGGACATCTTGTTTGGCCCCCTGATAACCACTGAACGCGCCCAGCGCGCCGCCAACACCCGCACCAGTCAATGTTGATTTTAATCGCGCCCGATTTCCGAAATCTATCAAGGCACCATCTTCAGCATTCTGGTAAATCGGATAAAAGTCATCCAGATTATATTTAACATTATCCAGACGATAGCCTTCGTTGCTGTTATTACGCAAATAAATCCGATCAGCATTTAACGTCTTTTTTACGTCCGTCCATTGCGAACGCTTGTATCCAAAAGCACGGTCAGATACATCTGCAATCATGGCCGGTTCTTTTTTATCTGCGACCTTGGCTGATTGTATTTTGATAAACGTTGTTTCTGTAACGGACGCATCAGTGGCCGCACGCATTTGACGACCATCGTCACCAGATATCATTTCATAGCGCGCATCTGTACAAAAACCATTAAAGTTCATTTTCTGTAAATCATCCAGACTTTTATCACCTTCGCATCCCAGGGAAATCGATATCAATTCACGCGGTGCACAATTTACATATTCACCCGCACTGTTGATATCGCAAACATATGTGTCTTCGGTGCGAATGTTATAAAAGGCAACTTTGGTTGTGGCCCCCGTTGTGCCAGTGCCATCGCTGCCCTGGCCGGTAAAGGGACGCCCCTGGGTGGCGATTCCCCATAAACATGTTGTTTGGCGGCCATCAACAATACAATCTTCGATACGCAGAACCGCATCATTCGTTGCAACCATGTTACCAACAACCGCGCCAGCCGCCGCATTTACGCCAGCTGATAAAATTGTATCGCCGGCAACCTTGCCCGCCTGGGTATGACCAACCATTAATGCCGCACCACCCAGCGCGCCAATTGCTGTGGTCTTTAATTTATCCTGGCCGCCACCAATCAGCCCTGTTTTTCCCGGCGCATTATCCCCAATCATGTTGCCACCAACACCACCAATCAGCGCAGCCGCAACAATTTTTAGACCTGCATCTTGTTTTTGTTCTTGATTCATAACTGCAACAACGTCTTCAACCGTCGGTTCGCGGTCTGCAGGAAATTCAATTTTAGCTGCATCAGACAACCATGTCGCTTCTGGAAATTCTGAGATATTACAACGAACAGATTCACCTGCCGGCAAATTTGCACGCGCAACAACCAAATCTTTGCCGTTAGAACCGGCCTGGTATGCGCGCATTTCAATCACCGCCGTACATGTCGAGGCCCCACCGGCACCACGCCCCAATGTCGGACCCGCCCATTCAAATTTTCCGTTTGGATAAATCATAGAACACCGTTCTAATTGCGCAACATTGACCGGCGCATCAGAATGCGACGATCGTACCTGGGCGGCAATTTCTGGGTTTGCAACATGTATTGGTAATTCAGGCGACGCAACCGGGGGCATTTCCTGTTGGGCCACAGCAGTGTTTGCAGGCGAATTATAACGCATTTCGTTTACCTGTTGATACCCCTGGGCATTGCTGCGTGTTAAATTTCCAACACGAATACCTGCCGCATTCGTATTTGATGCACACAACAATGCGGACAATAACGAATAATAAAATACTGATGTTTTGTGTTTCATTCTCTCGCCCTGCTTTTTTTAAACGCACGACCGGGACAATGCCCGGCACATGCAACATCACTAGAACTGCAATCTTAATCTGGCACCGACATCAACCATACTCAGGCGACCGCTTTCGTACCAATTGGTATAGTGGAATACACTGTCGTATGGCGCTTCGTATTCGCCGGCAGCACCGTCCCCCAACCATTCAATCTGCGATAAAACAATACTGCCCGATGTCTTTACACGCCCCAGATTTGCATAGCGAACAAAAAAATCTAGCTTTATACCACCTTCCATTTCTGTGGTTACTCCCCCCTCTAGCATAAAGGCAAAAGATTCTGTTGTGCCGCCATTGTGATATGCCGTGATGTCAGAAATACCCGTCAACTGGCCCGCCGCCGCATAGGCAGGATCCATCACAGAATAGAATGTATTATCATACACAACATAGTCTGCAATTGAATTCAACGAAATACCAACACCCGCCCCAACATACGGACGCAACGCGCCGCCCGCCAGATAACCAGTATAAGAATCAATATTGTAATACACATTTAACATTGTCGTATTCGCAGTAATCGCACCACCATCAACCTGGGCAGGAGAATCAGTCTGATTAAAATCTGCGTCAGCAGGCACAATTATCGAATTCGGATACGAAATACCAGAATATCTTAGATATGAAAAATCAATACGAATATCATTGTTTATCGCCGCACCAACCGACACCTGCAGCGGAATCACGCTGTCCGAATCAAAATCCGCACCAAAAAATGCCCCCGGCACAGTATAGGAATCTTCTTCGCCCCGATAATCTGCATTCATAGACCCCATAACAGATGCAGTGTACGCAACCCCCAGACCAACATACAGACCACTGTCCGCCAAACGATCATAATCAGCAGGCTGATAATAAGAACGACCAGCAGTCGTCTGAGATGACCCAACACGTGGCAGCGCACCTGTCACACGGTTAGGTTGGGCCGCAACTGCACGATTATACGGCATATTATACGCCTGAACCCCCGTGGGCACAACACCGCCCGCCCCCTGATACATGACAGAGCCGTTTGTTGACATCATCTGCCCACCCTGATACGAAGGATACGCCGAATATGCCGCAACAGCCACATTAGGTAGCGCAAATAACAACCCCGTCAACACGGCAAAAATATTGATTTTTTTCATGCCTTTCCCATTATTCCTTTTGGCATATTATACCATTTCCATGGAATTGGTGCAAGCAATTGTGCAAATTACAATGCCAGAATTATTTCTTTTTATAAGCCAAAACACAGGGAACAAATTTATCCATGTGCGCATCCGGCAACCAACTGCGCGGAATTAACACGGAATTCCCCATGCCAGCCGCCAATTTTTCCACTGCCTGGCCATTCTTGGCGTTGATTAATTCAGTCAATTTAACAGACACAGAATCCATCGTTCCCGGCAAGATAAACGTTATTTCGTCCCCTGCCCGCGTTTCATTGCGTAATTCAAACGTGATATTTTCATCTGACACTGCGGTAATTACACCCGCCGCATGATAGTTCGATGTACTGCGCGTCGTTTCATAGTTATGCGCATCTGCCCCCACCGGGCCATCAAAGAACGCCGTTGTATAACCACGCGTTTCCATACGGTTCAATTCTGCCATAAATGGCGCGGGGTCAAAATTTTCAGGGTCGCGCGCATAAGAATCCAACGCACAACGGTACGCATGAACCACACTGCCGACATAGTATTCAGACCGATTGCGACCTTCTATCTTCAGCGAATCTGGCGCAGCCGACACAACCTCGCCCAGACGAGGCATCAGACATAAGTCCTTGGAATTCATGATGTATGCGCCGCGCGTGTCTTCTTCGATTGGCATTTCAACACCGGATTCGCGTTCACGCAAAATCACATCGTATTTCCAGCGACACAACTGCGCACACGCCCCACGATTTGCAGGCCGGCCCGTTATAAAGTTAGACAGCAAACACCGCCCCGAATAAGACATACACATCGCACCATGCACAAATATTTCCAAACCTATATCAGGACATTCAGCGCGGATATTTTTAAATTCATTGTGCGATACTTCGCGCGCCAAGACGCACAGTTTGGCGCCCGCATTCTGCCAAAACTTAACCGTTTTTGCCGAACAGATGTTTGCCTGGGTTGAAATATGGATTGGCATATCGGGAAAGTTTTCACGCACCCACATAACAATTCCCGGATCCGACACAATCAGCGCATCAGGTTGCAAATAGCGTATTGTATCTGCAACACGTGGCATGTGTGCATACTCAAAATCATGCGCGAACAGATTGAATGCCAAATACACCTTTTTCCCGGCAGCGTGCGCCAATTCAATCCCCTGACGTACTTCGTCGGTGGTGATTTTCGCGCGCGCCCGCATTGAAAAGCCAGGCAAGCCTGCATAGATAGCATCTGCACCATATAAAATGGCGGTTTTAAAAGCGTCCAGCGTACCCGCCGGCGCCAATAATTCTGGTAGTTTTAATTTGCTCATACCCCTATTCTGCCCCAAATAAAATCAAAGGCAAGGGATTTTGTCGTAAAACTTGAAAATCTGTCAATTTGTGCTAAGTTCATAACAGAATTAAAGTATAAAAGGTAATGAAAATGTCATTTACACAGGAAAACAAAACGAATATCAGCATTTGTGATGGGTGCGAAAAGCGGTGCAAGTTAGGATATTACGAAGAAACAGAACAAGAGGCAAAAGCCAAAACAACAAGTGCAAGAAGATTAGCAACAACTCTGCCGGTTAAAAGATTTGTCTGGCCTACTATTGACGGCAAGAAAATAATCAGTTTTTTTGATAAATACGGCGAACCACAACAATGCGTTTTTGAATCAGAGTTTTTACACCTGCCTCACACATATAAAGTAAGAGAGTACAAACAAAAGATTTTAGAAAAAGCATACGAAATTGCCAAACTGTGCGATCATTACAAGACACGATAAAGGAAACCAAAATGAAACGATATCTGCATAAATTACCGATTATGGGGTTTGCGCTGTTGACGCTGGCGGGGTGCAAGGATATTGACAACAAAATCAAAGACGCTCTTAGTCCAGATTACTCAGACCCATCTTACACACAGGATACAGTAAAAGTACTAAATGTTGAGCATGGCTCCTATGGTTCGCCTGCGCATTTCTGGGGTGTAAATCGCCAAGGCACTGTTGTCCAGGGACACATATCGTTGCAGCCAGATGTGATATTTCCGCACGATGGTGATGAAATTGTTGTGCGGTATCAAAAACCACAAAATCCAGCAGAGTTTGTGGGTGTGTTTGACAACATAACCCAACGCAAACGCGCAGAAGAATATGTAAAACAAAAACAAAGATAGAAAAATAACCACGCCACCCAATTGGACTTTTTTTTATTTTTGCGCGCTTTTATGATTTTTTTACTTGCGTTGCGCGCGCAGATATGTATAATTGAGTGGCATTGCCGGTTTAGCTCAGCTGGTAGAGCGGCTGATTTGTAATCAGTAGGTCGTTGGTTCAAGTCCGACAACCGGCACCAGAATAACCCCTTGATTCAAGGGGATTTTTTATTACTTTGCACAATCTACAAAAATTGACAAAAAATTTTTTGCTACTCGTTTGCTACCGGCCGACATGGCGAATATTCCTTGAATATCGATAAATATTTATTACTATTTTTTTCAAAAGGATCCATCACCATGCAAGATTTAGTTAAATTTTTACCTTATTTGTTACCACTGGAAACACCGGTCGAAGACGACCAAAATTTGGCCCTGGTCTCCCTTTATTTTCGCGGGACCTATGCCGACCATATTTTACAAATACTGCATATTGCAGAAATTATCCCAACCTATGTATCTGTTATCGCCAATGACGATATGCCCGATGTAATTAACAGGATAGAAAAATTATTCTCGCTATCTGCCAATTATTGCTTTATTGACAATAAAAATGACACGGTTCAAATCTTTACAGGCAGCAAGATGAAATCAAACTGGCTTAAAATTGAAAGAAAAATGCTGAAGCTGGCACAAAATGGAGACAAAGAATTCGCAAAGGTACACCCCCAGGATATTATGACCGAAAAGAAGCAAGAACCTGGATTTGCCAATAAATGTATTGCGGGTATCCTGTTCAAAGACCTGTTATTACTGTTTGAATCTATACTTAAAAATCTGGAAAATACAAGTAACAACGTCGCCTATAATGTGGCTATGTTTTTTAATTCACTAACCCGTGCCAAGTCACTTAATTATCGATTAAACGCATTCAGCAACCGTCAGAAATATAAAAAAGGTGCCGACAAAACCGCCGATGCAAAAAATGCTATTCGTGAAAGATATGAAAAAATCATCTATGATATGGGTATTCAGCAGAAAGATACCCTGCCACAAAATATCTCTGAAACGATAAAAATAGTCCGTGAAGAGTACTGCAAACGGCACAAACGCAAGAAATCACCCCTAACTTCCAAAACCCTTGAAGGAGTGCTGATTTCTGCGCCAAAACGCAAATTTTTAGCTAGCTAGAATTCTCATTTCTGTAAATTTCGATAAATCCCTCTTAGTCTTCAAGCATAACAAAAAACAACAAAAAAGGAGTATTGTTATGAATGAAGAAAATTCATTTAAGTTGCTTAACCAACGTCAGGCGGCCCAATATCTGGGGACGACTGTCGGGACGTTAAACAGTTGGCGCCATTGTGGCAAAAACACTTTACCGTTTATTCGCTGGGGGAACCGTATTCGGTACCGCAAATCCGATCTGGATACGTGGATTGAACGCCAGCTGATTAACAAGTTAGACGAAGGGGGCGAAAATGTATAGTACACAAAATATTTCCTATATGGGTACATATTCGATACCCGAAGTATGCCAGATGATTAATCGTTCTGAACGTACCGTGCGCCAGATGATTGCAAACGGCTTGACCACAATTGACGACAAACGACCAACACTTATTCGTGGGACGAATTTGATAGATTTTCTGTTAAATGAAAACGACAAAAACCGTTGCCCAATCGAATTCCACCAGTTCTATTGTCTGCACTGTCGCCAGGCCCGCATCCCCAAGGGCAAGGTTATATGGTTTTCACGCGAACACCCGACCCTGCCCAACATGTGTGGCATATGCCCGGTTTGCGGTTGCAAGATGCACAAAGTCTACAAAATTGCGGATATTTCACGACTGAAACGCGAATTCCGCTTAACTGAATCACCGTGTATACCCCATTCCCTGGATTCAAGCCTAAACTGCAGAGTCGATGACGGGGACAATGGTGCAACATCCTGCAACCAGGAATTTATGAAATTTGAAGAAAAAGGAGATACAAATGATAACGAAAATTGAATATAGCAAGGGGCCACATCCGTCCCTGTTCCAGATTAACTATGTATTTGGTAATGACTATCTGACCCTGCTGGGGTTAAAGGAATATTGCAGTGATGTCGACAGCACGGCCCGATACATTGCCGGCATGTATCAGAATGTGGCCAAAACACAAACCATGACACCAGTTGAGATGGAAACAGTACATCTGACAGCCAAGGAGGTATACGATGCAATCAATTCTGAACGAATCTAACCATCGCAAATACAATCCCGGTAACGAGCGTATCGTTAAAAAATACCTGGAACACGTCCGCCGGACCAAGCTGGCCGATAACAAGACCCTGCTGGCCCTGCGCAAATATCTGCGTGCGTTCGAGGTTTTAACGGACTTTCAAGACCTGGATCGCTATACCCCAGACATGGCCAAGGTATTCTTGGCCAATCTGCGGCAACAGTCTGTATCCCCCAGCTATATGCACCGGATAACATCCGAAACGCAAAAGTTCATTCGCTGGCTGGCGGACGAGCCATTTGGCCGACGCATTCGCCGAAACGATGCCGACTATCTGACCCTGACCCGGAACGAGATTAATCGGGCCAACGCATCCGGATATAAACCGCATCACGAATATTCACAACTGTTGCATGCCGTTCGTACTATGCCAGCGCAAACAGTGACAGACCTGCGAAATCGGGCACTGGTTGCGCTGGTAATACTGACCAGCCCACGTGTAAGCGAACTGTGTAACTTTCGAATTGATACGATTATGCAGGAGCCGTTGGTTGGTGTATACTTTCTGGACATAAACCCACGAAAAATCAAGAATGTAAAGTTCTGTCGTGTACGCCAGGCAACCTTGCTTAACATCCCAGACCTGCGGCAATTTGTACTGGATTGGCGGGACATGCTGGTCAATGAATATGGTTTTGATAAATCAGGCCCGCTTTTTCCCAAGATTGCAACCAATCCGTTCCAACAGAACATCTTTGAACGCATTGTAAAGGCCCAGCCAATATCCGTATGCACCGCCAATCAGATATTTAACGGCGCATGTGTGGCAAATGGACTAGCCCCACTAAGCATTCACAGTGTCCGCCGCACCCGTGCCAGACACATTGAAAACATAACGCACGACGACCGCATAGTCGCCCTGCAACAAGACTTTGGCCACAGCAGTATCGGCACCACCCGATGCAATTACGGCAACATCTCCCCATCCCGCCAACGCGAACTAATCGCCGGGATAAAGGTTGAGTGAATCAAAGGAGAAACAATGATATACGCATACTTACGTGTCAGCACAGACGACCAGGACACTGCTAACCAGCGCATGGGCGTCGAAGCCAAAGCCCGCGCACTGGGCCTGGCTATCGATAAATACATCATAGACGACGGCATATCGGGAACTGTCGAGCCCAAGAAACGAAAACTAGGTAAATTATTAAAGCAAATTCAACCAGGGGATGTAATTATAGTGTCTGAACTATCACGATTTGGTCGCAGGTTGTTTATGCTGTTTGATATTCTGAAACGCCTGCTGGATAAAAATGTACGTGTTTATTCAGTAAAGGACGGCTACTCATTAGACGAGAGCCTTCAATCTAAGGTTCTGGCCTTTGCCTTTGGTATGGCCGCAGAAATCGAGAGAGATATGATTTCCCAGCGTACTAAAGAAGCCCTGGCGCACAGACGGGCACAAGGGAAACGTTTGGGACGAACACCAGGGGCCCGCAATAGTAAACACAAGCTAGATGGATCAGACGAGCGTATAAAACAAGAAATGCTTAATAGAACCACCAAGGTTAAATTGGCAAGAATGCTAAAAGTGAGCATTCCAACCCTTAATAAATATATATCAGATAACAATATAATGATTGATAAATAATGTAAAACGGACCATTTATCTTAATGTTTTTATTCATAACATAAAAGCCCGTTTTTAGCAATAAATTTATTATGATTTTAGTTTAATTATTGATGAAGAACACAAAAAAATAATGTCCGTATTTTCTTTATGAAATGGGGCCACGATGCCAAGGGCCCAACAATGACAAAACGTGTTGACATATTAGAACAGCTGCAGTGTATGGTTAATACAGAAACGCCAACCCCACTGAAGGTTGTTAATTCCATGCTGGACTTGATTCCGGAATCCGTATGGCTGGATGATAATGCCAAAATATTATGTCCGGCATGTAAAGACGGAATATTTTTACGAGAAGCGGTCGTAAGAATACTGCGAGCAAAATTCAAACAATTACCAGATGACAAGAATGCTGTATATGACTTTACAATGCGACAGGAAGGTATATTACACCAAATACTGAAAGAACGTATTTTTGGTATTGCCGTATCCTATCGTGGCTATCGTGTAACAAAGCGTACGCTCTATACCTGTAATCCTGCATTTGCTGACATTGACAATATATTCTTTGATGAATCTTTGGGAGAATATGTCACGGATAAATCGGGCGCACAGATAGAAAAACAATGTTTCCATTTCATAAAAGACACGCAAGCCGTGGCTGATTTTTTTGCAAAAAAGGGGGTAGAAAATATGAAATTTGATGTAATCATAGGAAACCCTCCATATCAATTAACTGATGGTAGAGGGGGTTCAGCTGATGGAGCTGCGCCTATATACAACAAGTTTATTGAACAAGCGATTAGCTTGGCTCCAAAATATCTGAGCTTTATTATACCTTCGCGATGGATGATGGGTGGACGAGGTTTAGAACTTTTTAGACAAAAAATGATTGTTGATAGCAGAATCAAAGAAATGCATGATTTTGAAGATGAGACCATGTGTTTTTCTGGAGTACACATTGATGGTGGAGTATGCTACTTTCTATGGGACAAAGATTATAATGGAAAGGCACAATACCACTACACATCAAATACTGGCGTACAAACACATTTTTCACAGTTTCTTAAAAACGACTATTTTAAATTTGTTATAAGAGATGGTCGAATATTATCTATGCTAGACAAACTTAACGATGCCCACAAATTTTCAGAGTTAGTATCGTCCATCAAGCCATTTGGTATAGAGACATGGCTTTTTAATGAGCCAACTAGATTAACAGGAGCAAATCTATCCGATAAACCTTTTGAAAATAGTGTAAAGATTCATGGTGTGACCGGAGTAAAAGGTGGAGCGAGAAGAGTTCAAGGATACGTGAACAAGAATGTTGTGACTTGTAACGAAGAAAACGTAGATAAATACAAGATATTTTTCAGCAAAGCATATTCTACAAATGCTATAAATTATCCAGAAGTGATTTTAGCAGGGCCAAATGAAATTTGCACAGCAACCTTTTTATTAATAGGCGGCTTTCCAACAAAACAAAATCGAGACAATTGCCTATCTTACATGCAAACCAATTTTTTTAAGGTCTTGTTGTATTTTGGCAAAGGCACTATGAACGCAACAAAATCTGTCTTTCATCTGATACCAATGCAAAACTTCAATGAAGAATGGACAGATGAGAAATTGTATAAAAAATATAACCTTTCTGAAAATGAAATTGCCTTTATTGAATCTATGGTAAAACCAATGAATAAAGATACTGTGCTTTCAGATAACATAGATACAGACGATGAGTAAGTGTTCCTTGATTAAATCTTGTACACGTGTTCGGGACCTGGGGGAAGTTTTTACCCCACGCAAGATTGTGCGCAATATGTGTAATCTGATTCCCAAAGAAATATGGAAGAACATTGATGCAACATTTCTTGAACCCGCATGTGGAAACGGAAACTTTATTATTGAGATCCTAAGCCGAAAATTAAGGCTTTGTAAAGACATTAATGACTGTGTTCGTGCCCTGCAATCAATATACGGTGTGGATATTATGCCAGACAATGTCGAAGAATGCAGATGTCGAATGTTGGGTATTGTACTTGCCGAAATTCAAAAAAAAGAATGTGTTTGTTGGCGAAACATTAAAAACATAGTCGAAATCTTGGAAACCAACATTATTTGTGGCAACACATTGACCATGTTGGACTGCAATGGTGACGATTTGAAATTTAAAGATTGGAAAACTGGACAATTTGAAACACTAAAACAGATGTTAAATGCAGAACCAGTACAGACAGAGCTAGAATTATAAGGATTGAGATATGAATATTTATGTAATAAAAACAAAAGATTCTAAAAATAATTACATATCTATTGGGGAAACGGCAGGCAATGTTGATGAATATATAAAGCATACATATCGCAAGCAAGCCACAGAAACATTGTTTGTGAAGCATAATTTTAACATCCCACATAAAACCAAAAATCTTGATACATTAATCCATAACGAATTAGAAAAATTAGGATATAAACGACCTGCAGATGTAAACGGTCGTGAAACATTTGATTTTGGACAAGAAAATGGTGTTAATATAATAAAAGCCATAATTGTCGCACTAGAAACCAATACAGTATATGATTTAAAACGCACCGAAAACTTTCCGCCACGAAAAGAGCAAGACGATTGCATCAAAGCCACCTTGGATGAGTTTAAACAAAGCGACAAATTTCTGTGGAATTGCAAAATGCGTTTTGGAAAGACCTTTACAGCATACCAGCTGTTTAAACGGGCCGCATATAAAAACGCATTAATTTTGACATGGAAAGTGGCTGTGGAAGATGGATGGAAGACAGATTTGCTGAGCCATCATGATTTTCGTGGCATAAACTTTATAAATAAAGATAACCTGACCTCTTTTGACCCCAACAACAAAAATATCGTCTTTATTTCTATCCCATTGTTATTGGCGAATAAACAATTGGCCGCAGAAGATGACGAAGCAGCAGCCAGCGATATTAAGCCAGGTGATATTGCCGGCTTTACAGATAAAATAAAGAACATCGCCAATATCGATTGGGATTTATTGATAATTGACGAAGCTCACTACGGAACCCGTGCTACAAATACGAAAAAAATATTAGAAAAATTAAAGTACAAGCGCTTGCTTGAACTGTCGGGAACGCCATTTAAAATCCTGGAAGATTCAGAATACAAGCCTTGGCAAATATTTAACTGGACATATCGAGACGAACAAAAGGCCAAATATGGCTGGACCGGGCCAGCAGAAGAAAATCCATATCGTGACCTGCCAGATATGAAAATTTATACCTTTGACGGCGTATGCGATTTAATTAACGAATTTGGCGAAAAAGAATTCAATATAAACAAAATATTTAATGTAAACTCAGACACAAAACAATTTGCCCAAGAAGACTGGGTCAAAAACATAATTGACTTTATGTGTGGCGAAACCTTTGACCTGGGAAAAACAGACGGCACAACCAAAACCAAACGTCCAAATGTCAAATTGCCCTATTATGGTGACATGAAATCAAAGAATAAAAAATCCTTGTGGTTTCTTCCAGATGTAGCCAGTGTTTGCGCAATGGAAACCTTTCTTAAGAATCACACATTCTTTAAGGACTATGAAATAATTAATGCCACAGGTGCTGGTGTGGGAAGCAGTGTAAAGTCTTTAGAGAAATTTAAAGAACTACAGAAAAAAACCGATAAAATCATTTGCCTGTCATGCGGCATGCTAAATACAGGTGTTACAATTAAAGAGCTAAACTCTGTTGTAATGTTGCAAGACAAACACTCTGCCCAAGACTTCTTTCAAAGTATATTCCGCTGTCAGAGTCCGTACGCTGGCAAATCCGAATGCTATGTCTTTGATTTTAATCCAAAACGTTATTTTGAAAATATGAAAAGCTTCTCGGAAAAGAATGGGGACCGAAAAAAATCTCCAAAAGAAAATTTAGAAGAAAACCTTATCGCTACATATTTATACCTAGATGGGGATATGAAATCTGTTACATACGATGATCTGATGCGATATATTACCCTGGATTTAGACCCAGAAAAACTCAAACGCGACTTTCAACGTTCAAACAACTTTAGCGTGCAAATCTCTTTAAAAATGTCTGAAAAGCTATTGGCTATCATTGATAAGATTCCGTTATATAAAAACGAAGCAAAACAGCCTAAAAAGGAAGAAAAAAAGCCTACCTCTAAAACAACATCTAACCCAAAACAACCAAAAACGGACACGCCGGCCCCACCACCGATGTTTGAAATACGGCGTTCTAAAATAGATATTTTAATTGCCAGTCTTACAATATTTATCTATATCACCAATGCCCAAGAAGAGAATCTTTATGACATTATAAACACCAAGGAAACCGATTTATTTGAAAAAATCTGTTTTATGAGTGTATCAGACTTTAATATGTTGTACGAGAATCAAGTATTTCGTGAAGAAATCTTGAGCAAAAGCATTTTTAGATTTAAAAATCAAGAAGCCGTCTCTCGTGATTGGAATGATATTATCAGAGAAGATATATTAGTGGCCTAAACCAGTTTCTTTGAAGTGTTATGGTTGACATTTGGGCCACATGTCCTAAAGTGATATGAAAGGAGAAAACTATGCTGTTTGGTGCGATTATTGGTGACATTGCCGGGTCTGTTTATGAATTTGCAAATATCCGGTCCAAGAACTTCCCTTTTATGACCGACCGTTGCTATATCACGGATGATTCATGTATGTCCATAGCGGTGGCCAGCGCAATCAAACAATGGCGTGAGCAAGGTGGCGACCTGAGCCAAATTACAGCCGACACCATGCGTGTTGTTGGCAAGGCATATCCGAACAAAGGCTATGGCGGTATGTTTTGGGAATGGCTGAACGACCCGACTATGGGCCCGTATAACAGCTGGGGCAACGGGGCGGCAATGCGAGTATCTGCGGCTGGGTGGTTTGGCGAAAATATCGCAGAAGTCAAACGCCTGTCATACATGGTCACATCCCCAACCCACGACCATATCGAAGGCATCAAGGGTGCCGAAGCGGTTGCCGTTGCTATATTCATGGCACGCACTGGCCACAGCAAAGACGACATAGCCGAATACATCCGCAGCAACTATTACCCGACATGCGACTGCTTGGCGGATTTACAGGAATACTATGATTGGGATTCATCGTGCCAGGGAACGGTACCGCCCGCCCTGCAATGTTTCTTTGAATCAACGGATTTTGAAGATGCAATCCGCAACGCAATCTCTATCGGTGGCGACAGTGATACAATTGCCGCAATCACAGGCTCTGTAGCCGAAGCCTATTACGGCACTCCACCCGAACTAATCGACCAGGCCAAAAGCTATATCCCAGACGATTTGTTGGAGATTGTAATGGAGTTGGAGAATCAACATCCCTAAAATATATTGATAATCCCATGTATGTTTTGATATATTTTCCTATATAACATGGATACAGAAACACATAAGATTTTTATTAAAGGCGAAGATCTGACCAAGGATATTCTGCTGATAGAACCCGATGGCAATAAAATAAATGTCATGTTTAAAAACGGTCGGTCATACTCTTACAGCAGAAGTAGTATTAGATTAGAACCAATAAAACAGGATGAGCAAAGAGCAAAAAAAGTATTTGCATACTTGCGTTCGATTGCGGATTCCGTAGGTTTGAACAATGATTATGGTCAGAATATTTTGCTTAAAAACCTTAATCGTATTAACGAAAAATCCAAAGAAACCGTTTTATATGACTTTTTATCTGGCGAATACAGGGACAATAACAGCAAGATATCAGATACGCCGTTGTACCCCTTTGGATTTAATATTAGCCAACAGCAGGCCGTTGATAATGCACTGACCAACCAGCTGTCTATTATTGAAGGGCCGCCGGGGACCGGAAAAACGCAAACTATACTGAATATCATAGCAAATATTGTAATGGCGGGGAAAACGGTTGCCGTGGTTTCTGCAAACAATTCTGCGACCGCCAATGTGCTGGAAAAACTGCAAAAATACGATTTGGGATTTATGGCGGCTTTTCTGGGCAGCAGTGCAAACATTGCCGCATTTAACCAAACAGATCACAAATTACCAGATATGTCTGATTGGCACAGAAGCAACAAATGGGCAAAATCCACCATAAAGAAAATCAAAACACTGCATGAAAAACTGCTGACCATGCTGGCCGAACAAAACAGAACGGCGAAAAACAAACAAGAATTTGATGCGCTGAACACCGAATACCAGCACTTTCATGTACAAAACCCAAATATAAATGAATCCAATATCAGTCACCTGAGTGATGACAAGGCGATGCGGCTTTGGCTGGCATACGAGATTTTTGCCCAGCGCAATCGTCGACCAAACCTGATTAAACGTATAATATTTCGTTATAAATACAAGATAAAAGATAAACAATTCTTTCACAGCGATGTTGAAACGGTGATAAAAACCTGTCAACAAGCTTGGTATACAAAGCGCATAGCAACCCTGTCCCAGGACATCAAGCAATCAGAAAAGAAACTTACAAAATTTAATTTTTCAGAAAAAATCAAACAATATACTGACTGGTCTATGCAGTTGGTCAAAGATAATCTGGCAAAAAAATACAAAAAGTTGGAACGGGCCACAAATCCGGCCGATAAAGATTTTCTGAAATCATACCCCGTAATTCTTAGTACGACATATTCCCTTTCAAATTGCCTATTTGATGGGATTTTTGACTATGTGATAATTGACGAGGCATCCCAGGTTGATTTAGTTACTGGTGCACTGGCATTGGGGTGCGCACAGAACGCAGTAATTGTCGGCGACTTAAAACAACTGCCCAACGTTGTGGATACAGAAAACGCAAAAACAACCGATGCGATTTTTGATAAATTTGAAATTCCAGAGGTTTACAGGTATAAAAATCACAGCTTGCTGTCGACCGTTATAAAACTGTTCAAAGACATACCATCTGTTATATTACGGGAACACTATAGATGTCACCCAAAGATTATTGAATTTTGTAACCAACGCTTCTATGGTGGCCAGCTTATATCCCTGTCCAGGCCAAATACCGACCGTACGCCCTTGGTTGTATATAAAACTAAAATCGGCAATCACGCCCGAAACCATACCAACCACAGACAAATTGACGTTATTGTTGACGAGATTATTCCGCAACAAAAATTAAATGTAAACGATGACAGTCTGGGCATTGTGACACCATACAGGAATCAGGTTACTGCCCTGCAAAACATATTCAAGGATACAAAGGTTCAGGCCGATACGGTTGATAAATTCCAGGGACGCGAGAAAAACATAATCATTCTATCTATGGTTGATAATCAAATTTCAGAATTTGCGGATCAGTCCAATCGACTAAACGTGGCCATATCACGTGCCATAGACCAACTAATCGTTGTAACCAATGGCAACGAAGAAGAAAAAGACACTAATATTGGCGCCCTGATTGACTATATTAACTATAATAACCTGACCGTCGTACAAAGTGATATAAGTTCAGTGTTTGATTGTTTATACAAGTGCTATGCGGAAAAACGCAGACAAATGATAAAGTCCAGTGTTTCAGAATTTGACAGCGAAAACGCTATGTACGATTTAATTACAGAAGTATTAAAAACAGAACAATTTAATATCTTCGATGTTGCGTTGCACGTGCCATTAAAATCAATTTTCAACGATTTATCAAAACTAACCAACGAAGAATACAGTTATGCAAACAATATCATGACACATTGCGATTTTCTGATATTTGATCGCGTTACTAAAAAGCCTGTATTAGGGATAGAGGTTGACGGCACCAAATACCACCACGAAAACACAAAACAATATGAACGCGATAGAATGAAAGACAGTATTTTTGCCACCTATAACATCCCGCTTATTCGCTTTAGAACCGATGGCAGCCAAGAAAAAGCGAAACTTATTCAAGCCCTATCAAAATTGATATCCGGATAAATATCGCTATATTTTGGGTAAAAGTTAGCGATATGTTGAATATATCACTGTTTTTCATTCCCCATCTGTGATTTCGGGGCTGGATTCGCTTTCATATTTTACAATATTTATAAACTCATTGAGTTCAAAAATATAGTTGATTTAATACGGTAACGGATAGTATGATTTTACATCATGGATCTAAAAACAAAAAGTTTACAATTATTGAAGCATGCCTATGGCTCTCAGGCAACATTTAGAGAAGGACAATTTGAAGCCATAGAATCTACTTTGCAACACAAGCGTACTTTAGTTGTACAAAAAACAGGTTGGGGAAAGAGTCTAATTTATTTTATATCCGCCAAATTATTACGCCAGGATGGCAAGGGAATGACATTTGTTGTTAGCCCCCTATTAGAACTAATGAACAACCAGATTGAAGCCGCTAAAAAATTTAATTTAAAGTGTTCGGTTCTAAATTCAACAATAAAAGATACGGCCGAGCGAGCAAAAATATTAGACGATCTAAAAAATGGTTGTATAGATATATTTTTTACGACACCCGAAACCCTATTTGGCGGTGAATTACAAGAAATCATTACAGATTTAGCTATCGATTTATTTGTGATTGATGAAGCACATTGTTTATCCGATTGGGGACATGATTTCAGACGCGAATACAGTCGTTTGTACAAAATCATAGCAATCTTCCCAGATACCACTTCTGTATTATGTACTACTGCAACCGCAAATGATCGGGTAATAGAAGATTTAAAGGAACATTTGGGCTCGGACTTATTTGTATCTCGTGGTGATCTTATGCGAGAATCATTGCATTTATCACTGGTTGATTTGTCTGCAAAAGGCGAAAAATACGCATGGCTGTTAGATCATTTGAATGATTTGCCTGGAACTGGTATAATTTATTGTTTGACCCGTAGAGATTGTGAAAACTTGCATACTTTTTTATCTAATAACGGTATTGCAACGGCAAGTTATTATTCTGCCGAGTCAAGAGAAAAAGAAAATAGTGAGGCAATAAATAAATTCAAACACAATGAAATAAAAGCAATAATCGCAACCATAAAATTAGGTATGGGATATGATAAACCGGACATTGGTTTTGTTATTAATTTTCAGAGGCCACAAAATATAGTGTCTTATTATCAACAAATTGGTCGTGCAGGACGCAGCATTCCATCGGCATATGCTATTCTTATGTCATCAGATGACGACACTAGAATACTTAATCATTTTATAGACAATGCCTTCCCAAGAGAGGACGTCTGCGAAAATGTCTTGATGAATATAGATGGCAAGAGTAAAGCAGAAATATCGCACCTACTTAATTATCGGGGCAAAATTATTCAAAATGCGTTGGATTTTCTAGAATTTGATGGCTATTTACGAAAAGACGGTTCTAGGTTTTATCGTGTTCCCACAAAAATATTTGAATACGATCGCAATAAATACAATGCCATTACCAATATGCGAAGGCAAGAAATGCAGCAAATGTATGACATAACAAAGACTGACAAATGCCTGCTAAGATATACTGTAGATTGTTTGAACAATATAACTTCGAGAGATTGTGGCAAATGCTCTAATTGTCTTGGGAAGCCACTGATACCTGTGACCTATACAAAAGCATCTCTCGAAAAGGCACAAATTTTCTTAAAAAACCAATTTCTGATTATAGAACCAAGAAAACTATGGCCAGATTCAAAAAAAATTGAACATCTACTAACACCAGGTATATGTTTATGCAAATATGGGGATAGTGGTTATGGAACCATGGTTCAAGAAGACAAATATAGAAATAATGATTTTAGAGAGGAGTTGATTATAAAATCAGTAGAAGTTTTAGCCGATCTCATAAAAGACAGAAATATCGATTTGATAACTTGCGTTCCTTCTTTAAGAAGTGACAAAGTTAAAACTTTTACTAAGAAACTGTCTAAAATGCTTGGTGTTCAATTTGTGGAGCTAGTCCAGAAAACCGACGCACCCCAGCAAAAAAATATGGAAAACTCTGCATTTCAATGCAGAAATGCAAGAGAGTCGTTTTCTATACCAGAAGAAACATCGATTGATGGCAATAACATATTGCTGATAGACGATATGGTCGATTCAAGATGGACTATTACTGTGTGTGGAGATTTATTAATGAGACATGGGGCAAATAGTGTAACACCATTTTGTCTTGCAGACACAAGTGAAGGAAATTAAAATGTCAAAAGCTGTACATAATACAATAGTTTTGTGTTTAGAAAGTAGTTCTAACGCATCTTCTATATCACCGTTATCACATAAAGAATTTTATGATTTGTTAAAGGCCATTGATGAATACAACACTCCAAAAACAATGGATTTGTTCGCTTTTTCTGAAAATCAAAAAATAAAATTCGACCATATAAACGAATTAGACCAAGAGTTTATGGTCAACAAGTTAAGAATAACAAAAGAATTGGCAGAAAAAATAGTTACCTTATTCAAACGAGCCTCTTCTATTTCATTTGAAATAGAAAAACTTGAAAAAAATGGCATCAAAATATGCACAATCTTTGATTCTGAATACCCTAATCAGTTAAAATCTGGGTTAAAAAACATGCCAAACTCCTTGCGAGAACCCCCATTATTTTATTACTGTGGTGACATAACTCTTTCGAAACTAAAATACGCTGGTTTCGTTGGTGCAAGAGAAGTTGATTCTGCTGATACAGAGTGGACAATAAATCTGATAAAACAACAGAAACTAATGAAAAATCTTGGGGTAGTTTCTGGTGGCGCTGAAGGAATTGATAGCATTTCAGAAAAAACCGCATTATCCGAAAAACTTCCTGTTATAGAGTTCTCAAAAAACATGCGCATTTCATTAAAAAATCCAACTATTATTGATGCCATACAAAATAAATTGATGTTGTTGATTTCAGAGATCAATCCTTTGCGTACATTAACTAAAATGGATGCAACAATACATTTTATGAACCGCAACAAGTATATTTACGCAATGTCAGAGCACACTTTTGTTGTTAAATCGGGGTTTGGAAGCCGAAGCGGCACATGGTCTGGTGCAGAACAAGCGATAAAGAAAAAAATATGTAAGGTATATGTACGTAATATACCATACGAAGGCAATTTAAAATTGATAGAGTTAGGCGGTATTCCTTATGATTATTAAATACTTTTGGTTATTAACAGACATTAATCAATCCGCAACACTATAACCAACAAACACGTTACTTTTTATCTAATCTCTGCCGTTTCTGTCAAAGACATGTCAGAGATGTCGTCAAATGGGATTTTGGTTTTGACTATGGTGATGTATCGGTATTCGGGGTCTATGCGGGTGACCAGGCCCGTTATAGTGTCATAGGCATCGGTCCGGTAAAATCGCACCGTTATCATCATGCCTTTTTTTACCAGCGCAAGTTTCCGGGACAGCCGTTCTGCGGCGTCACCAATCAACTCCCGCCTGGGCTCAACCACCCGATTTTTAGCCAGCACCATCGCATAGTACCCACGCAGGGCTGCGAACGGCATAAACTGTTTTGCACGTGCGGTATTATCAGCCATTGTGTCCCCCAATCAAAGTATTACGTTTGCGACCGGTGGACTTCTCGTGATAATTTATGCCACGCAGGACAGCGTTCTTGCCATATTTCCCCTTGATATCCAGCAATGCGTGTTGCAATTTGCTTTCACGTTCATCCGCCATTGTATCCGCAAATAAATCCAGTTGCAGATGCACCGTATCCGCATCAACCAGGTTCCCCAACCCCACCGTCAATTTATGTATCGGCGTGCGTTTATCGGTCGTTTCCTGATACAGTCGCACAAAGTCCGCCACCAATGTCTTGTAAGACGATGTGTGCGCTGGCAATTTACGACTGCCCCCGGTTGGGCGACGAACATCACGTGAATACCCCACAGTCAGCGATATCTCATCCGCCACCAAGTTCTTTTCCACCAATTCCAAGACCAGGTTATCCACCATTTCCTGCATCACAATCATAGCATCTTCAAAGTTATAGTCTTCGAACAGAATCTGGCCGTTGGACAGGGAATGTGATTTCGCTTGATAATTGTGAATATCGGCAATCGTGCATGGCTCGATGCCGTTCGCATGGTCAATCAGGTATTCTGCATTTGTGCCAAACTCACGATATAGTGTTTCGGCCGGCATCTGTGTCACCCCATACAGGTCATAAACACCGTATTTTTCCAGTCGCCGTGCAATGCCCGCCCCGATGTTCCAGATATCTGTTATCGGGCGATGGTGCCACAGGTGTTCCCGGAACGATTCTACATCCAGGCATCCGATATGGTCGGGGACTTTCTTGGCCGTGATATCCAGCGCAACCTTGGCCAAGAACAGGTTCGTACCAATGCCGGCGGTGGCGCATATGCCCGTCTCGGCCCGTACCGCATCCATCAGCATTATCGCCATTTCTTTGGGCGACCGCTTATACATTTTCAAGTAAGGCGTGATATCGATAAAGCATTCGTCAATGGAATAGACATGGATATCTTCGGGCGAAATATAGCGCAGATAAATCCCGTAAATCTGGGCGGATACCTCCATATACTTTTTCATGCGGGGCATTGCGGTGATGTATTCGACCCCGCGCGGGATTTCAAAGACCCGGCAACGGTTGCGAATCCCCAGGGCCTTCATCGCCGGTGTTATCGCCAGACAGACCGAACCCCGCCCCCGTGACGGGTCCGCCACGACCAGGTTTGTTGTAAATGGGTCCAGCCCACGGTCAACCGCTTCGACCGAGGCAAAGAAACTCTTTAAATCAATGCAAAGATAAAACCTTTCCGCCATTCCGGGAATCAGTATAAACCGAATTCAACAGATGTCAAAAAGGATTGTATGGATAAAGAAACCCGCCCACATGGGGCGGGAATTCTTATTAAAAACGATAGCTCAAATTATTAGATTTGATACCGTCTGGGCGTGTTCTGTAATGCGACTGCACATATGTGCCATTGCTTTTTGTATAACCGTTCACATGCACATACCCTGAGCCACCATAATAACTGGCCTGAGCAGGTACATTAAATACACACAGCGACAACATCACAACTAAACAACTTATTACCTTCTTCATTTCACATCCTTTTGGTTCCGTGCAAGCACCATGCTCACACTATATAAATAGTGCGAAAACATGTAAAATCAATAACTTTTCTATGTATTAATGCATCTTCTGTTGACACATTCTATACAAAATGAATTAAGCGACATCTTGAAAACATGCCCATTTTAATGTACAATACAAGTAATAAAAACTATGGAGAGAGTCATGTCAGAACGTGCTGTAAAATCACCAGTCTTTGTAGATAAGCATGGTAAGACAACCAGCCCAGAAATTAAACGAATTGAATCAGAAAAATGGTTACAAAAATTTTTGCCAACCTGTCCTGATATACTACCTGTATCTGACATTGACTCAAATTATGCGGATTTAATGTACGTGTGTAGCGAAGCGTCCACGAAAACCAGCAAAAAAGGAACTGGACATGTTGATATAATATTTATCAGCAAATCGGGTCGATTGGTGTTAGTAGAAACAAAACTGCATCGCAATCCTGAGTCTTGTCGTGAGGTTTTGGGACAAATATTAGACTATGCAGCCAATATCCGTGCATCTGGTTGGGATTATTCAACATTAAATGACTTATATGGCAAATCTGATTTATACACAGACATGAAAAAGAAATTCAAAGATTTGCCAGACAAAGAAACCTTCATAGATGCCGTACATCGCCACATTCGTCATGCAGAATTTTTGATGCTGATTGTTGGCGACACTATCCGCCCAACAGTTGAAAACATAGCCGCATTTGTAAACAGCCCCATAGACATGAAGTATAAATTGGCGCTGTGCGAAATAAAAACATATGCACTAGGTGACAAATTCTTGGTTATTCCACAGCTTACCATGAACACCAAGCATATTGAACGAGCTGTTATTACTATCAAAAATGACAATATAGTTTGCTCAGCCCCTGGTGCTGATACCGAACCAAGTGCCAAACGTACAACCGATTACATTTCCGAAGAAGAGTTTGTAAATAAATTTGTTGCCAAAAACTCTAATATACCCGAAGCATCTGTCTACGATTTCTTTAACGACCTGCGTAATATAGGTATGTCAGTTACGACAGCAACAAAGCATGTTGGCGTTGGCATTCCAAAAGTTATTTCGTTATTTGAAATTTCAGACGACAACATATGGTTTGTCCCATCCGCAATCAGCAAACGACTAAAAGGTACGAACAAATCTGCCAAACTGTCATATTTCTTGGAATCCATGAAACCATTCTTAACTTCAGGCCAAACCCCATATGTCGAAATGAGAAAATTCTATAAATTGAACACCAACATTATGACCACAAATCGCAAATCGTTTGTGAATACGATGGTAAAAATAAAAGAAATTATTCAAGACTAAGTTGCATAAGTTCGTTCGACACAATCAAATCTGCCGGTAATTGTGGGTGGGATAACAGGTCCGGAATCCGCACCCAGTGCATATCATCGTGGACGTGCAATTGGATTTCGCCGGTGTAGGATTTGATTTCGTATGTGTGCAGTTCGATGACCTTGCCTGAATCTGTTGTATGTTTTGCGATTGTAATCAGGTCGCCGATTTGCGCATCAATGCCGAGTTCTTCAGCCAATTCCCTATGCAGGCAGGTTGGGCCGTCTTCGCCGTCTTCAAACTTACCACCGGGGTATTCCCATTCGCCCGCCAATGGCTGGTCAACCGCCCGTCGCATCAGCAGAACTTTATCACCATCTCTAAAAATCGCAGCAGTTACTTTCATTTGTTTCCTTAGACCTTGGTATAAAACGTTGTGCGGCCATTGCCGTGTTTTTACACGATTTTACACGATTTTACACGAAAAGGAACAAATTTCTATCATAATAGAAATTTTCTGCAGTTTTACATAAAATTTCTATTAAGGCGGAAATTGCGACTTTTAGAACAGTTTATCCGGATATATACAGGAAAACACAATAGACTTTTGCCTCCTGATTATTAGCTTTATAAAAAACGGCCTTATTTGGCCGTTTTATATAAAACATCATTCCCACCAAGCTAATTCATCTCTCTCTATTCTGTCTCGCCTTTCTGACAAAACTTCGCCATTATATTTAAACATAGCTGGCCCCTGTACGGTATTCCAATTGATGCCACGCTTATGCAGCAACTCTTTTGCTAATGGACTTAAACGATACTCTGCCCCCTTGTATGAAACGGTATTTTCAGATATTACTGTACAAGTTTCAGACTCATCCTTTATAAAAACCAAAGTTGCCCCATTAGGAATATCTAACATGTCAAAATTAAATCGACTGCGAGATACCCGTGACAACTTTCTAGCTTTACGTGCATCCCTTTGTGCCTGAGCATATTGTTGCTGAACTTCTGGCGGCAAAGGATTCTCAGACAAAGAAGACTCTTGATATGGATAATGTTTTATAATCCTATCAATCATTTGTTGAGTTCGGTTTTCTATGTCTGCTTTTGTCCATTCATTA
This sequence comes from Candidatus Enterousia sp., assembly GCA_045614145.1. GTDB lineage: Bacteria > Pseudomonadota > Alphaproteobacteria > Rs-D84 > Rs-D84 > Enterousia. The sequence continues at coordinate 9,602 of JAZLCH010000011.1, read as the reverse complement.
TAAGACAACAGTTCTTCATTTAATTTAATATGTCTTGTTTGTTCTAGTATTTGTTTCTTTTTGTCCCATTCGTCATTGCCCATTTGGCTATTATTAAGACTGGTTGCCAAGGTTAAATTGCCAATCAAACCGACATACTGATCATACTCATCCTCTGGAACATATTTCTTCCAATAATCCGTCGCAGTCTGTGGCAACAAATGCTCTACACTTAAATTTGATAAATCAACCTGGGCAGAATTATCAACCAATTCAAGCTTATCCAGAACAGAACGGGTACATTTTAAAATATAAGCATCGTTATGTGATAAAAAGTCTCTTAAATCCTGATCTGTTGGCATTTTCATTGCCGTAAATCTTGTTTCATTTATTAAGAAATACTTTACATTATCTACGATATTTTCATATTTGTCGCCCGTTGCCAAAATAACATGCCTTAAGAAACTTGGGAAAAATCTTGTAATTTCACTTGTGTCTCTTGCGGCAAGTGCACGTCTGGTCAAATAAATATCTACAAGATCAATAATTACATCCAATGTTCTTGGCGATATTTTCTGTTCATCGCATAGTTTATACATCTCCATTAAGAATGGTGCGGGCAAGACAGACGGATTACGTCTAAAGAAACGTAATGCTGGCAGATTTTTTATTGCATCTTCTTCCCGATACAGTGCCCAAAAATATCCCATATATTGATTTATCTTTTCAAAAATCTCCTGTTTGCTTGTTTCCTCATCATCGCACCATAATTTAAACGCACTATACACTTCTTTCTTTTTTGGCAAATCGAATGTTTGATTTGCTAAAAATAATCTGAAAAACTCTTCCAGTTCTTTAGAATCTTCAACCTTTGCTTCTAACGGTTTCCAATATTTTTCATACAAACGTTCTTGTTCAACATCTTCCTCGCCCATCAACAAATAATTACGTATAAGATCCGCAGCAGTTAAAGGAGCCCCCTTTGAATTGATACTTTCAAATATTTGCTGTGGATCATCTGTATTTAACAATGGAATTGTAACTATGTATAATTTCTGTAACGCATCTAAAATAGCTTCTAGGCTATAATCATCTGACAACCATTTACCTATTCTATTCTTAATCGCAACATAATTTTTATACACATTTGTATTTTGTTCTTCTGGACTTATGTTTTTTAGATTTCCTTCAACAATTTTTACATATACATTGTCGTCTGATACCAGCGGCTTCAATTTTAATTTCATAGAAGCATCTTCTATGTATTTATTTATCAAATACATATCATCTAATTTATCGGGGAATGTAGAATCATAGATATCTTGCTGAGCAATATGCTTTAGTGCATACAATGTCAAAAAGACCGTTGTTAAGCGCTGTTGCCCATCCACAACTTGATACTCATGATGATTAAATGCTCGTGGCAGGCCTAGGTATATTACAATACCAAAAAAATGCGCTGAACTTTCTTTATACAAAAGGCGTTCTGTGTCATCTAAAAATACTTCAACTTCTTCCTTTGCCTTCCATGTATAATTACGCTGATATACAGGAATAACAAACTGGCATCCCATGCTTTTCTGAATAAAGTCTAAGACTGATGTTCTCATTGGTGCTGGTGTGTACATCTAAACCTCCGTTAATTTTCTTAAATAGAATGTTATCAGAGTCTTACAAAAAAACAACAACAAACAATAAAAAAACATCATCCTACCCCAACAGGTCCAGCATTTTGTTGGTGGTGCATCCTAGCCTGATATATTAGCATGACAACTGTTAATACCCCAACACATACCAATAGAAATTAGTTCAAATCGCATTATTTGCATAAAATAATTATTTTGATTGGGATGCTTGGGATTTGGAAACACCAGATAATAAAACTGAGATTATTATCTGTGTACTGTTAAACACTAATGAGACAGATGCTTGGTTTTACGCTTTTGTTCATTTTCTCTATTCTGGCAAGGCTCTTATTATATCTATATTCGTATGTTTTTGCCTTAAATATTTATCTATTTGACGATTTATACACTGTTCAAATCGCCAAGCTGTATCACCATTATGATCCCCAATAATTTTTTCTGGGACCGGTATTTCCACTAATTTTGTTCTTACTTTATTTTCTTCTATATCCAAACAAAAATTATTATTTTCTAAATAAACGAATACTCTAAATTTACCATCAAGACGTATTTCAGGAAACCATGGATTTTGTTCAATAAATTTATCATGAAAATTCTTAAATTCTTCCTCTGAAATTTCGTTACGAAAGTAATCCATTTGTTTTTTATTATAATCTAAGCCAGATATTCGTCCTGCATAGACTGTTCGTTCAGAAATGTAAGAATTGTACTTTTTTGAAAAATATGTACATTTCGGATACTTCTGACTTCCGTAAAGCGCATTACAATCAAGGCAGTATTTTCTCAAATTCTGGACCAAACGGTCAAAATTTTGTTTATACAAATTCCTTTTCATATCTATATATTTCCTTTATAAAGAGACACAACGAGACAAGTCATAAAGTCAAGTAGAACAATATGTTAATTGCGCCAAGACCACTCTTGACCACCGACCGTTATTTTTTCGCCTAATTTATTACACATAATCTGGGCAAAATGCAGCAACACGTCACCATTAGAAAACGTTAGGCTTGCGCTTTTATTTAGATCGTTATATCTCAGCCGTATCATTTTCTCATTATTATCTTGTAATACAGGCTCTAAAGAAGCCAGATGCTGGCGACCATCACCATGTACCAACCCAACAAATTCTTGCTGGGTTTCTGGCTTTAGCTTTTTAAACAAATCATATACCTTGTGTGTTTGCAGTTTGTCTAATCTTTTACATTCCTTGAGCAAGAAAACTTTTAAGAACATTTCAACCGCTTGTAAAATGCATGTATTTTCAACGCCTCGTAATCTAAATTCTCTTAACATATCTTTCTTTTGCGATATTTCTTGTTGCAAAATAGCACAAGTTGTCAAAAAGCCCACCCCAGCATCTGTTAATGACATAATATTTGTGTATTCTATATCTTGTTGCCCCTGCATAACTACACCTCCGCACTATCTGCAAAAAGGACATACAAAAAGGCGATGGGTGGACATGCCAAGCACCAAAATACGAACCATCCTTTCTTGATAAAAACTACCGGTCTTTTTTCCAATTGTTCTGTCATTTTTTCTGCCTTATTTCATACGGTTTATGGTAATGTTTTCATGCCCTTTTACAAGCATTTTATAGAAATCTACACTGATTTCTATGGTAGGGGTACAGCGAGACCTTATAATATGCAGATTTCTGGCTTTTTTATAAATTTTTAATTTTTGAAAAAAATGTTTTTTTACAACTTTTAACCGCTTGCATTTTGAGCTTCAAAATATTTTTTATAAAAATACATAATCTTACACCAAGCACCCCAAAAGCGATTTTTGCAAAACCTCGCAATCCCTTACTCACATTGGCTCACAGCGTTTTTGCAACAACTGCCGCTTTTTGACTGTTAATCCGTATGTCGTTGGTTCGAGTCCAGTTGCTCGAGCCACGAACTCCGTCGCAAAACCGTTGATTTTGCGGCGTTTTTCTTTGTTGGCACCTTTGGATTTAGGCACACTACAATCCACCTAAAAACACCACTATTTAACCCCTTGGCTACACAGCAGCTACACAGGATCCGCAACCTGTCCGCAGTCCGATGAATAACTTACCATTTCACAACCCATAAAAAAATCTACATATTTTGAACATATTGCAAAAATGCTGAGGTTCTTGAATATAGATACGACACCAAATCAACTATTGCCGATTTATCACAAGCCTAAAAAAAGAGGCATCACTTCCGACACCTCTATTTAATCAACAAAACACGTCCATTATTTATTATCAGCGATGATGGCCGAATAACGCTTTTCTATGATATCTACAATCTTATCATAGATATCCGATTTAGTCAGCACATCTGCATTCAATTCATCACGCAATGTTTTGGCCGCCCCCAGCACCCCGCTTAATCTGTCCCGAAGTGTCTGCAAAACGCGTGCCGGATTCAGCTCCAGCTGTTCATATAATGCCAACCAGTCTTTCTTGGTCATAGCATCATATTTAGCCTTGCCGTTTATAACCATTGCAGTTTCATGATCAACTGTTGTTTCTGGATACACCTCTACCGAAATCAAATCATAGGCCGGCGCCAAAAATATGTTCTTTCCATAATCTTCGTGCAATATTGAAAAATTCTTGGCATGTGCATCCGTATTACCAATCAGATAGTTAAACATTACCAATTCAACAAATCTGTATGCATCAGTTGCCGGTGCAGACGAATATTCCAGGATTGCATTATAGACATCACGGATTCCTGGCCCACGATCCTTTTGATACTTGCTACGTTCCAAATACCCCAAAATCTGACAAAAATCTTCCTGATGAACCCTTTCGACCCGCCCATCTGCTACAACACGTCTGTCATAGCGTTCAATTTCCAGATATTTATGTTCACCCGTTGCACGCAGTGCCACAGGAACCGTTCCCATGCCTAACAATGTTTTTGCCGCCAACTTCATACAGAATAATTCATTATTCAGTAATTCTGGAAAACGCTGATTTACGATTTTTATTATGTGCGTTGTGGGGTGAGTGTTCGTGGAACGATAGTATTTGTCATCTACGCCCTTTACCACAGCGAATTTAGATTGCGCGCCGGCCAATGATAATCTAGGCGCACCCTCAATACCCGTCAGCAATGGGTTTTGGGGCAATTCTTGAATTATTTTTACCAGTTTATCGTCTGTAATTTCCACCAAATCTTCATCGACATTTGGCATCTCATCTGGATACAGTGAAATAGCCCCCGCACATTCGCCACCAATCTTGTCCAGCACAGAAAAAGTATTATCATCTGATATATGGAATTTATCCGCTATCAGCTTCAGCGCATCACCCTCTGGTGTCAGATTATCAAAGAATGGTTCAGCGTAACGACGATCATACTTTCTTGTTCTAACCGGCATACGAACTGATATCGGCCATTTTGCATCATTTGCGTATTTAAATTCCAAATAACCTACATCGTCTTCGGACAGTTTGCCAACTTTTTGGCTATATAAAAAAACATTCAAAGTTCTAGTCATTTTCGATTTCCGGTGTTTCTATGTTAACCCCTAGCATCCAAGCAACCTTTAACGCTTTTTCCAGCTGAATTGTAGGCTTGCCACGTTCTAACTCACCAATCAGTCGTGGACTAGTGTTTACAATCCCTGCAAGTTGCGCCTGGGTCAGCCCCTGTTTTTTACGTACTTTGCGTATAACTTCACCAAAAACCCTTGAGTCTTTTATCTTCATCATACACTCTCCCCCTTTTCTTCCTCATCGGTAAGATTATCATAAAAAAATCATAGAATCAACTGTTTTCTTACCGATATGTAAGATTTTGCCAAAAACACACTAAAAACACCACAAATCTTCCCGCTCGGTAACAAAAATGCTTTTAAAGCTCTTTTTTACTACATTTATTCCCGATCTGTAACATTGTTTTTTATTGCCCCCCCCCACAACACGACCCTTGATTTTTGTGGGAAATGGTGTAGAATACATGTGTGCAAGTAATTGCACAAGCGACATCAAAAAAGTCGTCTTATGCAGCAATAATAAAGAGCAAACCAATGCTTGATATTCTACTTACTATATTTATCAAAATCCCAATAGTAGTTTTTGTTTTTGCGCTTCTTTTTAATGGGATTGCTATTTTTTTGAGAAATATCCCTAAGCTTATCAAGCATGCATGTAGTTTTTTTATATATGCTTATAACCAAATAAAATCATCAATACACAACCACATAAAATCCTATTGTGCTGCCTTACTAGCTGTTGCATTTCTAACAATTATTCTAGCTGTACTAGATGGATTAGAAAATGCATTGATACTGTCTGGTGGTCTACTTTTTTGTTTTTTATGCTATGCTATATTGGCGCTACTGTTTCAATATTATAAAAAACAGAATTACTAGCTATTTCTGTTGTCTTTATTAGCCAAATTTTGCTGTACCCCTAAATATAACAGTAAAAACAGTATCTTCCTGACCAGCCCAGCGCAAGAATACACCAATCGGTTTGAAATGTTGTGGGGGAATGTATAATTAAATGCTATTTATCCCCCAGTAAATGCAGGTTGCGCACTATTTTTCCATATTCTGCTGATCTTTCTTTATCAAAATCATCAGAACCGTGTAAACGTTGCAAGAGACGTGCCTCACGTTTCTGTTTCTGTAAAATGGGTAGTAGGTTTTCCAAGCGTGGTTTTGCCTGATTGAAATAAAAATCATTCGGCGTAAAATTATTTTCTATAAAAACAGGTAGCTTTTTAGCGCAATAATTTATTATTTTGTATAATTCATCATAAGTTTTCGGAATTTGACTCGAAACTTCGACCAGTTCTTCAAAGCCACTTTGTTTATTAAAAATAGACTTTAAATGATATAATTCAGAGTGTATTGGACGTCTATTAAAAAGTTGTGTTTTTGGATTATGTTGTGCATCTTCATATAGATTATAAGCACCATAACTTACGAATTTAGTAGCAATGTGCGCCTTTTGTCTGTCCGAATTATGTCTGCCGCATAATTTATAGGCCAACAACCGACATCTTATAGGTTCATGATATTTGTTACAAAAGAATTTGGCTCTTTTGATTATTTCGACGGTTTCACGGTAGGAAAGTTCAGCTTGTTTTGCATATTCAGCGAACCATTTTCGCAATTCGATCATGCTATTATAGCTACCTCCCGAATAAACAAGGTTATTTACAAACTCGCCTCTTTTAATGTGTTCGTTACATATTTTTTCATAATTTAGACTTGGAATATCTATTATGTCATTAAAGAATTTTTGCAAATAATCTTCTGCAACAACACCTTTTTGTTCCGCCGTGCCGCCAATACCATAAAAAGCATCTATATATTGTCGCAACCTAGATTGATTTATAGGCATTACAACAATCAGACCATCGATATCAAAAAAATGCTTTACTATTTCTAGAACTTTAACAGCAGTATCCGGTCTGCATCTGTCCAGATCATCTACAATGAAAACCAGCTTACCTTGAGGTAACAATTTGATATATTCTGCCAAATTACGCTTGGCTTCTTGAAATATATCTTGCGGCAATTCTAGTTCATTTACTTTCTTAATAAATTTCTTAAGATTGGTTGTAATATCTAAAGGCAATCCTTTTAGCGACAACCTTAGGTTGAAATCTGTCGTCTTCCACCAGCTTGTAAGCAAATTCTGCACAAGTGGCTGATTAAGTTTGTTAATTATATCTTTTTCGGTTTTTACCAACCAAGCAATCTGTTCAACAAACACATCTAATGGTTCTTTTATGTAATCCTTTTCCCAGGCGCTAAAATATACTGTCTTGATTTTATTGTGCATTTGTGCCGCAAACCTGGTTGCAAAATGCGTTTTTCCGGTACCATATCCACCATCCAGACCGATGACATACGGCGTATCAACACTTTGTAATAACCCCTGTAATTTTTTTGCAAAATCTACTATTTCTGGTGCTGTATCATCCCACAACACATCTAAAGAAGATTTTTTTGTTTCCAGTTCTTTCGGTGGTAATTTAAAAATATTAGACGTATCTTTCATGTTGTTATAAAACCTTTAGTAATTATAAGCCTATAATCAATCATAAAAGCACATTTTTCAAGGAATTAAAAAACCTTATTCAACAAACATAATCACGAACCATTGACGGATATTTCCTATCCCAACAATCCCAGCATTGAATTGGTGGCGCGTTGCATTGATTCACGGACTGGGCCACAGGATAATCTGGCATAGATTTGGGTGGCGGCGGTGGAACGATGCCCCAGCGACTGGCCGATGATATGCAGGCTGGAACCGGTGATGGCCTGGTAACTGCCCATTGTGCGGCGCAGGTCATGGATGCGCAGGTTTTCAATATTCGCACGTTTCAGCAGTGCATTCCATGCACGTTTAGGCTCCTCAATATGGCCACTTTTGCTGGTGCTGCTGGGGAACAGCCACGGATTATCACCGGCCGTCCTGTACATTTGTATCAGGATTTCACGGGCCTGGTCCGTCATGGGTGTGTTAACCGTATCGCCATTTTTGGTATCAACAAATCGCACAATATCGTTTTCAAAATCTATATCGACCCAGCGCAATGCCAAGATATTACTGCGCCGTTGCCCCAGGAACAATGACAGCAAGATGTAGTGACGGAAACGGGGTTCGGCATATTGAAGCGCTTCGAAAAAGCGTGCCAACTCGGCCCGAGACATAAAACGGTCTCGACTTTTTTCTTTAAAAGCTTTGACGTATTGTGCCGGATTTTCCAGGCGACGTGGATATCCCAGTTCGTACGCCTTGTTATACATGTGGCGCAACAGGCCCAGGGTTCGGTTGGCACTGTACAGGCCGCATTTGCGTTTCAAGGAACCGTGCAGTTGGGATACCTCCAGTTGAGATATCGTTCGCATCTGGCGATTATGAAACGGCTTCATATTGCGCCGGAACAGTCCGTTGTCATCGTATACGGTCGCAGGCTTTTTATGAACCATTGAATGTTGTGGCACATAAATGTTTTCATAATACTGGCGCAGAGTCATATCTTTCAATGCATCACGACGTTCGGCCGACGGATCTTCGCCACGCAGGGAACGTTCTTTTAGTGTATGCGCTTTCATTCGTGCCTCTATCAACTTCATCTGACCGACACGGGCAATTTTGACACGACGGGGGACACCCTGGAACTTCATATAGGCATAGTATGTTTTGGTCCCGCCATAGGTGACGATAACACACAGGCCGTCCATTGAACCAGCATCATAATATACCGCCGAACCAGTCGTCGGAACTGGCAATGCGGCCAGTGCACGTTCAGTAAAATTAAAGCGGTTCGATTTCATATTTTTCAGATGCCTTTTTCATCCATTTTTTTGCTACGTATTTGCTACCGCAGGTATGAAATTTTAGTTTTTGCTACCGATTTTTATTTAAGTATAATAAATTTAAAATCCGCTGTAAAGCCCAGAATACTAAGCAAAATTCAACGTTGACAAACGTTATTCAACACTCGTTTGGGCGGTTTGTAATCAGTAGGTCGTTGGTTCAAGTCCGACAACCGGCACCAGTTTTAAAACGCACCATTTGGTGCGTTTTTTCGTTGGATTTTCCTGCTCTTTTGATTTTTGTGTTTAGTGGTGAAGTCATGCGGAACGGGCTGTTTTTATTTTATTCGGGGCGTGCAATTCCAACCCAACTCCGCCTCACGACCCCTAAACACCAAAAACTGTGATGCAAACTGTGATGCAAACCGTGATGCAAAGACTATTAGTATACCAGTTTACTTGGCGCTTGATGGAATACTGGAATAATCCGACAAACCTGTACAGTTGAAATACATCTTGGACGTTGGGTAATAACCTGTACCTTTTGTAAAGTAGTTATAGATATATGTTCCGTCTGGCATTCTGGCGGATGGGCCGGTCAGACCACTGCAATTATAAAATGTGTATCCAAACATAGATGTTTTTATATTGTTTTCATAGTCGCCAAAGAATCCCAAAGGAATTTCTCCGGTCAGTCCGGTA
>JAZLCH010000010.1:0-150792 GCA_045614145.1 Candidatus Enterousia sp. | reverse complement strand
TGTCTTGCCAATCGATACGTCGTCGTACAGGCCAGATGTCGCCGAATCCAGTATCGGTTCAGATTCAATGCCGGGGCGCATGTCCAGGGCAGCCTTGCGTACCTTTAGATTGTTGGCCAGGTTAACGTATTCGCTGTACAGGTTAATTAATTCATTTCCGCCGGGCAGTTGCACATTTTGTTCGCCGCCAGCGACACGTTTATCGCCGTATCTACATGAAAATGTTGCCAGGTATGCCGCCATTGCGCGTTCTGCGTCTTGATCGGCGGATTGTTCGGCCAGTGCAGACATTGCCTGCATTCCGCCAAGGCCAGTTGCAGCCATGGTTGCGCCACCCAATAATTTATTTTCTGTGGATTGTTCACGGGCCCGCATTGCGTCGGCGTTTGCCTGCAGTTCGTTGATTGTTTGGGCGTCTTGGGATAATAAATCTTCGACCTGTTTGAATAATGATATACGATCTTCTTTGTCAGTATTTTCGCCCCAGCCAGCGGATTTTATTATTTCATACAGTGTGGTCAATCGGTCAGATTGCGTAATGTTGTTGGCGTGGGCGTGCGAAAAACATTGCCCGACAATAGAAGCTGTTAAAATTACTGAAAAAAATTTCCGCATTCTCTTTTGCTGTTTCTTGGACATTTGGATTGTAGTAAAATTGTATCGGTGGTGTAAAGCGGAAAAATTTTCTTTTGTTCTGGACTTTCGTTTTTGTTTTATATAGAATGCACAGCATTGCGGGCGTGGTATAATGGTAGCACGTCAGCTTCCCAAGCTGAAGACGAGGGTTCGATTCCCTTCGCCCGCACCATCCGATTTCGCTGGGCGCTGTAGTGAGATTATAGTTGAGTGTATAGTTGGGCGTTTTTAACGGCGTTTAACGTTGTTTTTGATTTTTCGAGTTTTTGCGACGTTGATGGTTGTTGTATCTTTCTGTTTGTTTATTTGTTTGTTTATTTGTTTGTTTATTTATTTGAGCGCGTTTTTTCGAAATTGTAATGCGGACATTGTAAACTGTTTCTTGCAGTTCTGATTGAATGTCGTATTTGTATTCTGTTTGATAGGCGGTGGCCTGTTTGTCTTCGTTATTGCAATGTTTGTGCATTGGTTGCAAATTGGCCAGGCTGTCTTCGCCACCCAGTGCGCGCGGAATAATGTGATCCCATGAAAAATCATTTATGTTATAAATTGGTTCGTTGCACCATGGACATATTGGATAGTGGCCGCAGGCAATTAATATTGCATAAATCTTTTTTAGGTGCTGTTTGGTCAGATGACCCGGATTTTTCCCCAGGGCGGTTATTATTGCCAAGATTTCTTTTTTGTTCATTTTGTCATCCTGGGGGCTGTGGTTACTTTCCAGAAACAGGAATTTGTAATTTCTGTTTTGGATGAATTAAATCAGGGTTGTCGATGTTGTTGCGTTCAGCAATAATACTGAACAAAACGCCGCGGCGCAGAAAGTTGCGCGCAATTATCCATAAACAGTCCCCACGACGGACGGTGTAATATGTGTCGTCGTCACCGGTCATCTCTGGCATGGTGAATTTGTGAGAGATTGTTGCAACAGTGCGGCCATCACCGTCGTGCAGGCGGACTGCCAACTCATATTCGCGACCAGATTCCAGTTCACCGACATCTGCGCCCAGGCCAAAGTGTTTGTGGTCAGATGCACGGGCAAAACCCATGTATTCGCCGTCCAACGCCAATGATACGCGCAGGCGCGGCAATGCGTCGCCGGTAACAACAATGCGGCCCGTGTCCAGATAATCTATTTTTGATACAGATAAATCGCCGTCTTTTAATATCGCAGGCGCCTGTAACAATGTGCTGCCATCTTTGGTCATTAACAGGGATATAGAATTTGCAACGCCGTATTCGGATACGTACAGAAATACACGTTCAGATGATTTTACCTCAGGTTCGGCCCCCAGTAATGCAATTGTATAGTTGCCAGGCGCCCATGCGTCTTTTGATGTGTAAACAAATTCACCACGGTAATCGGTACGTTCGGTCGCAATGATTTTGTCGTTTGATAATATTGATATGTTTTGATGCGGCAACCAGTATCCGGCAACAATGATATTTCCCTGTTTGTCAATGCGAACAATGTCAAATTCAGGGATGCTTAATTTACGTACAGGTTGAATAACAGGTTCTGGTATCGTTGGTACAATTACAACACGCGATGGTTGAGGTGTGCGAATGAATGCAACCCAGATGGTAATGAATATTACAATCAGTGCGCAGACCAGCGGAAACCAATATGATTTTAGTTTGTTTTTCTTTGTATGTTCGGGTGTTGGTTCAGAATTGGTCTGTGTTTCAGGCTGTTTAGCGGATGGGCGGGCAAACAGATTTAGTTTCTTTAAAAAACCACGTGTGTATTCGCGACGATTTTCCAGCCAATCGTTCTGTTGCGATATAGCATCATTGATTAAATCGTCGGTTGAACGTTTGGTCTGACCCATATTATTTTTCTTCGACATACAAAACTCCTGAAAAACCTTGTCCTTTGTTATTTGTTTGGACAAATTATTCCAAATAATATTTCTTTGTCAATTTATTTGTGGTATAATTTGGCAGAATATGGAGAGATTGTATGAAAAAAATTGGAATTATGACGACTGGGGGGGATTGCAGTGGGTTAAATACTGTGATTCAGCGTATTGTACGTGGCGCAAATTTGCGTGGTTGGCAGGTTTGGGGGATTTTGGATGGTACAGATGGGTTAAGTGTTATGCCTCCTGCGGTAATTCAGCTGAATGATATGTTGTTGCCAATTGAAAATGCACGGCTGGCGGGCAGTTTCTTGCATAATGGGCGCGTGCATGCGTTGAATTTTGAAACCGCAGCTGAAACAGGTAAATTAAAGGCCTTTAATAAAAAACTGCGTCAGTCTTTAAAGATGCTGAACTTTGATGCGTTGATTTTAATTGGTGGTAATGGCAGTTTGTCTTTGGCGTGGGCAAATCGGGATATTTATCGTGATTTGCAATTGATTTGTATCCCAAAAACTATTGATATGGATATGCCGTTGACGGCACGAACAATCGGTTTTGATACCGCGGTTCAGCAATTGATGACGTATTGTGACCAGTTGATGTTAACCGCGCGCAGTCATCACAGGTGGTTTGTAGTTCAGGCCATGGGACGTGATTGCGGAATGTTGGCATTATATGCAGGCGTCGCAGTTGGTGCGACAGCAATATTGATTCCAGAAATTAAATTTGATGTAGACAGCTTGGTTGAACATATTAAAAATTCAGCCACTGATTATGGTATTATTATTGTGGCAGAAGGGATTTCTTTGCGTGGACACTCGGGGCGGCCTGCAGATATGATTGCGCGAAAACTGACAGCGGCAGGCGTCGTAAATCGTACAGCATTCCCCGAACATATTCAGCGTGCAGGCGATACGGTGGCATCAGACCGTATTTTGGCGACGCGGTTTGCAGACTGTGCGTTGGATGCAATTGAAAATAATGAAACATATGTTATGACTGCTTTGGAATGCGGTGATGTGCATACGGTTGCGTTATCGGACTTTGTGGATGCAGGTGAATGTGCGTATGATCCAAAGGTGCCAGAACTGTTAACATCAAATGCCTATGTTGCGCATGATGAACCGTTGTTAGAGGTTGCGTACAATATGGGGATTTATATCGGTGAACGTAAATAATTTATTTGCGTACCGCCCAGTACAATGCCCAAAGCCAACCGATAATTGACCAACCAAAAACCCAACTGGCCAGACGGACGGCGTGCATGTCGGGTTTTCCTTTGCCATTTTGGCGTGCAATCCATGCCGGCGCCAGGATTATGCATGTGACAATAGTTACGCCAGTTGCGTATTCTAGTATTAATAAGATATCAAATCCCATAATCATCTTATTGTTGCGTTATATAATAAGGGGGCGTGTGCCCCCCCTGTTTGTTCATTCTATGTGGATTATAGACCATATTTTGCGCAATTGTCCAGTTCTTCTTCAATGCGAATTAACTGGTTGTATTTTGCCATGCGGTCTGTGCGCGACATAGAACCGGTTTTGATTTGGCCGGCATTTGTTGCAACAGCCAAGTCTGCAATTGTGGTGTCTTCGGTTTCGCCACTGCGGTGGGAAATTATTACGCCATAGTTTGCGTCCTGGGCCATTTTAATGGCGCGCAACGTTTCGGTTAATGAGCCAATTTGGTTTACCTTGATTAAAATCGCGTTTGCGATACCTTTTTCAATGCCACGGGCCAAGCGGGCAGGATTTGTTACGAATAAATCGTCGCCAACCAGCTGGCATTTGTTGCCGATTTTTTCGGTCAGTTTCTTCCAGCCGTCCCAATCTTCTTCGGCCAAGGCATCTTCGATAGAGATAATAGGGTAGTCTGAAATTAATTTTTCGTAAAATTCAATCATTTCATCAGAGGTTAACTTCTTTCCTTCGAAATTGTAAACGCCATTGGAATAGAATTCAGATGATGCAACGTCCAGTCCGATTGAAACCTGGGTGCCTGGTTCATATCCCGCGGAACGTATTGCCGCAACAATTGTGTCCAATGCTTCGGCGCAGGAATTGAAGTTTGGTGCAAAACCGCCTTCGTCACCGACGTTTGTTGAATTGCCGCCTTTCTTTAAAATAGACTTTAAATTGTGGAAAATTTCTGAGCCCATGCGAATCGCTTCGTTTTCAGATGTGGCTCCGTTTGGAATAATCATGAATTCTTGGGCGTCCAGGCCGTTGTCTGCGTGTGCGCCACCGTTAATAATGTTCATCATTGGACGTGGTAATACGCATGGCGTGTCGTTGCCATAAACGTCTGCAATATATTTATATAATGGAATGTGTTTTGCGTTTGCGGCAGCGTGTGCCAAAGCCATTGATACAGCCAGGATTGCATTCGCCCCCAGTTTGTCTTTGTTTGTTGTACCGTCCAAGGCCAGCATTTTCTCGTCCAGTTCGGTTTGTTTGGATGCGTCCATGCCAGTTAATGCAGGGGCAATAATTTCATTTACGTTTTTTACAGCCGTCAGAACGCCTTTGCCCATGTAGGCATTGCCACCATCGCGTAGTTCCAGGGCTTCAAAGGTGCCAGTTGATGCGCCAGATGGAACGGCAGCACGACCGAATGCACCTCCGGATAATTCAATGTCGCACTCAATTGTTGGGTTGCCACGACTGTCCATAATTTGGCGTGCGTGAATCTTTTTTATTTCGAACATATTTTTTCTCCTTCTGATACTGAACATAGTTAATTTCGTCTTGCCTTGATTTAACGAAATGTTCTATACTATATATCATAATTGATATGGGAAGGAAATAAAAAATGATTAAAAGGCTTGTTTCTTTTGCTTGCTGCCTGTTGCCATTGGGGGCAGGGGCGGTTGTTGTGAACCCGGAAATTGGGAATACTTTCGTTTCAACAGAGAGTGACGCGTGGCTGGATGCGATGGCGGCGGGTAATACGATTGAGATTGCTGCGTCTAATGAATTTCCGTCCATAGATGGAATTGTGTCCCAGAATGGTTTTTCTGTCACAGAGAATTTATATTATGGTGTTCCATATCAGGGCAGCCAGTCAGGAAATTTGTATATATTAAGTTCTGTTGGTGATACATTTACAATTGAATCCCAGGGGGATGTTTCAATTGGCGCAATGCTGCAGGTTGTAGATGGGAATACGTTGTCTTTTAAATTGGGTGATGTGGCGGATTTAGATGTTGGAAACGGCGGAATTCAGGTCGGAAATACAGAAAAAAGTGCTGCTTTACTGTTGCAGAATATTGATGCCCTGACGGTTGATGGGGCGGTGACACTGTATGGGAATTTGTCTGTTGGGGCAAATTCGGTTGATGTTGGTGCAATTGATGTTAATACAGGTAATTTGAGTGTCGATTCGGCGGGCGCAGTTGGATTTGATGGTCTGGTCGTTAATGGAACAGGTGTGACAGAAGTGTCAGGGGCTGTGATTGCATCAAATGGTACGATTCAGAATAACGCAGGTAATATGGTAATAACTGCGGACACGGATATAGACGTTGTTGGCGGAATGGCAAATAATGCAGCAGCAGAATTGGTCGTAAGTGGGGCTGATTTGAATGTGTCGGGTGCTTTGACAAACACTGTTGCAGGTGGCAAGATGCTGTTGGATGTTAAAAATATGACGATTTCTGGAACAGGGGCGCAGTATTCTCTTTTAAATTCAGGGGATTTCTATGCGACGGTTTCAGGGGAAACGAATTTTGCAAATGGTGTGAATTTGGCGGGGATGAAGGCAGATAATGTCTTTCATTTGAAGACAGGCACATTGCTGGGGTCGAATTTAGAGCAGCTGTTTTCTAATTATTCTAATGATTTTCAGTTAGCTGTAACAGCAGGAGATGTCAGCGCAGGACAGATACAAAATGGTATTGGTGCGGGTGATACAGTGAATGCAAATGCTGATATGTCTTTGTCGGCGTTGAATGTTGTTGCAGATTCAATCACAAATTCCGGGGATAAATTGTCGGTTATTGCAGGTGGTGAAAATGCGGATGCAGATGACGGTAATGTTACTGTTAATGGCGTTATTGTCGGGAAATCAGGGGCGACAACTGTATCTGCAATGGGGGTGTTGACGGCGACGGGCGGTGTTTCTAATCAGGCAACAATGGTATTGAATGGAAATAATGTTGCGTTGGTGGACGTTACAAATACTGGCGAGACGGCGAATTTGACGGTGTCATCATTGACGGCACCGACCGGCAAGGTTACGATTTCTGGTGCCTTGACCAATACAGATGGACAAACAACGGTTTGGGCCAAGGATGTGAGTGTTGGTGGCGCAGTTATAAATAACAGTGGTACAACAACGATTCGCGGATCTGATACAGATGGCGGGGCGGTTCAAATTGGTGCAATTAACGCGTTGGGTGGTGTTGTTAATTTGAATGCTTTGGCCGGGGCAGCCAGTGTTAATGGTGCGGTGGCTGTGACGGGAGGGGCGTTGAATCTGGGTGACAGTTTAAAGACATTGACGGTTGGTGGGGCTGTCCAGGTCAGTGGTGATGTTGTCGCATCTGCCAGCCCGACAAATGCGGCAGGTGATATGAATGTCACAGTTAAGGGGAATCCGTTTGTTTTGACGGCGTCGTCTGTTACGGTCGGTGGAAATGTTGACCTGACAGAGGCAGATGCGACGCGCAGTGTGCAATTTGATACAGAATTGACCAAGGTTGTCGGTAATGTCTATGTCGCAAATATGGGGCGTTTGACCTTGGGTGATGCGGTGAATGCTGGCGTGGCAGAAATTGGTGGCGATTTGTTGGTTAATGATGCCGGTGTGTTTGAATCGTTTGTAAGTGAAGTGTCGGCAGCGAATATTTCAGGTAATGGCTTGTTTAAATTGCATGGTCAGAGTTTGGTTGCAACAAATGGCGATATTAATGTGGATGGTAATTTGTATTTTGATCCGTCTGCAGATCCTGTTTCCATTTCTGCGGGTATTGTTGTTCGTGATGTGAATACGTTGAATATGAGTGCGAATGATATCGACGTTGGTGCAATATCAGTTGGCAGTGTTAATACTTTGGATATGACGGCGTCAGAAAACGTTATGGTCAATGGTACAATTGTAAATAATGGTATTGTTAATATTGATGCGGCGGATGCTGTGTCTGTATCGGACTTGGTTACAAACAAAGACGATATGACAATTTCTGGGGCAGATGTGAATCTGGCGGATGTTACGAACACTTCGCGTTTGGTGGTGGTGTCTGATAACAGTGCTGTATTTGGTGGTGTTTCGACCAGTGGTGATTTGTTCGATGTAACAGCAGGGACAAGTATCACGGCAGATGATATTTCACAGTCTGCAGGTGTGATGAATTTGTCTTCTTATACTTTGTCGGCAGATTCGGTAACTGTTAATGATACGTCGGTTGCAAATTTAGATGTATCGAACGTCAATGTTACAGGAAATGTTAGTGTTTCTGGTGATTTCGTTCAGTGGGGCGATTCGGGGATGTTGAATCACTCGGCTGATGTGTTTTCTGCGAATAATTTGGTTGTCGGGGGCGATTTTAATATTGATGCAGCAGATACGTTATATAGTATTGGGACTGCGTTGCGTGTAAATGGCGCAATAAATACTGCAGTTGGCGCATCTGCAACGATTAATGCAGGCAGTACAATTACTGCGACATCGTTAACGAATAATGCAGATTTAACATTATCGGCAAAAAATGGAATTAATTTAGGTAATTTGACCATTAATGCAGATACTTTGATGTTGGATTCACAGAAGGGTGTTGTTTCGTTGGATACATTGGCCATGAATGGTGGTAATGTCGTGTTCAGTGGTGTGGGGTTGGATTTGACGACGGCGCTAAATACAGATGGGATTTTGTATCAGGGTAACAGCAGCAGATTGGATAACAAGGATATAAATGTAATTTCTGCAAATTATGTTATTAATACATCGAATTTGAATGTCGGTGGAATTAGCCAGAATGGTACATTGGTTATTAATTCTAGCGATATAGATGTTGGTGGGTCTATTAATGCAACTGATTTGCGCTTCGTCGCGGTACCAGTAGATAATTGGATGAATGTTAATGTTAATGGCAGTGTTTCTGGGAATGTTGACTTTATCGGTCTGGAGAAGATGACCGTTTCTGGGGATTATGTCTTTAATGGTGGCAGCAATATTAATGCGGTTATCTTGCCGTATGCTGCGGGCAGCACAATTGATTCAACCGATGTAAATTATTGGTCACGCGTGTTGTTGGATGAAGAAGGAATGGTAAAGATTGAAAATGCAACGGATGGGGCGGCGATGATTAATGTCGCAGGTAAGTTTACCGCAGGACAGAACGCGACATCTTTGCAGGCAAATTCTGATGCAACACCGTTGGCAGGTGGGCAAATCGGTATATCGTTACGTGATATTGTTGATCAGGGGACTGCGATTTGGTTCCTGCATGCAAATGGCGGTGTTGTTGATGCAACAGCATTGAACAAGGTTCGTAATCTAGAGGTGCGTTATTGCAATGCAGATGGTTCATTGTGTTATGATTATTTGGATTCTTTGAATGTTGATAATGGTACCGGGGATGATGCACCAGCATATATTGCAGCACGTGATAATGATATGTACATTGTATTTGATCCGCGTTTTGGTGGTCCGATTGAAGTCTTTGGGTTACAGCCGATTGTTGCAGATTATCAATTAAATACCCGTGGCGAGATCGTGTCGGCAGGGGCATTGGATAATATGATTGCAGGACGCTTAAAGGATAAAAAATTCTTGAATCGTACTCCGATAGAAGTAATCCCATTGGTTTTCCGCGGTACAAATATGCAGCAAATGGCGAATGAATTGTATAATCGTATGGAATATTATAAGGAAACAAATCGAGATGCAGGGATGTTTGCAAACTTTGCTCGTTTGTTTCAACCGCGTGAAATGGAACAAATCGCAGGCAGTATTGCTTTGAATGAACACACGGCGTTTCGTTCGTTTGAAGATCGTATGTTTGACGAATTTATATGGAACCGTAACCGTAATTTGAAAAAAGCATGGTTGGATGTAGATTATGGCATGCTGTATCAAAATGTCCAGGATGGTAAACATACTGATGGCAATCGTTTCAGTATTTCTGGCGGATTTGATTGGCAGGAATCAAATACGTTGCAATTAGGACTGACGGGGCGTGTTGCACGTACGTCTTCTAAGGTTTCAGATAAGATGGATTTAGGATATATCCCAGGCGAATCGATTAATGGACATGTTGATATCGAAGTGGCAGATACAAATCTGGCATTTGGTGGTTATTTGATGAAGACTGTCAATGAAAAGGTGCGTTTGTACGGTAATGCGTTTGTTGATTTGCATGTTTTGGATGTAAATCGCAGTCAAAACTATGTTGATACAATCGATGGTGATGGTGCGGCATTCAGTTTGATTTCTGAATGGGGGATTATGCATGATATCTTGAATCAGTATATCGTTGGTAATTTATATGCGCGCGCTGGGTATAATTTTGGTTTCAATGTCAAAGAAAAAGTTGATGACCATGATTATATGCGGATGAAGTCAGATGGTTATCTGATGTTAACGCCGGGTTATTCTTTGACTGCGCAGAAACGTATATATCCATCGGCATGGTTCCAGATCCGTCCATATGCGTCGGTTGGTATTGAATATGATGTGTTGGGCGCGCCGAATAATGCGAAATACAAATTCGCCGCGGCGGATGTGTATACTAAATACAATGTTGAAATTGAACCATTCTGGGCGAATATCGGTGGCGGTATAGAAATGCTGTCAGCGAATGGATTGCAATTTGGCATTGATTATCGTTATCAGTATAATCATGATATTCAGTTGCATAATATCCGTGTATCTGGTTCGTACAGATTCTGATGAAAAAAACCGCCGAACGGCGGTTTTTTTTATGGTTAGTGTAATAGGGTGGGCTTTTTGTCATCCTGGGGTATGCACCGGGCCCCGGATCTTAGAATTTTTATTTGGTGCGCGTTGCGCAATGGGGGGGTGGGCTGTTACCGCCTGCGCGGCAATGAAAAAAAACACCGCCGTTGCCGGCGGTATTTCCGAGTGCCCCGAAAGGAAGGAAAGGAGAAAAAGAAATTGGGCACTCTAAACTTGTGCTGGGGGCCAGAGTCCAGAGGAGAGAGAATGTAGGAGGGAGTCTGAACCTCTGGTCCCCACAGTTACTTTAGTAACCGGTCATCAGGAGTTGTCCCCCGCTGACGAATCGAAATATAGTATACAAAAAACAATTTGTCAAGTGTTTTGTCAAAAAAAAATTTAGTATATTTAATTTTTTTACATTTATCATGGAATTCCTAGGAAATGCTGCTGCTTGTAATGCCCGGAAATCTGGAATAAAATCGGGTTGGGTCAGGGAAAAAATGGCCTGTGCTAAAAAAATAAGAGGGAGAGAAAAATGACTCACGAGGATGTATGGCGTGCCATCGAACGCTTTGCAACAGAACATGGTATGTCGTGTTCAGGTTTGGCAAAATGCAGCGGTTTGGATCCGACGACGTTTAATCGCAGCAAACGTTGGTCCAAAGAAGGGCAACCGCGTTGGCCGTCAACAAACAGTATTTCTAAGATTTTGGCATCTACGGGTGCAAAAATTCAGGATTTTACTAAGTTTATCGAACAAAGAGAGACAGTGCGCGAATAGCCCGACTTTTTAATGGTTTTCGACACCCAAAACCACGGCATTATCATGCGGTGGTTTTTTGTTGGACAAATATTATAATGTCGGATAATATATGCATATATGCTGAATGGCGTTCGTATTTTTACAAGTGACAAAATATGGCGACAAATCTTGGCGGATTTTGGGGCGACTGTTACGGATGCCCCGGCAATTACAGAAGTGAATTTTGATGATTTGAAAATTACTGATATTGTTACTCCAATGCAGTTGAAAGCATGTATTCTGGCAGTGGCAGATAATAGTCATGTGTTATTTGATATCTTTGGACAGTGTGTTATTTTACCGTATTTGCAGACGCAAATTATTGTATTGTTGCATAAAACAGGCGGAATGAGATATTCAAATTTGCGAACTGCGCTGGGGGTAATGCCCGATACAACGTCGCATGCGATTGATACAGCAATCTATCAGTTGCGCCAGCGATTTGGTCGTGATTTTATAAAAAATATAGAGGGGGTATATAAACTTGGCAAATTATAAACTGGTTTCTTTTGATAAAATCCCCAGTACCCAGGATTATGCGCATGAACTGATTGCACAGGGTGGGGGGCGTGACCATACGGCGATTTGGGCCTTGGCCCAGTCGGCAGGTCGTGGACGTTTTCGCCGACCGTGGGTGTCTCATCATGGAAATTTGTATGTCAGTTTTATTTATGATTGCCCGGAACGTGATGCGCGTATGGCCTATGCGGTGGCGGTCGCGGTGGCAGAAACAATTGCTTCGTTTGGAATTCATCCAACGATTAAGTGGCCAAATGATATATTGGTGGATGGAAAAAAGATTTCGGGGGCCTTGATTGAATATTCTGGGCGATTCGTTATTGTTGGGATTGGGATAAATGTAAAATCTAATCCAACGGTCGATCGATATAAGACGACCAAGATGGATAATTATTCGGATGTACCATTAGAGGCATTGTTGAACCGTTTAATGCGAAATTTGGACAAATGGCGTTGTGCAGATTTTCGCGCAGTACGGGAAAGATGGTTGGAATTGGCGGCCTGTCTGAATTGTCCTGTGCGATATCAGGGTCAGGTTGCGACATTGGTCGGAATAAATGAAAATGGGGCGTTGGTCTTGCGCCGCGATACACGATATTTGTTGGTCTATGGTGATGAAATAAGTGTGTGAAAAGGCCCGTATTTCCGGGGGTGACGAATTTTTACTTGACTTTTTTATGAAAATATGCTAGTATGTGAGACATAAACATGACAGATTGTATCCACATTTGCGTGTGGATTTTTTTTACCCCCCATGTATTTCACATGGGGATTTTTTATACCCAGGGGGGAATTCATGAATCTTGAACTGATACGTAACACGGACATGTCCGCAGGGGTGGCATATAGAATTGCACGGATTGTGTATGCGGAAAGTGGTGCGCAATCTTTGCGTGGGGTCGAGGCATTAACATCAATGATAAAAAATTTGGCAGATGTATCTGGCAGATGTTTTTCAGATCTGATATCAGATGAAAATATTTTCAATGCGTTGTCTGAAAAATCTTGTCGTCATGAACGCATGTATGTGCAGCCAATGAACCGTGGGTATCAAATGTGTTTGCGCGTAGCAAAGCGTATGCTGTGTGGTGGATTAAACGATGCCTGTTATGGTGCGTCGCGATTTCATCATGCTGATGTTATGCCTGATTGGGCGCGTGCGCGCGGATATATCGCCGATATAGACGGTATGCTGTTTTATTTATAAATGGATGATAGCAATGAAGAATATTGTACGTGGTGGATATCTGGCGGGATATCGAACATATATAATTTCTGCAACTGGCATTTTATCTGCAATTGGGGCGTATTTGGCCGGTGATTCAGATTTGTTTGTTATGTTGCAATCTGTTTGTACATTTGCAGGAATTTATTTCCTGCGCAAATCAAATGAAGACAAAGGAAAATAAAATGGATAATATCCCAGAAAAATTTTTAAAGGACGATGGAACATTAAACGCATCGGCACTGATGAAATCTTATTCTGAATTAGAGAAAAAAATAGGTGGCATGATCAGTGTTCCAACATCTGATTCTGATGAGGCGACACGTCAAAAATTTAATCGTGCAATTGGGGTGCCGGTGAATGCGTCTGAATATCCAATAAATGAATTGTATGATGATGAAAATTTGCGTGAAAAATTTTTACAAATTGGATTAACCTGTAATCAGGTAGAAAAAATTTACGATATCGCAAATGAATTTCTATCCCCGATAATTTCAGATTTATTTTCTGTGCGTGATGAAGACAGTGCAATTAATGAATTGAAAAATTTTTTCGGCGGTGATGAAAAAATGAGCGATGCATTGCGGGCAATAAATGCGTTTGGTGAACGATTCTTGCCACGTGATGCATATGACGAATTGTGTACTACACCCCAGGGAATTCAAAGTATTTATAAGATGATGCAATCAATGGAACCTGATGTGCAGATAGATGGGGCGTCTGAAAAAAATTTATCTGATTCTGATTTGCGTCGTATGATGCGTGATCCAAAATATTGGCGCGATGGTGATGCAGAATATATTCGAAAAATTGAAAACGGATTTAAAAAATTATACTCATAGTGTAAAATTTAACTTTTCTTCTTTACTAGGATTTATGTTTTATGATAAAATATTAAGCAAGAACAAAACGAATTTGTTCTGTCACAGAACGTAGTAAAAGGAGAGAAAGGATGGGATTTTTCTTTAGAAAATCTAAGAAGGTAGAGGCGGTTAAGCCAGTTGAAAAACCAGTTGCAAAAAAGGCACCTGCCAAAAAAGCAGTTGCAGCAAAACCAGCAGCAAAAAAAGTTGCAGTTAAAAAAGTAGCTGTGAAGTCAGTTGCAAAAAAAGCGCCTGCAAAAAAATGTTGTAAAAAGAAATAATATAATTCCCCGCAAATGCGGGGTTTTTCTTTAAGTATCAGTCAGATGAGTGTGCACAGTCTGACTGATATTTTTTTATGGATAATCTGTACAAAAATGCAGACCCAATTTTAACTTTTGTTTTTATGGCGCATTTAGTTGCATAACCAAAATACAAAATTCAATTTAATTTTTAACCAAAGGATTTTTGTATGTCTGTTTCCATAGACAATGTATTTGTAAAACAATTTGAAGCTGATGTTCATTTGGCGTATCAGCAGATGGGGACAAAACTGCGTTCGACGGTTCGCAGTAAATCGGGTGTGATTGGTGCATCGACCACGTTCCAAAAGGTTGGGCGTGGCACAGCCAGCACAAAATCACGTCATGGTATTGTTCCAGTAATGAATTTAAACCATGAACCAGTGGAATGTTTGCTGATGGATTATTATGCGGGTGATTGGGTCGATAGTTTGGATGAATTAAAAACAAATATTGATGAACGTCGTGTCGTTGCATCTGCTGGTGCATATGCGCTGGGGCGTAAAACAGATGAATTAATTATTTCTGCAATGAATACCGCAACAGCAAATGTCGGTGATTATACAACCGGCCTGACCAAGGAATTGGTGTTGAATGCACTGGAAGTATTGAATACAAATGATGTCCCAGATGATGGTCGTCGCTTTGCGGTTGTTGGTGTGCATCAGTGGAACGAACTGTTGGCAATGGATGAATTTGTGTCCGCGGATTATGTAACCGATTCGCCATTGGTAAACGGTTTTGAAGCACGCAAATGGTTGGGTATAACATGGGTGTTGCATAATGGTCTGCCGGTATCTGATAAGAATCGTGATTGCTTTATCTATCATGCGTCCAGCATAGGGCATGCGTGTGGTCAAGAAGTTAAATCGGATATTTCATGGCATGGCGAACGCGCAGCGCACTTTATCAGCAACAGTATGTCACAGGGGGCAGTGCTGATCGATGGTGATGGTATTGTTCGTGTTAAGTGTTCAGATGGCGTAAATGCATAAATTTAAGTTCACAATATAAACATTTTTAATCAAAAGGAAAAAATATGGCTTTTCAGAATAAAAATTTATCCGTCATTGCATATGCAAACGGTTTTACATTGTGGCATTACAGCAGCGCGTCTGAAACATTGTCAACAATAACGGTAAATGGTTATTTTAACAATGTAAAAACATTGATGAACATTGGCGATATTATCATTATTAATGCATCTGATAATACCGCAATTAAGAAAATTAATGTGACAGAATTGAATGTCACAACGATTGCATTGGCATAGATATAACGTATTAATACAGGCCGGTATTGTATTTTGCCGGCCATTTTTTTTTACACAAAGGGAACAAAAATGCTTACTAAAATAGACTTGTGTTCCATGGCGCTATTAAAATTGGGCGAAGAACCAATTCAGTCTTTGACAGATGACAGCGCGGCAGCAAAATTGTCGCGTACACTTTTTGAGCCTGTCATTGATGCATTAGTTGCAATCTATCCATGGCGATTTGCAACATATGATATCGAATTGGTACGTAATACAGACGGTAATTTTTTATTGCCATCAAATGTGTTGCGCGTCTTGAATACGTCGGGACGTATTGTTGGAAATCGAATATTCTCGGATGCGGAAACGGTGAAAATTACTGCGCTGGTTCGTACTGCACCTGATAATTTTCCAGCGTATTTTATATCGTTGGCTGCAACACGTTTAGCAATGGAATTTTGTGTCCCGTTGCTGGGTGACCAGACCGTGTTTCGTATGTTGGTCGCATTGTATGAAACAGAATTACAGACAGCAAAATTTTTAGATGCATCGTCTGGGGTAAATGATGGAATCAAAGAATTTTCTTTAATTTCTGCACGATATTAGTTGGGGGTGGTAATGGCAAACTTTATAAAAACACAAAACTCTTTTGCAAATGGTGAAGTTGCCCCGGAATTCTATGCACACGATAATATTAATGGTCTGTGTAAACTAGAAAATATGGATGTGTTGCCAGGTGGTGGATTGGCGCGCAGAATGGGGTTGCAGTCGGTTTATAAACTGCCAAATGTGGCGCGTTTGGTATCGTTTTCTGGGGTAGATTCGTCCGAGTATGTTATTGCATTAACTGAAAACCATATGCATGTTTTTCATGGAACAGAACATATACAAGACCTGCGGACGCCATGGTCGTATTCTGACCTGGCGCAGGTGCAATATGCCCAACAGTCCAGAATAATGATATTTGTTCATCCTGATTACCCGCCCCAGGTTTTGCAGCATACGGGGGAATATTTTACAATATCTGAATTCGCATTCGCGCGTAATGATTTTGATATGACGTTGAATATGCCATTTGTGCGATTTGACGATTCTGCAGACATAACGATTGCTGTGACAACAAATTCAAATGGGAACAATTTTGCAACATTTACAGCCAGTTCTGATTATTGGACGCCTGATAACGTGGGGGGACGGTTGTATTTATTAGAACGTCAATGGTATATATATGAATATATCAGCCCAACACAAATCGTTGCGCATACAAATGGAACGTATTCGGTTCCATCAAGCAGTATTTCTGATTGGCGCGAATCGGCGTTTGGAATGCGGCGCGGTTGGCCATGCAGTATCACTTTTCATCAAGATCGTTTGGTCTTTGGTGGTTCACGTGATTGGCCAAATGGTATTTGGATGTCACAGGTTGGACGACATAATAATTTTAATATAGGCACAGGCTTGGACGATGAAGCAATATTTGTGTCGTTGTCATCGCATAAGCGTCAACAAATTTGTACAATTGTCAGCAGTGATAATTTACAAATCCTGACCAGTGTTGGTGAATGGGCAATTTCAAGCAAGCCTTTGACCCCTTCGTCGGTAGATGTAAAGCAGCATACAGCAGTTGGATCGTATTCTGAATATTTCTTGCCACCACAAAAGATAGAAGGGACGACAGTATTTGTATCTGCATCAGGGGATGACATTCGTGAATTGGGGTTGGATGCGCTGGGGGAAAATTACAGCGCAAATGACTTGTGTGCATTTTCTAGACATCTGATTAATAGGCCAATTGATATGGCGTACAATTCGTCATTCCGTCGTCTGTATGTTGTATGTGATGATGGTTCGATTTCGGTGTTAAATCATAATTCTGGACTGGGCGTGTCCGCATGGGGAAAATATAAAACCGCAGGGCAAGTGTTGTCCGTAGTCGTGTCAGCGGGCGTGACATACGTTGTTACACATCGTAATAATGGTGTGTTCTTGGAACGTTTTTCAGAATCAGAATTGATTGATTGTGGACAATATAATTTTTCATATGTTGCGTCCGGTTTGCCACTGCAATCGTCAGGGCACAGCGCAGTGCGTGTGAAAATGCGTAAATTAGTCGCACGTGTTATTAATACAAAGTCGATTCATATAAATTCATATCGTATAAATTTGCCAAATGAAATTTATTCTGATGGCAGTTCTGGATATTGTGGCGATGTATCGATAAATCTGTTGGGAACAACACATGATTGCATAAAGCCACTGTGGACAATTCATGGGACAGATGCTGAACCGGTTACGGTTCTGTCGGTCACAATGCATGGGTGGTATTCGGTTTAACTTTTATATATTTTTTTTACCAAAGGAATATTGATATGGGACAAATAGTATCTGATGTAACTGATCTGTTGGATTATAAAGAAGATAAAAAACAAGCCAAGACACAACGTCAGGAAATATTGAAACAAATGGCTGAAGATGATGCAGAAAAAACAAATCTGATAAAAAAAGTTCTGGCCAGTCAGCGTGCAAAATATGGGGCGTCAGGTATGTCAAGTGCTGGCATGACTGAAGGAGCTGTCTTAAAACGTATGAAGGCAGAAACGGCAGCGCCGTATGACAAGAAACGTCGCGAAAATCTGGATAAATTAAGTAAAACGCGTGCAAAGAAACCAAATTTACTGAAATCGTTGCTGGCGCGTTTTGATGAAATTGTGGGTTGATTTATATGGGGGCGGTGTTATGTATAAAATATCTTATGTTGCAGATGGGGCAACAACAGAGTTTGCATTCTCTTTCCCGTTTTTCCAGGTCGCAGATGTTCGTGTCGCGATAAACGGTTTGATTGGGGACAGTGGGTATGTTTTTTCGGTGTTGCCTAATGAAAATTTTTCGGGTGGTAACGTCGTGTTTGATGATGCGCCGATTGAAGATACAAAAATTGATATCTTTCGACAAATCGCATTGAAGCGCACAATTGATTATCAGCCAACTAAAAAAATAGATCCGGAAGATTTGAATTCTGATTTTAATTTCTTGCTGGCGGCATTTCAAGATTTGCGGTCAGTTGATATTGACATAAATGAATGGGTGAATCGTCATGATGATATTAAATCACTGATTGATTATACTCGGGCAGTCATAGAAGATAAATTGTCGGGCGGGGCAGTTTTGGGACTGTATCGTAATTTGTTAACGGTTTTGGAAAACGCATTGCCAAATTTAATAAATGATTATGGGTATATCACAGATGCTGCAGAAAACGAAAATACCGATGATTACGGGGTATTATAGTTTCTTGGATGAATGGAATCGGGTCTTGGGATATAAAACGCCGGTACATCATAAAAAAATTATGGCTTTTTTAGTAGATGTCTGGCAAAAAACACCGCATCGTGGTTTGTTAATGGCGTTTCGGCATTCTGGTAAGTCAACGGTTGTTGGTATCTTTGTTGCGTGTGTGCTGTATATGTATCCTGAAACACGTATATTAATTTTGTCGGCAGAAAACAGTTTGGCATCGCGTATGGTTGCCCATGTTCGTCATATATTGGAAAATCACCCATGGTGTGCAGATTTAATCCCGACAAATAAAAAAGAATGGGCGTGCGGACGCATAACTATAAATCGGCCAATTGGAATTCGTGAACCGTCTGTCATATGCCAGGGTATTCATGGTAATATTACAGGAATGCGCGCGGATTTAATAATCTGTGATGATGTCGAAGTGCCAAATACAACCAATACTGCGCAAAAACGCGAGATGTTGCGTGAAAGACTGCGTGAATTGGACTTTATTTTGTCGCCAAACGGCACAATGATTTATATTGGTACGCCGCATGCACATGATACGATATATCGTACAACGAATGAAGATTAGTTCAGTGTGCTGACAAATGTGCGCAGTTTTTCCAGTAATTCAATACCCTGAACCCCAAATTTTGGCAGGTATGTTTCATAATCTGGCATGTCAGATTGAACCAGTGCCCGGGCGCGTTCAGACAAAGGGTTTGAAATAATTTCGTTTGCAGAATCCCACAGTCTGTATGCGTCATATGTTTGTTTAATTATATCCCATTTGGCCAGCATTTGTGGATGATTGTCAATTATAGAACGAATAGCTGATGGCCATTCTTCGCCAAATTTACGAACAATTGGCGTGGCCAGAAACATGTTTAGTCCTGATTGGTCAGGGGTAAATTGGTCAATGGTGTGTTGCAGTTCATGCAATTCGCCGTCAGTCAGGTTTATTGATGCAATTGATTCTGTCATCATGCCACCATATGGCAATAATTCACGCGCAATTGAATCCATTGGGGTTTTTCCGCTGCGCAGATTTTCAATATGCTGAATCAGGGATGGGCCTGTTGGCATGTCTTTCAGCTCTGAAATGACGTCGTCGGTTGCGTCATTTATAAATATAGGATTTATGGTCGCCCAACCGCCAATAATTACATGTTCTTGGCGGTACAGGTTTAATAATCTTTGTGCGGTTGTTCTGATTTTTGCTTTCATGTTAGTCTCTCTCCTGGGGGTGAAATGAATGGTTTATTTCATAACAATCATTACAACTTTGTGCATTGTTTGGGCGGTTATTTTTTCGTCAGGACCTGAAACGTGGCCGTAAATGTTGCCTTTGGAATCCTGGCGGATGATGGCAACCTGGGCATTGATGGTTGTGTCGTTGTCCAGGATGTCAAAATCTGTATCAATGCATACCGCCATGTCGCCTGGTTGTGCAGGGGTCAGCGCATCGGCAAAAATATATGATTTTTCAGGAATTATGCCGCCCAGACGTTTTGTGTTTGGTATTACCGCATAAATGCCAGCGCGACCTTCTAGGGGCATTGGAGCAACAATCATTGTTTTGTCTGATTTCTTAAATGTGATTGATTTGCCAGATGGGGTACCAAATACAGGAACCAGTTTTTTTCGTGCGCTGTCGTACAGTTTTGCACCATATAGGCTGCCGTGCATATCGATGCCAGACAATGGGTTCCCAGGTATTAAAACGGATTTAACACGTTCTTTTACCTTGCTGATATGCTTATTTAATTCACCGGATTTGTACAGGTTTGCAATTTTGTCAAACAGATCTTCGGCGCCCAACGCAAATGATTTTGCCAATGGTTCGATTTCGTTTTTGTATATTTCACGTTGTCCGACCTCGATTTTATGATAAACAGACAGTGTCATTCCGGCTTCTTTGGCCGCCTGGGCAATTGTCTTGCCTGATTGTTGGCGAATTTTGCGCAGACCACTGCCAAATACCTTTAGGCCGCTGTTTTCGTTGTCGTTCAGGCGACGTTTGATTTCAGATTGCCATTGATTGGCAACGTCATCAGATTCTTTGATGAAAATGTCAGACAATTTACAACCTAAAATATTGCAAATGTTTAACAGTTGTTTCTGATTTAGACGTCGTACACCCTTTTCAATTTTTGAAACAGCAGATAATGATAAACCCGTCTGGCGTGCCAGTTCTGTCATTTTCATGCCGTTTGCCAAACGTATGTTACGGATATTATTTGGAAAAATAATTTCTTCTTGGGCCATGTGCAACTCCTAAATAACTATTTCTTGACAAAATAATAGTTAATTTATCCATCTGGTGCAAGAAAATAATTATAAATTACAATGGCATATCGTCTGGAATGTCATCAGGATTAATTGCGGTTGGGGCAAAATCTGCATCGCTGTTCAGATTGGTCGTAGAAACAGTCGGGGCAGGTTGGGCGAATTCATTGTCGTCATATGATTCAAATTCTGGAAGATTATCGAACAAGCTGTAATCGCCAAAGAAGGCGGTGCGCACTGTTTCAGGACGGCCGTGACGGTTTTTGCCGATGATGATGTCAGCCTTGCCCTTGGCGCGTTCGTATCGTTTCTGCCATGATTCAACCATTGCGTTATTGGTCGTATTTGATAGGCGTTCAGATGGATCGCGATTTTGCAGATAGTATTCTTCACGATATGTAAACATAACAATGTCCGCGTCCTGTTCAATAGACCCAGATTCACGCAAATCTGACAGCATTGGTCGTTTATCGTCACGCGATTCCACACTGCGTGATAACTGTGACAGTGAAATCACCGGTACATCCAATTCTTTGGCCAGCATTTTTAGACCACGGGTAATTTCAGAAATTTCTTGAACGCGGTTGTCGCTGTGCTTGCCACCGGGTGATGTCATCAACTGCAGATAATCAATAACAATCAGCGCAATTCCACCGTGTTTGCGTGCCAGGCGGCGTGCGCGAGTACGCATCATTGGCACCGACATACCGGGCGTGTCGTCAATGAACAGTGGCACCTTGCCGATGGCGGCAGAATATTGTGACATCTTTAAGAAATCTTCGTCGGTTAAATTTCCTTCGCGCATCGCGCTGGCCGGAACCTTGGACTGTGAAGACAGCACACGCGCCGCCAACTGGGATGCAGACATTTCCAAACTGAAAAACACGACTGCGCCCTTGTAATTCTGGTTTGCGCGCCCGTATGCAATCGCGTTCGCCGCGTTAAACGCGATGTTCATTGCCAATGTGGTCTTACCCATTGCAGGACGGCCCGCAATAATAATCAAATCCGAATGGTGCAGCCCACTGATTGATTTGTCCAGCGCATCCAGTCCCGTCGTTAAGCCAGATAATTGGCCGTCTGCCTTGTACGCGATTTCTGCTTCGTTCAGTGCGGTCTGCAACGCGGCGGCAATTGGTGTTACTTCGCGTTCAGATGAACCTGTCGTCGCCATATCAAACAGTTTTTGTTCGGCGATTTCAATTTGTCGTGATGGCGGATTGTCCAGGTCTTCGATGAATGCCTTGTCTGTAATTTCCTGGCCCAGCGCAATCAGGTCGCGGCGCAATGCGTGTTCATAAACAATGCGCCCGTATTGTTCAACATTAACAACTGTTGCGCCTGCGCCAGACAACTGTGTCAGATAGTCAACGCCACCAACCGATTCCAAGACCCCTTGTTGGTCCAGATAGTTTTTCGCAGTAATAATATCAAATGGAATCCCGGCTGCAAATTGACGTTCGGCCAGTTTATAGATTTCCTGGTGCGCAGGATGTGAAAAATGTGTGTAGTTCAGGAATTCGCCCACGCGTTCCAGCGCACGATTGTTCATCAACACTGCGGCCAACACGGCCTGTTCGGCTTCCAGATTTGTGGGTAATGTTTTGGGGGTAAAATCCATGTCAAATTCCTTTACTTCTATGCCAATGGTATATGAAAAAAATGCTTTTTCAACGCCTTTTTTACAGGGCTATAAACTGTTGAAAATTCCGATAGTTAATGCGTTCGGTGAACCTGCCTGGCCTGAACTATTCCCGCCAGAGAAGATAGATAATTTGCGTCAAATTGTGGGCGCGCGTCATTTTATGTCGCAAATGATGCTGGAATTTGTATCACCCGAACGCGCACGCCTGGATCCCGGGGGGGTGCATTTTTACGATACAGAATTTGAACCGCGCAGTGCGAAAATTGGCGAACATCTGATAACAGGTGTCACATTGTATTGGGACCCGTCCAGTGGTAAACGCAAACGTGACTGCAGCGCGTGTGTCTTGTTGTATCGTGACGATAAAAACCGACGCGCCTTTGTTCACGATATTTTGTATCTGACTGTATCTGACAGTGAACAGTTCCCATTATCACGCCAGTGTGATATGGTGCTGGAATTTATGCGTGTACGGAATTTGCATACAATCTGTATCGAAACGAATGGAATTGGTGGTGGGTTGCCTGAAATTATGCGCGATTGTGCCACCCGCCACGGTATGCGAATTCATGTTTGTCGCATCCAGAACAGTAAATCAAAAAATGAACGAATCCTGGATGCTATTGAACCCCTGTTATCCACCGGCCGCTTGTATGCGCACGAACGCACACGCGTCACGCCACTGATGTCTGAAATGCTGGGCTGGTCGCCGGTTGGGGCGTATGGTACGCACGACGACGGTCTGGACGCAGTGGCGGGTGCGATTGCCCAAACCCCAATGCCTGTGCGCGCACTGGGCAGGGGAATACAAACATTTTCTGCAAATACAAATTTTTCTGTTTAATTAACCAAAAGGACAAAATAAATGCAAAAGAATTTACAAAGCCTGTATAAACGTGCCTTGGACATGCGCAGCCCTTGGATTGCCCGTTGGGATGCGGCGCGTCGTTATACCGTGCCATCTGCAGACGACGATGCGGCGACATTATACGATGCAACCGCAGCCGACGCGGCAGATAACCTGGCGGCATCTATTTATACATTGTTGACACCGCCTGAATCAATGTGGCTGCAACTGGTCGGTGAAAGTGAATTATCGCAAAACGCAGATTATGCCACCACGGTTCTGCGTGCAAATCTGAACGATTCAAATTTTTATACAACCATACACCAGTGTTATATGGACCTGGTTATATTGGGGACAGCATGTCTGTTCATGGCAGAGGCACCAATCGGCGCATCGTCTGCATTTACATTTACCGCAATTCCAATGGCAGACATTGCGATTTTACCAAATGCAGTATTTCACACGACGTCAATGCCAGCGCGCGAAGTACTGGAAAAATATCCAACATGGACCCCGCCTGCCAATCTGCGTGATGTGATACAGCGCGACCCAGAAACGCCATTGAAATTGGTGCAAAGTCTGGTCGGTACTGAATTTACCGCCTGGTTAGATGTTGGGGGCGACATTGAAAATAATATTGTTGCAACGGGTACATTTGAAACAAATCCATATATTATTTTCCGTTGGTCTGTATCCAGTGGCGAACTATACGGTCGTGGTCCGGTCTTGCGTGCGTTGCCCGATATTAAAACCGCGAACAAGGTCGTTGAACTGGTCCTGAAAAACGCGACAATCGCGGTTTCTGGAATTTGGATGGCGGATGATGATGGTGTTATAAACCTGCAGAATATTAACCTGACCCCAGGCGCAATTATACCAAAGGCTGTCGGCTCGTCAGGTCTGACACCATTGACCAGTGGTGCGAATTTTGATGTGTCCCAGTTGATATTAAAAGACCTGCGCGAACGCATTCGTCATGCGCTGTTGGCAGACCGTCTGGGGCTGTTGTCTGATAAAGAAATGACCGCAACTGAAATCATGGCACGTAATGCCGACATGATGCGCATCTTGGGTGCGACATATGGGCGCCTGTTGCATGAATTTATTCGCCCACTGTGTGACCGCGGATTACAGATTTTGGCGCGTCGCGGATTGATTGCACCAATCCAGTTAAACGGTGATGCCGAATTAAAATACATTGCACCGATTGCACAGATGACGGCAACTGAAACGGTGCTGGGGGGGTGATCTATGACAGATATTGCACCAGATTTTGCCCGTTGCTTTTCAACGCCCGCCGGCGCGCGTGTGCTGGATTACCTGCGCATGATAACAATTGAACGCACCCTGGGGGCAAATGCAAGCGATAATGAATTGCGCTGGGCCGAAGCCCAACGCGCATTCCTGCGCCAGATATTATCACTGGTCGCGCGGGGCAGGGGGGATAAATCATGAAATCAATAGAATTTCTGCGCAACAGTTGGTTTTTAATAGTCTTCATTGGTGGGCTGATTTATTGGGCGGCCCGCCAAGATTTATCTGTTGCCGAACACGAAACATTTGATACACGTATAACATCGCTGGAAAACCGAACAACAATACTGGAAACCGGAATCGGGCAAATTCAAATAAAAATAGACGATATCAAAGAAGACCTGACCCTTATCAAAGGCGCAGTAATTAAATAAGGAAAATCCCCCGAATTTGGGGGATTTTATTAACCGATAATTTTCTGCCACAACGTCTTTTTCTTGTTTTGTTTTTTGCGTTTACGGCGCTGCGTGTTAACCGTTGTCTTTTTTGCATCAATGTGCTGGGCGTTTTTCTTTTTTGCATCAGTTGATGGTGCATATGCGCCCAACAATTCTTCGGTCTTGTTCTGTTCTGGCGCAACACGCTGAATTGAATATTGGTCAATATTCATCAGGCTGTCATCACCAATAATCACAATTTCTGTATCAAATTCAGCTTCCATCTGGGCCAATTCGGTGCGCTTGTGATTTAACAGATATACCGCCACATCGGTTGGTACGGTCATAATGATTTTCTGTGCAGCCTTGGCCAACAGCTTTTCCTGCAGGTGGCGGAACAGAATAATCGCCGCTGTCTGAATAGATGGTACAACCCCCGCACCCATACAGTGTGGACACGCAACATATGACGATTCCATAAAACTGCTGCGCAGACGCTGACGCGACAACATCAGAACACCAAAGTTATTAATTTTCGCAACCTGGGTGCGCGCACGATCGCGTTTCATAACTTCTCGCATTTTCAGTTCCAATTTGCGATTGTTCTTTTCTTCTTCCATATCGATAAAGTCAATCGCAATAATACCCGCCAAATCACGCAGGCGTAATTGCAGGGCGATTTCTTCCGCCGCTTCTAAATTAGTGTTCAGTGCGGTCTGTTCAATATCTTTTTCTTTAATCGCGCGCGAAGAATTCACATCAATTGTTACCATTGCTTCGGTCTGGTTGATAACCAAAGAACCGCCCGATGGCAATGTCACATATGGGCCATGCAGGCCTTCCAGCTGTTTTTCCACGCCGGCCTTGACCATTAATGGGACGGCGACGTCTTTGTATTGAACCAGCTGTTTGCGTGGCGCACGACCATACATTTGTTGGAAATATTGTTTTGCTGCATCAAATGCTTCTTCACCCTGGATAACTAGAACATCTTCTTTATCACTAAGGAAATCGCGGACAACACGACGCAACAGTGAATCTTCGGTATGAATTGTTACCGGTGCAACAGACGCCAATGTTGTCTTGCGAATTTCATTCCACAGATTTACCAGGTAATCATAGTCTGCTGCAATGTCTGCAGGTGTTGCACCCATGGCGGCTGTTCGCAGAACGACGGTCATCCCCTTGGGGATTTTCAGACCATGCAGCACTTCGCGCAGACGTGCGCGTTCTGATTTATCGGAAATCTTTTTTGAAATACCATAGCTGTTGCGTTTGCGTGAATTTGGCATCAAGACCGCAAAACGCCCCGCCAACGACAGGTATGTTGTCATAGATGCGCCTTTCTGGCCGCGTTCTTCTTTGACACCTTGAATCAGCAAGATTTGTTTTGGTTTAATAACATCCTGAATTTTAAATTCGCGTGCGCGTTTTGTAAATTCGTGATTGTCTTCGCCGGCACTGTGGTCATCGTATTCGGCAACTTCGTCTTCTTCATCATTTGGATCGTCGTCGTCGTCAACAATGTTGGCGTGTGCTAATTCTAATAATTTCTTTTTCTGTTCTGGCGTCACCTGATAATAGTCCGGATGAATTTCCGAAAATGGCAAGAACCCATTCTTGCCTGTTCCATAATCAACAAATGCCGCCTGCAGCGACGGTTCCACACGTATAACCTTGGCCAGATAGATGTTCCCTTTAATCTGAGGTTTTGTTGTGGTTTCAACGTCAAAGTCCGAAACACGATTTGTTGCGGTATCAACAACAACAACACGCGTTTCTTCCGGGTGGACTGCATCCACGTATATTTTTTTTGACATTTAGTAATCCTTTTGTTTTGGCGATGTATGTAATGGTAACAATACGTTCCCGTGGGGCGTCCATGCCCATGCCAAGGAATTGCGCCACGATAGCCATCAGCGCCATGCGAATTGTTAAAAATAGTGACAATACAAACACTTAATTATAGCCCCATTTTCATACACTTGGCTATTCTAACATGCTAATATACAACTTGGCAAGGTATTTATTTTCTGATTTTTATTTCAGATTTTATTTTATTGATTTTTGCGGGGATTTTTTCTTTAGCTTCCTTCAGCCATCTTTTCATGCGGCTGCGCAACCAGCGTTCATAGATGAAGAATAAGCTGCCCACCCCAATCAATGGCAAGACATAGTAAATTATACGATATGCCAATAATGCGCCAAAAATGCTGGCTTTATCGATGCTGTTGGGCAGGGCCATCAGAAAAATGCTTTCAAATACGCCAATTCCCCCTGGTACCTGGCTGAATACACCGGTTGTCTGTGCAATTGCAAACAGGCCCATAAACACTACAAAAGGAATTTCAATAAATGGTGCCATACAGAAATACAGTACTAATCCTGCCAGTACACTGTCTGTTATGCCCAGTATTGTTTGCGCGGTTGCCATTTTTGTTGATGGAATTTGGAATTTTAATTGACCGATTTTAATGCTTTTCTTGTGAAAAATAATTGTTGTCGCAAAGTAGGCAAGCAGGGTTGTTGTGCAGAATATAAACAGGGCATTCATACCTATGCTGGCCCCGAGTGAACTGTTAAACACGTCGCTGGGGATTAAGAAATAACTGATAACTACGATTGCTGATGCGCCCAGAAAATATGTGAAGCCAGAAATTGTCAGCATCTTTAAAATATCGCCACCGCGAATACGCCAACGTGTATACAGTCTGTATCGAATTGCGCCACCGCTGACCACTGCGTGGCCGGCATTATTACTGATTGCGAACCCCAGCATCCCTGCCAACATCCATTTCCACCATGTAACTTTGCCCCCGACATAGTTTAGTGCCAGATAATCATATAACGATAGGGCAATGTAACCCGCAAGGCATGCAGTACAGGCCATTACCAGATTGATGAATGGAATATTTTGTATAGAATGTGCGATATCGGACAGGCTGTAATTGCGTAATTGCCACCATAGCATGGTCGCCGCCAATATAAAGAAGAAAATACCTGAGTAGCTAATAATTTTTTTAAACAGGCGTTTTGCCTTGACTGACATATAAATCCTTTTTCAGCAAGTTATGGTAACAGCATTCCTATGAAAAATCAAATTTAAAAAAAAGTAGTCTTTTTTGCTTGCCTGAAATTGTATTTTTCTTTAGACTATTTTTGTTAAACAAGAGGGGACGTGGTGAGTTTTCGAAAGCTTATTTTTATTTCTTTGGTGTTTTGTTGTACTTTTATGATGGCGGCTAGTGCAGATGAAATTGCAGAGACTGAAAAACCAATCTCAATGTCAGCTGTGTGGGAAAAACTGTGCGATGTTGCCCCGGATAAAGTAAAGTTGTCCAGTGGCAAGGTTTATTATTTGTTTGGTGAAAAATATTCCACCCCAGCCCTGGTTTTTAAGTACAAAAATGGCGTTTGTTATGGCAAGTTGTCAGAAGGGGCAGCAGAAGGGACGCTTAACTTTATTCATGATGGGATTGTTTATCATTTGACAGATGAGGTTCAGTAAATTGTAGCAAAAAAACCGCCAAAAATGGCGGTTTTTTGTTGGGATATTATTTTAAATAAAATGTAATTGTTGCAACAACACGGACTTTTTTGTTAATTGCCTGGCGTTCGTTCGAAGACCATGTGTCGGTTGGGTCGCGTGATTCAATGCTGAATACACCTTGGTTTGCGCTTTTGATTTTTCCCAGGCGCGCGTCGGCGTCCTTGGCAAATTGTTTGCCCGCGGCTGTAGCATTTTTGGTGGCCTGTTCAATCATTGAAATTTTAATATCATTTAGACCATTAAATATGTAAATAGGGCCAGAATAATCTTCGGTTACAGTGATGCCACGGCGTACCAATTCACCCATTCGACGCGAAACGCTGTCAACCAGCTGTACGTCATGCGAACGTACCATGACGCCGGTATCAATTACATATCGGCCATCATTGTTTTGGGCGCGTAATTCTGTGTCCGAATATCCGGCGTATTTATCGCGTACGTGAACGCGAAGATTCTGTATGTCTGATGGGGTAAATCCAGAATCAATTAGAAATGCGTGTATTTGGGCCAGGTCTTCGTCTATTTCTTTTTGCAGTACGCCCAAATCGCCACCAACACCATTTATTTTTATGTTCCATACCGCGACATCAGCCACAACATCGCGTTCGGCCAGACCTTTGACCGTTACGGTTCGACCAGACATGGCGCGATATATTCCGTCCCCGATAAAGAATCCGCCCAGTGCAATGCCAATTGCCAAGAAGGAAATCCAAATGCCGGGTATTGTCTTTAGTTTATTTGTGATTTTCATTTTTTGCTTCCTTTTTTTCGTTTAGTTAAAAAATAACCATATTGCCATCGGCGCAATCAATGCGGTCATCAGGCCTGATAATACGATGGACATACTGCTGAGTGCGCCTTCGACGGGGCCCATTTGCATGGCTTTGGTTGTGCCGGCCGCATGGGATGCGTTCCCAATGGCCAGACCGCGTGCGATTGCACTGCGAAGGCCAAGTTTGCGACATACGATATCGCTGACGGATGCGCCCAGAATGCCTGTTATAATTACGGATGAAACAGTCAATGCAATAATTCCGCCCAACTTTTCCGTAATGCCAATTGCAATTGCAGTTGTGACAGATATCGATACCAATGAACGGGCGATAATATCCCCAAAACCAAAGAAAATACATATAAAAATTACTGTTAATACAGAACAAATAACGCCAATTAATATAGATAGCAAAATTGACCATGCGTGTCGTTTTAACAGTGGTAACTGCTTGTACATCGGGACCGCAAAAGATACGGTCAATGGAACCAGAAAATATGTTATATATTGGGCGCTGCGGTTATAGTCTGAATATGATATCCCTGTTTCTAATAATGTAAATATAACAAATATTGTCGCCAAAAATAATGGTGTGGTGAATGGTGATGGCCAGCGACGATTGATTAAGGCGGCTAATAAAAACATAGATAGTGTTAATACAATGCCGAAATATGGGGAATAGGTCAAAAATTCAATCATTTCTTATCCCCTTGGGGTTGTGGGCAGGGATCACGAATTAATCGGTCCGCAGTAATGCCAGTCGTTATCATAGTGACCAAGTATGCCACAACCATCAATAAAACCAATATCCACCAGATGTCATGAATGTCAGACCAAATATCAATCACAGCAACCGCCGGCGCAATAAAATATAGCGCCATTGTGCCATGAAACCAGTTGGCAATATCTTCGACCCAGTGCAATTTGATTATGCCAAATGTCAGCGATAAAAACAGTAAAATCAGTCCATAAATACTGCCCGCGATGGGTAATGGAATAAAGTGTTCACATATTTCGCCCAACAAGACAAAAATCATTATAATACAAAATTGGAATATGTGTTTCACGTGGTCCCCCGTACGTCGCAAATTGTACAACATTTCATTTGGGGTGTCAAAACGATTTTATTTGATTTTAATCGTACAGAGAAATCTTTTGCGCGGTGTGCGTTTCGGCTTGGATAAAACCAAAATCGTCTAACCGTATCATTCCTGCAGCGGCTAGTCTGCGTTTTAGATCATTTCGAATTTGTGCAGACATGGTTTTTTGATGGTTCCAGTTTTGTGTGCTGATATTATTTCCTGTAATTCTGTACATCAGTAATATTTCCATAATATTGTGGAATTTTGTCAGAAATATCATGCGTGACCACAGTTCCATGTCTTCGCAGTGTATATAGTCTGGGTTGTATCGCAGATTGTATTTGTCGATTATCGATTTGCGTATCATAACGCTGGGGTGGGCGATATAGTTGTCTTTTAACATGTCGATTGCAGTCACAACAGGTATTTGAATCCCTGCGGCGTCTATGACGCCAAAACCATGAATTTTTGTTCCCAATACCCCAACGTCTGGATTGTTGTCCAGGTATTTGACCTGCTTGTCGAAACGTTCGGGCAGACTGATGTCGTCAGAATCCATGCGGGCGATATATTCGCCACGTGCCATGTCCAAACCTTGGTTCAAGACAGCAATCAGACCGCGGTTTTCGCGGTTGTTCACAAATATTATGCGTTTGTCAGAATCTGCGTATTTCTGGATGATTTCAGGTGTTTTATCGGTGCTGCCGTCGTTCAGGATTATTAATTCAAAATCTGTGAATGTTTGATTTAAGATGCTGTTGATTGATTCGTCAATATATTTTTCTGAATTGTATGCGGGTAATATTACAGAAACACGCGGTGTTGACATCGTGGGCCCTTTGTTGTGTTTTTCTGAGTTATTATTAGCCTTTTTGAACTGGTTTGTCAATAAATGATATATAATTTTATGACTTGCGTTTGTGTGGTATAATGTGTATCAATTTCTGGGTAAAGCACAAGGATGGACAATATGAATTTGCGTGGATTGACCAATGAACAGGTATTGGATAGTCGTGAAAAGTATGGTAAAAACCAGATGCCGGCGCCAAAGTTAAAATCGGCGTGGCAGTTTTTTCTTGAAGTGTTCCAGGACAAATTAAATCTGATTTTGTTGTTTATGATGCTGATATTTATCGGATTGGGGGCTGCTGGCTATGGCAGTGTGTCAGAAGCAATCGGAATCGGTCTGGTGCTGGTGGTGGTCGCAGTAACAACTGTTTGGACGAAAATGAAAACCCAGCGCAGCGCGGAAGAATTACGCCAGAAGTCTTCGCAACTGTATGCAAATGTTGTTCGAGATGGCATCGTGCAGCGTATTGATAGTGTAGAGGTTGTCGTCGGCGATATTGTCGTAATCGCGGCTGGTGAAACAATCTGTGCGGATGGATATCTGGTCGATGGTGCGGTCAGTGTAAATAATGCTATTTTAAATGGTGAAAGTACCGAAGCCGAAAAAATACCCGTTCCATCCAATTATGAATATAATCGTAATGCGTCGATAAATGCGGACAGTTATGTTGATGCGCATTTGGTCTTTGCGGGAACAACTGTTCTGGCCGGCGAAGGAAAAATGCGTGTGGCGCGTGTTGGGGCAGATACAGAAAATGCAAAAATTATGGCGTCATTGAATTCTATTGACGAAGTTAAGACAACTCTGCAGATTCAGTTGGATAATTTAGCGGCACAAATTAGTAAAATTGGTTCAATATGTGCGATTGTTATATTTGCGGTTCTGTTGGTGGTAAATCTGAATGAAAACGATTTTTCTGGCGGGGCAGGTTTGATTTATACCGTATTTTCATCTTTGACGGTTGCGTTGACAATATTTGTTGCTGCTGTTCCCGAAGGGTTGCCATTTATTATCGGTATCGTTACAGGACAGAATGTTAATGTGATGATAAAAAGTAATATATTGGCGAAAAATCCACACAAAATACCCGAAGCTGGGAATATACAAATATTGTGTACGGATAAGACGGGAACGTTGACGCGTGGGTTCTTGCAGCCGGTCTATAATTTTACCGGAAGTGGCGAAGATATTTTATTCGACCAGGTGACAGGGGGACGGGTCAAAGAAATATTTATAAAGAATATTTCGTTGCTGTCTGGGGCAACATATGGCCCGGATGGGGATATAATTGGTGGAAATATGACCGCGCGCGCATTGTTCGAATCTATGCAAGCGTATTCGGCTGCAGTTTCTGATATTCAGCGCAATACGGTTGTTGATAAAAAAATTACGTTTAACAGTGCTAATAAGTTTTCAGGTGTGCGGACTGGTGATGGCGTGTCATACTTTATGGGGGCGCCAGAGATTGTGTTGGCGCACGCAAATACCTATGTTGATGCAAGTGGTGAAGTAAAGAAACTGAATAAGGCAGAAATTAATAATCTGATACGGGCAAATGCGTCGCGTGCGATGCGGTTGGTTGTGTTGGCGTATTCGCCAGATGGCGGGTGGCGTGATGATGAAAGGTTGCCGGATGATTTAGTGTTCGTTTCTTTGGTTGCAATGCGTGATGAAGTGCGACCCGGTGTGCCAGATGTTGTGCAGGCAATGAATAAATCTGGGGTTCAGGTTATGATGATAACGGGGGATATATTGGATACTGCGCGTGCGATTGCGGTTGATTGTAATATAATAACGTCAGATGATGATATTGCAATAACGGCATCAGAATTTGATAATATGTCTGATGAAGATGCGTTGCGGATATTGCCGAAAATACGTGTGATTGCGCGCGCAACGCCGGCAACAAAATTGCGTATTGTAAAATTGGCCCAGTCTTTAAGTTTGTGTATCGGTATGTGTGGAGATGGTACAAATGATGCGCCCGCGTTAAAGCGCGCAGATGTTGGCTTTGCAATGGGCGATGGCACAGATGTATGCAAGGAATCCAGCGATATTATTATTACAGATAATAACTTTATATCTATTGCCAACAGTATATTGTTGGGACGTACGTTTGTGCATAATGTGAAAAATTTCTTGAAATTTCAATTGCCGATTAATTTTTCGTTGGTGGTGTTGAGTATCTTGTTCCCAATATTGTTTGGATTTGATGCGTTTACAGCAGTGCAGATTTTAATTATTAATATTGTTATGGACAGCCTGAATGCATTGGCGTTTGGTGGTGAACCGTCACGGCCGGAATATATGACGGAACCGGCCCAAGGAAAAAATGCACCGCTGATATCGCGGTCATTGCTGAATCAGGTTTTATGGGCAACGGTCGGTTTCGTTGTTGTATTCGGCGTTTTGGCGTTGCCGGGTGTGCGTAATCATTTTGATGGCCCGTCTGTATATATGTCGGCGCGTTTTGCGTTATTGGTTGTTATGGCGATTGTGAATGGTTTTTGCGTTCGTGTGGATGGCTTTGATTTGTTTGCGCGTATTAGGATGAATCCTATGTTCATGGTGGTTGCATTTGGGGTTGTGGCTGCAACTGTGTTTTGTGTGACATTTGGTGGTCCGGTGTTACAGTTGTCGCCATTGTCGCCGGTTCAATGGTTGATTGTATTTGGGTTGTCGTTGTTGATAATTCCAATTAATTTTGTTCGATTGTTGTTGATGCGTCTGCATGTATCATAAATAGGGGGGGGCGAAATGCCAGCTGTATCTGTTATAGTTCCAATATATAATGTTGAAAAATACGTAAGGGATTGTATGGAATCGCTGATAAATCAGACGATGCAGGATATCGAAGTTATCTGTGTTGATGATCGCGGTTCTGATAAATCGATGGCTATTGTGCGCGAATATGCCGCCCGTGACAAGCGTATTCGGATTATTCGTAACTGGCGTAATCGTGGTTTGTCGTACAGTCGTAATCATGGTATGAAATATGTGCGTGCGCCCTATGTTATGTTCTGCGATTCTGATGATATGTTTGCCCCGAACATGTGTGAAAAAATGGTCAAGGCAATTTGTACCGACGGGGCGGATGTTGCAGTGTGTGGGATAGATGTGATATATGAAGCAAATCATGAATTAAAAGATAGTGATTCAGGGTTCTTTGCGATACGGAAACCGGGGACCTTTGAAATAAATCGTTCGTGTCATGGATTGTGTTATGGGGCGGCGTGGGGTAAGATTTTTCGTCGTGATATAATTCGTGAACATAAATTAAAGTTCCCAGTTGGGTTAAAGCATGAAGATGAATTTTTTTGGCCGGCATATACACTGTGGGTCAAGCGTATAACTTTTGTCGCAGAAAAATTGTATGTCTATCGTCGTCGCGCAGGGTCAATAATGAATGTTGCGTATCAGAAGTCTGTGCTGAACGTTGACCCGATAAAAATTGCAATTGCATATTATGAATATTGTAATCAGTGGGGTGCGTTCTGTGATGTGCGTAATTGGTTTTGGGGGGCGTTCTTTCCGTCTATGTTTTTTGCAGCGTTGAAATATTCAGGGGATGATAAATCTGTGCCGTGTTTGAAATGTGCAAATAAATTTATTATGCAAAATTATCGGTTGTATGGTTTGGGATTGGATGCGCAGAATGTGATTGCTGGTATAAAATCGCATATCGATAAGTGTTTGTAAATAGATGCTCTTTTGGCTTATATGAAATGTTTCCTGGGGTTTTAATCCGATTGTCGTTAGGGATGAAAATAGTTATAATAACATCGTCTTATACTTAAGACGAATGTAAACCTTGAAAAGGAGAAAAAAGAGATGAGAGGACTTACAAACTATGTTCTTATTCCGTTGACATTTATTGGTGCGTTGAACTGGGGATTG
The DNA here is from genome assembly GCA_045614145.1 of Candidatus Enterousia sp. Lineage (GTDB taxonomy): Bacteria > Pseudomonadota > Alphaproteobacteria > Rs-D84 > Rs-D84 > Enterousia. The sequence goes on along the minus strand of JAZLCH010000010.1, from coordinate 115,517 downwards.
GTTGGTATCTTTGGTTTTGACTTGGTTGCGTTTTTATTTGGTCCTGCAACCTTGGCCAGTAACATTGTGTACGCAATCATTGGTATTGCCGCATTGATTTGGTTGATATGGATGTTCATAGACCGGCCGGTATCACGCGACCGCTAAAAAAATAATAAAAACTAAAACGCGTAATTGGTTTCATGTCCGCGCCCCCGAAAACGGGGGCGTTTTTGCTAGTCCAGGTTTTTTAATAATACGTCTTTTAATTCATTTGGCAACATGCCGGTTGTTGAGTATCCGCAATCTACGTGATGTATTTCACCGGTGACACCGCTGGACAGGTCGCTGAACAGATAAACGGCTGCGCCGGATACGTCGTCCAGGGTCATGTTGCGACGTAAAGGAGTGGTTTCTGCGTTCAGGCGTAACATTGCCTTGAATCCGCCAACCCCACTGGATGCAAGTGTCATGATTGGGCCAGCGCTGATTGCGTTAATGCGAATGTTGTTGCGTCCCAGGTCTGATGCCAAATATCGGACGCTGCTGTCCAGGGCGGATTTTGCGACCCCCATTACATTGTAGTTTGGTACGGATTTTTCGCCCCCGTAATATGTTAGTGTAACGATGCTGCCGCCGTTTTTCATCAGACGGGATGCGCGACGTGTTAAATCAACCAGTGAATATACAGAAATATCCATAGTGTTCTTGAAGTTTTCGCGTGATGTGTCCGCATAGCGACCGGTTAATTCGTTTTTGTCTGAAAATGCAATCGCATGTAACATGCAGTCGATGTGTCCCCATTCGGCTTCGATTTTATTAAATAAATCGTCCATCTGTTCATCGTTCTGCACGTTGCATTCTTGGACAAATTTGGCGCCAATTGATTCTGCCAGTGGGCGCACACGCTTTTCCAGGGCGGGCATTGCGTATGGCATTGCAATTTCTGCGCCCATCTCATGCGCGCGTTTGGCGATTGCCCATGCCATGGACCAGTCGTTTGCAACGCCAGTGATTAAAATCTTTTTTCCTTGTAATAACATATAAAAATCCCTTTTGGTTATTATTTATTGGACGTGTTAAATAGTATCATTGATATTTTAGGCGTGCAATAGATAAAAAATACCTTGATTTAATTAATGTAAATTAACTATTATAGTTAATGTGAATTAATTAATATGGTGGTTTCTATGAATGAAAATATAGAGCTGATAAAGTTTTGTCGTGGTTTTTTGCGGGGTATGTCTGAATTGCCAATTCGGCCCAGTGAATTTGCGGTGTTGGGGATAATGTGTTCGACACCTGGGCCACATACGCCGGCGGGTTTGGCGGAAATAATGGGTGTTTCAAAGCCGATGCTTAGCGCGCATTTGTCGGCCTTGATGGCGGGTGGTTTTGTGTTGCGTGTTCCGTCGCCCGAAGATGGACGCAGTGTCTATGTTATGCCCAGTAAAAGTGGCGCAGATTTGTTTAAAAGACTTAATGAAAAAAAATCAGAGAAAATATGCGCCCTGGTGTCTGGTTTGGGACAAAAGAATTTTGATAAATTGATTCAATTGATAGAGCGGGCGAATCGGATTTTGGATGATTGATATTTGGTGCTGGTTTGTGCAGAGAAAATCTGGGACTTGAATTTTAAAAAAAATGATATAAAATAGGTGCGTTGCGCCCTTAGCTCAGCTGGATAGAGCATCAGATTTCTAATCGTCCGCAATTTTTATGGATAGATTTGGATAAAGATGTATAAATGCTGGATTTGTGCGGGTGCGCGTGAAAATCAGTTCTGTATGAAACTTGACACAGATTGATTGAATTGTATGTAATTGTATGTATAATGTTACATATTTGTTACATAGAATGTTACACAGGAATTGGCCGCATATTTGCGTAAAATTCCACAAGTTGGTTATGTGCCCATGGCTCAATCGGATAGAGCAATTGCCTTCTAAGCAATAGGTTGCAGGTTCGAGTCCTGCTGGGCACGCCAAAGTTTAAAGCCGGCAATATGCTGGTTTTTATTTTATTGTGTTGCCACAGGGGGGGGCGTAAATATGATGCAAGGCAGATTATCAAACAATATGTTTATAAAATTTCTTGACCCATAGCAGCAACATGTAAAATCCCCAAATTGTTGTATAATCATGATATTGTTTTTCTTGTTTGTATGCTAAATCCAATAGATGACGATGATTTATTCCTAGTTTGCAGGTTAGTTTTTTATTAGAAAAAGTCTTGATTATATCTTTTTGTAGGCATGTATCTATCCATGTAATAAAAGGAGCTGGAAATGGTTGTTTTTGTCTAGTGGTAATTTCAACAGGCAAAACATCAACAAATGGTTGGCTAAGGTGTTTTTTTGGTGGAGTTGTATACAATGTTTTATTTGTAAAAGCAGACACATAATTTAACATTTGTTCCGACAAAAAAGGTGTGCACGCAATGATATTATTGGCAGCCATTATCTTTTCCAATCTAGACAAGTGATAATTTGGCAAGCGATAATTTTGCTCAAAATCCAATATCGAATCCAAATGCGCTGTTGTATCTTTAATCAGGTCAATATGTTTAATATTTTTGCCAAGAAGCTGTTTGCATAACAATTCGTCGCACCATGAAATTTGCTTTTTGTATTCTTCTATTTCGTTATTTTGACTGTTTAGGGCTGTTCTTATATAATTGTATCCTATGAACAGCTCATCCGCGCCATCGCCGGTAATCATTGTGCTTACTGATTTTTTTGCTTTATTTGCTAAAAAGTTGCTACTGGCAGAAATGGTAGAATACATTGGTTCTTCAAGTTGACAGATAGAACTATTCAGAGCGGACAAAATATCACGAGATTTCATTTTCACAACGTTATGTTTATGGCTAAATTTTGCAGCAACCAGTTTTGCACAAGATAAATCGGTATCTGAATGCTGCGTTTCGTATGAGATAGTAAAAGCTTTTACTGGTTCTGTTAACGATGCCAATATACTTGAATCCAATCCACCACTTAACAACAATCCAGTTTTATCAGAATGACAGTCTGCTACAATCTGTGCCCAATCTTTCAAAGATTTTGATGACACAACATCCTTTGTGTATTGCTTTTTTATTATTTTGTTGCCAATTTGGATTATTTGTTTTGGCGATATCTTATATATATTTTCAAATATTGTTAGAGGATGAGCAACAAAACGGTATTGTAAATAACTGGCCAAAGCACGTTCTGAAATCTTGGCTTTTTTTACATAGCGTAATATTGATTGTAACGAAGAAGAAAAAACGAAGTAATCATTTGGGGGGGCGGAATAATATAGGGTTTTAGTGCCAAAATAATCTGAAATTAGCGATAACTTGCCTTTTGTGCCTAAAACAATAACAAAACTACCGTCAAGGTGTTTTATAAATTTAGCCCCTATTTTTTTGTACAATTTCATAATAAGTTCGGCATCATCTGATATTGCGCTTGTTTCCAAAAACTTATAAATTGTACTTTTATCGTATAATATACCGTAAAACAGGCAAAAATCCCCAGAACACTCATCTATAAAGAAATGAACAGGTTGTGGGGTTTTGTTCGTTTTGGTAAAGGATAAAGCTATATATTTATCTGCTGATAAATTCTGAACAACATAAGCGCGCCCCCGCCCAGAAATTTTCTTTATAGATTTTGTTAAATATTTTTTATCGTTTCCGACAATTCCTGTTATTCCATACATGTTTTATCCAATACTTGTTTGAAAGCACTTTCTAATTTGCCTGCAATGTTTTTTGCAGAATATTTCTTTGCTATATCAAAGCATTGTCTAGACATTGATTGTCTGAAAGCGCTGTCTTCGATAATGTTTTTAACAATATTTTCTAATTCAGATTGATTTTTATACAGCAGTTTTTGTGGTATAAATTCGGGAAACGCGGCCATATTTGGCGCAATTACAGGAATTCCCAGTCCCATACAATCCATTGCGGCCATAGACCAAACGCAGGCCGGTCTTAATGGAGCAAAACCTGCAAGAGATTTTGATAAAATTCGCTTGTATTCATTTCTGTTCTTATTGTTTCTCTCAACAATGAATCCCTGCGTTTGAGCCATTTGTTGTAAATATTCAGCCGGGGTATTGTTGTGTGCGGAACGTTGTTTAGAACGTTTTTGCATAGGGTCTAGAACAGAGCAATTAACACCATATTTCTTGTTCAACTTTTTGAATATAGTTATAAATTTTTCTGTTCCGTATGTCTTATACAATCTGTGGTTGTATACAAAATTTCTATCAGGTTCATTTGTATATATATATTCCAAGAACTTTTCGTCTGCCGGTGGTGCTATGACAAAAAATCTACTTCTACTATATTTTATATTGTGAAATTTTGCTGCCTTTTCTAATAATTCTTTGGCAAATTTGCTTTGTATTATAAAAGCATCAGATATTTGTAGGGCGCTTAGTATGTTCATTAAAATAGGCGTACACAATTTTTCGGAATTTAAACTTTGGTCTAATTCCGGGATTGATGAATTCGGTTTATTGGCCCATAATGCGGGATAATGACAATAGGTTACCACAGGTATATTTAATTTATTCCATGCCAGTACAGATTTTATAGCGGGTGTTAATTCTGCTTGGGTATTAAAAATAATATCCGGTTTTATTTTGTCTAGCAGTTTATAAAAATACCTAGAATCAAAATCAAATCTGGCACTATATTTATTTGTCCCCAATGGTAAATAGACCTTTTTGGTGTGTGGAATTTTTGCTTTTCTAAATTGCTTACAATTAGAGCCCGCAACAATATATTCGTGCCCATTTTTGTTAAATTCTTCTGCAAGCACAGCCTGAAAAATATAACCAGAATCACAGGTTATATTTTCTTTATTAGAAATATTTAGAACAGACAGTATTTTCATTGTGATATATTTACCCCAATTTGTTGTAATTTCTTAATAAAATCCTCGTACCCACGGTTGACATGTTCAAAGTGTTTAATGGCAGTTGTCTTTCCCGGTTTAATCGCTGCGATTGCCAACACAGCAGCCGCACGAGTGTCTGTGGCGCAAAGTACGGTTCTCGTGTTGTTTTTGATACGCTTTGTAGGATGAACTGTTATTCGTCCCGTATCGAAATCTATTTTATGCCCCAGTTTACATAATTCTTTTGCATATTCAAAACGAGACTGCCATACCTCTTCACGAATTGTTGCTGACTTATTCCCATGTAACAATAATAGTGCAAAAAAGGGCTGATGATCGCTTTGAATTTGATTTTGTTTAATTACTATATTTTTAGACTTTATTACTTGATTATTGGGTATAATTATTTGGTGTTCTTGAAATTGTATATTGATGCCCATTTTTCGCAGTGCTTTAAGTTCGTGATACAATATGCGGTTAACATTATCTGCTGAATTTACCTGTAATATTAGTTTGATGTTGTTTACAAGGGCCAAGGTGATAAATGTAAAAACTTCACTTTGGCAATCAGATATTGTGAAGTCAATGTTTGCAGGACGCTTTGTTTGTTTTGGGGTAATAGTTATATGTTTTTTATCGCTGGATACAACATGTCCATCTTTAGCCACAAAATCTAATAAATCTAACACATCTGTCTTTATGTATGGATTCTTTATAACTGTTTTATGATATTTGTTCGTAAGAGAGGCTAAAATAGCCAATTTGGTCGCGCTGCTAATTTTTTCCCCTGACAAACGGAAATAACTATCAGAAAAACGCATAATGTTTAAGCGTATATTTTGCTTGTTATATGGCTGGAACGAGAACTCTACATCATTCAGTTGTTCTGTTTTTCCAAATAGATTTAATATTTCCAATAAATGATCATTGGGACGTGCCTTGTTTTTTCCAATCTGACAGCCCCCTGTATCCAGCAAAGGAAACCGGTGAAAACGTATCGCTAAAGCAAACAGGAAATATAATGCACCATGTATTTTATTACACAAATCAACCGATGGGACCTTGTATTTTATGTCTTTTGGGTTAAGATAAAATTTGTGGTTTCTAAAAGATGCTACCCCACCTAAATCGCGAATAATTTGCTTTAGTATTAGCACGTCATCTGTTTTAGGAACGTTGTGTATCGTGCACTCCCGTTTTAATATCACTGCTGCTGATAAAATCTGAACAAAAGAATGCTTGTGTCCACCGATGCTAACAACTGTATTATTTCGTGGTTTAGAAGGATAAACTGTTATTTGCACACTTTTACCTTTGTTTAATGGTCTGATTTTTTACCCAATCGAACAGGCTGGAATTCGATGTTATACATTGTTGTTTGGCTAATTCATGATGTGATTTATTCTGGGGAATTCGTATAAACACTGCTTCATGACCGCATTTAATAGCATCTTGTATATTAAAAATACTGTCGTCAATAACGATTCCATGCGGTTTCGATTGATAAAAAGCTATTTTATTTGCCCAGCCCAAAGGCAATAACTGGATTTCATAAAATGAATTACCAAAAACATCGTATAAATTAGATATTCGTTTTTGTTGTGCTATACTATCACTAGAAATAGAACTTACAATAGACATTGTATAATCGTGCTCGCACAATAACTTGACTGCTTCTACTGCATTTGGCATAGCGGGAATATTTGCAAAATAATCAGATTTAATAAAGTTTTCCGTAGACTTCTTGAAATCTAATCCGCTATTTGGTGGAAATGACCATTGGCTGGGATACAGAGATTGGTCTACTGATATATCATATTGTTGTTCTAAAAAAAGCGCATGTGTACCAGCCGTTTTTAACAACACCTCGTCACAATCTAAGTACAAATGCGGCTTTTTCATGCTTAAAAAGCATAAAACAAATAATCATAAAGTCAAATAAAATCTTGATTTTCTGGCTAAAAACAAATAAAATTCAATAAAATGAATCAGGAATACAAGCTCTTACTAGAAAAGCTATTAAAAAAGCATATTTGTCGTGACGAGCGGCTTGGTGGTTTTACAGCAGAGAACTACATTGTTCATACAGATGATGAACAAAAATATGTTGTAAAATTCCTAAGAAATGCGTTTGATAACTATATTGATAAGCTACAATCTGTTAATAAAATTATGAAAACAGATCGACAGCGCTATTTTATAAAACCACTGCTTATAAATTCAGAACATAAATTTGTCGTATTACCATATCTAGAAGGCAAAGTTTTGCATGGTGTTGATATAAAAAAATGTTATTATGAGCCAATTGCCAGGGTGTTGAAAAGATTTAAACAACAACAGGTTACACCTGATTTAAAGCACAGTTTAGATTTGTATTATGATATAGATAGCAGTATAAAAAAATTAGACGTCACCGCTAAAAAATTAAAAAGCACGGATTCATACCGGGATACGGTACAAAATATCATAAAACTAAAACAAGAAATTCTATCAAAATATAAGCAAAATACCACATTGCGTAATTGGTTGGCTGATGCCAACGATTTTGTGCATGGTGACTTTCATAACGAGAATATATTATTCACAAAATACGGGATTAGCTCAGTTTTAGACTTTGAATTGGTTCATCGTGGTCATTATGCAGAAGATATGATAAATTTTGTGTGGTTTGCATTCCTAAATAGTGATTTGTCTGATGAAAATTTAAAAAAATCTGCAGACTTCTTGGTGGTATGCAAAGAAACAACAGGTGTTACCGATCAAGACCTAAAATATACATTTGAATTTACATTTTTGCGTTTTCTTCAATCGTCTGTCCTAGAAAATTCTTTGATAGATTATAAAGAGTCTTTCTTTGAAGGACTTTTACAACGTGATATAAAGAAATTTAAATATATAGATGAACATAAACAAGAAATTTTAGCGAAGTTATTAAATGAAACGGTCTAATATATCCGTCTTGATTCTGACTCATAATTCATATACCACTAAGGCCGGGGCTGTTGAATTTGTGATAAACGCTTATTTGAATCAGACAGTAAAACCGCACCAAATAATTGTGATAAACAATGGTTCTGATGCACAAAATACAGCAAAATTACAAGAATTTTGTGATGGCTTGCCAGATGTCAGAATAATTTCGTGTAATTTGACAATCGGTGGCGCTCGTAACTTTGGTGTAAAATTTGTAGAAAGTCGGTACATTCTGTTTAATGATGATGACACAATACCAATGCAAAACGACTGTATCGAGAGATTGATAGCTTATTGCAACCAAGATGCAATATATGGATACGGAGCCAATCGTTTATGGTCGCCAGATTTGAACTGGGTTTCAAAAAACAGAACCGCATTACTCAAAATAACGAAAAGCGGAGATTTAACAGAATTAAAAAAAGATGCAATAGTACCAGCACCAGAAATCAGATATAAGAATCAAAATTCTGTAAAAATACTTCTAAAATCATTCATAGGCAATTTTGGCATAATTGCTAAAACAGATTTTTATGCTATTGGCGGATTCCCTGAATACCCCGGATATTCGTGTGAAGACGATGCTTTTGCTTTTTTGTGTTATTTACGTCTTGGAAAACCTGTTGTATTTGACAATATAGAGTTGCTACACATCTCACATCCTTTAACAGAAACTGCGCCGGCTGAAATTTCTAACAATCAAAAACTATTACAAAAATTATTGTCAGACAACGGATATAAAGCTTTTCATATCAGCAGACTTTTATTTGGTGGCGATGGGGTACTAGAGCTTCTCTAAACATATTTTATTGATTTTTCATATTTTTGCGGTATCTTTCTAGAAACATAAGAGGTTGTTTATGGCACATAAACCAATATCTATAACGAATTTATCTCTTGAATTCCCACACAAGGTTTGTTTTTCTGGGTTCTCTACTCAAATCCTTCCTGGGGAACGTATTGGTATTATTGGCCGTAACGGGACCGGCAAATCATCTTTGTTAAAAATTTTAACAGATAATATGGATTCGACCTCAGGACGAGTTTCTGGCGTTGGTGGATTACGTATTGGTTATGTGCCACAAACGGTTTTACAACACACCGATCTAAGTGGTGGCGAAAGGTTTAATAAATCTTTTTCAGATGCACTTGCAAGCCATCCAGATGTATTGGTGTTGGATGAGCCGACAAATCACCTAGACCAAAATACCAAATATTCATTGATGAGAATGTTGAACAATTATCAAGGAACACTGATAATTGTAACACACGATATTGATTTGCTGACAAAATGCGTTGATAAAATTTGGCATATCGAAAATGGTCGCATAAATGTTTTCTTTGGCAATTACTATGACTATATGTCTGAAAAGGGAATTCAGCTGTCAGTTCAGCAGAAAGCATTGGATTCATTACAAAAAGAAAAGAAAAAACTAAGAATTCAGCGTCAGCAAGAAGCACAAAAAATGGCAAAGTCCGGTAAAAAGAAAGCCAAAGACAATGACAAACTGGGCTTTGATGCAAAATCTGGTAACGCCCAGGCAAAAGCTGGTGCAAAAATTACTAAGTTGCGTGAAAAATTAGAAGAAGTTCAAACCGAGATAGGTAGTAACAGATTACCAGAAGAATACAGACCAAAATTTGTTTTAGACAGCGCATATACCCAGTCAAACAGTAATCTTATCTCTGTTTCTTTTGGGGAATGCGGTTATGGAACTCAAACGGTTTTGTCTGAAATATATTTTTCAATTGATTCTAATGATAAGATTGCCCTCAGTGGCAGTAATGCATCTGGTAAAACTACCTTTATTCGTGCGTTAATGCAAGACCCAAAGGTTACGTGTAATGGTGATTGGCATTTGTTGCCCGCCAGGGATATAGGGTATTTGGAACAACATTATCAAAATCTTGATTCAGAACAAACCGTAGAAGGCACTATTCAAGACAGAAATCCATCCATGAATTCCTTGGAAATAAGAAAACATCTAAATTCATTCTTATTCAGAAAAAATGAAGAAGTGTTCGCCAAGGTCAAGACATTGTCAGGCGGTGAAAAGGCACGATTATCATTGGCACAAATTGCTGCACGACCACCAAAATTATTGATTCTGGACGAAATAACAAACAACCTTGACATTGAAACAAAGCAATATATTGCATCGGTTCTATCTCAATACCCTGGGGCTTTTCTGGTTATATCGCATGAAAGAGCGTTTTTAGACCAATTGCCTCTAACCGCTGAATATATGATACAAAACGGTATATTGAAACAAAAGTTTAGATGATAAAACCACAATATTATTTATCTGCTACTTGTATTATCAAGAACGAAGCAGAATATATGCCAGAATGGTTAGAATACCATTTGATTGTCGGGGTGGAGAAATTCTATATCTATGATAACGGCAGTACAGATAATATAAAACAGGTTTTACAGCCTTACATTGATACCGGTATTGTAGATTATACGTATTGGCCAGGTATTGCTATGCAAATGCCGGCTTACAGGGATTGTGTAACCAAACATAAACATGATACTCATTGGTTGGCAGTTATTGACATTGATGAATTTTTGTATTCAGACACAGATAACATAAGAACAGATTTAGAAAAATTTGAAGACCAAGCTGCCGTTGTTTTACAGTGGATGGTATATGGTGATTCAGGTCGTAAAACTAAACAGCCGGGATTGGTAATCGAACGCTTTAAATCTCATAATTTACCAAATGTTACATCAGAAATGTGCAAAAGCATTATAAACCCAAGACGCATAATAGTGAAAAATCTACATTTGCCAACAGCTATTGATGGTTATGTGGCGGTAAATGCAATAGGTGAACCAATCGTGCCAATATCAAATGCCAGGCTGCAAAACGGGACATATGCTAATATGCATATCAAACATTATATTTTTAAATCTTATGAAGAATATCTGATTAAACGCAGTAAAGGCGATGCTTTAAGTTCTAAAACCGCACGTTTTAGAAATGAAGACACGGCATGGGATGCTGCCTATATGGAATACAACCATAATGAAGTTAAAAATGACAGCTCAATGGATAAATATATCGATAAAGTAAATTCTGCAATTACTAATCGTTACCCAAATACAAAGGATATTTAAATGAAAAATATAAAACTGTGTTGGCCACGAAAGTATAAAATTGTTGGAAATAGCAATAAAATTATAATCAGACAATCCGATGGCAGTCAGATTGTATTGGGAAAGCACAAGAAAATATCTGGTCTGGATATAGAAATAAATGGCGACAACAATACGGTATGTTTGACAGACAAAACTATATTCAAAGGCTCTAAAATAGTAATTGTTGCAGATGATGCGGTTTTGCATTTTGAAGAAAGCCCAGAAATAAACAATCTGTCAGTTTTTGTCAGAAATGGCAACAAGCAACACTTGCAATGGGGTAAAAACACAACTATTACGGGTGGATATATAGAATTGTGTGAAAGTGGCGCATCTGTAACAATTGGACAAGACTGTATGATTGGTTGGCACATCAGTATTGTCGCAACCGATTTTCATACCGTGTTGGACAGAAAGACAGGTCGTGTATTAAATGGTCCTGGCAACGTTGTTATTGGCAACAATTGTTGGTTGGGGCATGGGGTTAGATTGCTTAAAAATGCCAAATTGCCAAATAATACTATTGTCGGTGCCGAAACAATTGTAACCAAGGCATTTACAGAAGAATGGACCGCACTTGGCGGAAATCCTGCAAAAATAATTAAACGTGATGTTTCTTGGAATCGTAGCATACCAACAGAATATAAAAAATCCTCGTAATTTCTTTGTTTTTTATGTTTGATAGATTACCCACCAAATAATCCTGTTATCATGCTGGCGACGTTGTTTGCGGTGCGTCGTGCGGCATTACTTGATGCGTGTGCGTATATTTCGGTTGTGGTGATTTTTGTGTGTCCCAATACGTCTTTTAATATTCGTATATCTTCGCCAATGCTGGTTGCCAGTGTTGCAAAGGAATGACGCAAATCGTGTATTCGCATACGTGGCAATTCGGCACGGTCCAATGCCCACCAGAACGCTTTACGCAAATCTGTCAATGGACGCGTATGGTCGATTGGCGAATGAAATACATATCGTTTACTTTTACAAATTCTCAAAGCCTGTTTTATAACTTCTATTGCTGGATCGCCCAGTGGTACATTAAATGCATCTGTTTTGCGTTTGTTTAAACGTAGATACCCGTTTTCTAGGTCTAACTCGTCCAGTTCCAGGCTTGTTATTTCCCCACTGCGACAGCCTGTCAGTGCAAGTGTTTTAATAGCCAGGATGGTTTGTGGTGCATATTTCCCAGCGCAAAATGCCTCGTCCAGTGCAGTAAATAAACGTTTATAACCATCTATATCTAGAATCGTATGGTTCATCTTTGGGGATTTTGCCTTTTGAACCAAATGGCACGGATTTGAATTTATTGTGCGATAATTGTATTTTTCACACCAATTTAGAAAGGTCGATAATAATCGCATAACATGTAATCCAACCGCTATGGTTTTTGTGTTTTTGATTTTATCGTACATATCCTGGATTGTGCGCAGATCAATATCCGCAATGTATTTATCGCCAAGATATGGGATTATATACAGGCGCATCAATGTTTCGTTTGATCGATAGGTATTTTCCCGATTGTTTTCGCGACAATGTTTTTCCATAAATATTGGGGTTAGTTCACGGACTTGTTTACGTCGTGCTGCGGCCATTTCGTTTTGCTTTATGCGTGTGCGCTGTTCTGATTGCGGGTCCAGACCGTTGGCGATATCTTGTTTGGTTTGTATCGCACGTGCGCGAATCTCATTTAAGCTAAATTCCGCCAATGTGCCCAATCTTATATGCTTTTGTTGATATGAACCGCGAACGCGATATCCCAAATAGAACACTTTGCGTCCAGATGCGGCCGAATACCGGCATTGTAGCCCCGGCAGTGCCGCATCTGTTATTTGCAAATCAATGTCGGATTTCAGTTTGTTCAGAAATCCTGTTGTTAAAACCAACTTTTGACATTTAAGTGCCCGCATATATTGCCCTTTGTTACACACAACATTGATAATAAAAACGCACAAGTCCAGTGAATAAGACTATCAAGATTCTTGTGTTTTTTGCTGGCTTTTGCGGATTTCTTGTATGAAATATTGCTCGCCCATGTCCCAAAATTCTGTCATTGCGCGACTTAAAATTGCATGTATTTCATCTTTGGGTTTTCCTATTATTTCCACCGCGATGTTTTCGGATACTGTGTCTGATTTTTCTATTAAAAATGCAACTGTTTTATCCCATGCAGTTTTGATTTCAGTTTTTGTGTTTTGAGTCATTTTTGTTCTCCTTTGTATCCTTGTAATATGTTGCATAAATTTCTTAACGCCTCTGTAATTTCTTGGGTCAAGATATACTCAATATCGGAAATGTTTGTTTGTTCGATAAGTCGCGGTGCAACACGTCGCGGAATCATCAGTAATTGATCCCTTGAAAATCGGGCTGCTGCAAAAGCCTCAGATTGTGCTTGTGCTAATAGTATTAGCTTTCCTGCACGTTCTTCGTATTCCAGTTTTTTCAGCATTGCATCGTATGTCGACTTCATTGCTTTGCTTCTTTGATAAGAATTTGAAGAACTGTCATTTGTGCGCGGGGTGTTATAGGCTGGGTTAGTGTTCTCTGCCCATTCTTTATCCGCCTTTTCGGGGTCTATTTTCCCGTCTATTAGTGTTATTCGTCCCGTCTCAATCGCCTTTTGGACTGCGGACACCGCAATCCCGCGATGCGCTGCATATTCTCTTCTTGATAATAACATCGTTACCCCTTTTAGTGTTCACCGTTCACCGTTTTTTTATTTCTGTCGCTGGGCAAGTGTCGGGGTCGCCGTTACCCTCAATGCGAAAAGTCGTCACAGAACCTATTATGTTTTTATGTGAAATTTCCTTCATTCCTTATCCATCCTATGATTTGTGCCATCGTTTTATCTTGTCCCATGCATTTGCGTTTCAATGATATTTGCCCGCGTTCCAGTTGTTCCGGTGTAAATTCGTTGAATATTGGAAACAACTTTGGGTTTCGTTCAATGATTTTTGACAGTGAAAATTCGTTGTCTATGTGATGTTTTGGCTCTCGTGATGGGTTAAAAGAAGTTGCTAATTTTTGAAGCAAATCATTAGTATGAGTATGTATTTCCTTGCTTTGTTTTATTGTGTCTGTACTGTACTTGCTATTTGCTATTGCATCTGATTTATGTCTGATATCTGATAATGTCTGTTTGATGTCTGATGAATTCTGTTCGCCCCAACGTGCCAATCTGTTCGTGGCCAGTCGTTCACATTTGGCTTTGTATTTAATATCGTCTTCATCTAGTTCGGCTTTTATAAATGGCCACACAGCGCTTGAACATTCCATGTCGGGGTATTTCAAAATCGCCATAAATATGTCGCCGCGTTCTTCGCGTGATATATTTTCCAATAAAAGCGCCCATTTCGGATTGGCCAGCCGTTTCATAACCGTTTCCTATTGCTTGTCGCTTGTACGCTGGAATATGTTGTTTTGTTCAAATTCAGCTATATCTTGTTTCCGATATACAATGCGACCAACACGTTTTAGAAATTTTGGTCCAACACCGGTGCTGCGCCATTTTTGTAAAGTATTGCGTTTCAATCCCCACATTTCAGCCAGCGCACGTTCCGTCATATATTCGTCCTTGGATAGTATTGTTGTCATGGTTTGTCCTTTTGTTTCGGGTTTTGATGGGTCTATGTAAAGATATATGCATAAAAAATAACCGTGCGCAATGCACGTTTTTGCGACAAAAAGGAAATTAAGTTAGTTTAGGTTACTTAAGGTATAAAAAGGTACGGTATAAGTATACAGGTTAGTTTGTTTAGTGGTTTAATTTCCAAACCAGCGCATCGATTGCGTTGGTGTAACGACGACTGGCGGTCTGACGTAACAGCCCAGTCTTTTTGCTGAGTTTATTCATTGATAAACCGATTGAATGCAGAATCAATAATTTTCTATCTGTGACACTGTCCACAGAATCTAACCAATGCACCAAAACATTATAAAAATTATCGTGTGTGTTATCAAAGGGGGCTATATTTGGGGGCAATTTAACGTCTGCAATAACAGATTCAAACCATTCATATCGAACGGAACATTCCGCCGGCCATGTTGCCAACATGTGTTGACGTGTTTTGTCGTTTTTATCCATCTGAATAGCAAGGATGACCGCAGAGTAAATTTGTGCCTCAACGCGTGCCCGTGTCCACTTTGTCTCATTGTCTAATTCTTCAGAAAAACGGTTAAGAATAACACGTCGATTATTATTTTTCATACAGAAATCATACCTTATAATCCATAAAAATCAAGAAAAAGCAATAAAGTAAGAAAATATATTTGGATAATCTTATACAAGTCTATCTAGATTTTATTCCACAAACACAATGCCGAACCATTTTTGCATGACAGCCAGTCGGGATTGATAGTCCCTGGTGGCATATAGTTCGGTTTCAAATTCTTGGCGTTCAGCGGGCCTTAATTGCAGTTCCCGTACCAGCCGATTACACATGCCCATAAGATAGAAGATATTGCCGGCTGGCCCGTTCAGATCAACTATCAGCCCCGTTGGGTATTTAGCGTTGCATGCTTGTTGTCGGGCGGTGTGCAGTTTCCGTTCCAGCGTATCAATCGTTTCCATGTGCGACACCTTTGGTTTTCAAGTGTTGTTGAATATGCCCCCACATCAATTCCAGTTCGTCCAGCCCTGTCAGGTCTGATTTTAACCACATTTCTGGGGTCTGCCATACGCCGTCCTGGGCACAGGCCAGCGCACCGTCCAGCAATTTGCGGATGCGTCGGTTGCGCATTTCGTTCTTGATTGCAGACCGGTACAGCAAGCGCTTGTCCACCGTGATGGGGCGTGGTGTTGTGCCGGTGTGATACGCCCACCACTTGGTCATTTTTAGTTTGTTCAGCATTGCCACACGCAGCATCGCCACCCCATAACTCAGGGTGCCGGGGCCGTCGAATATCTCGTCAGCCAGGTGTCGCCCGGCACGCCCGTTTAGAAATTCCATGATTTCATCAGCGGACTTTTCGGGGTGAATTTGCCCCAGGCGTTTAATCGCTATGTCCCAGATTTCCTGTCGGTGGACCGGACTGTCATAGCGTGCCACCAGCGCACCATAGAACCCGTGTTGCTTGTTTATCGTTGTCATGTTGTGCCTCTTGTTTTTTCAACACAACAATGCCAACAAAAAATGGAATATCTAGTTAAATAATCGAATTTTTTATATCTTAGACATTATCTTTTGCCATCTCTTAAATTCCGTTTTAAGACAATCGTAGCGTAATAATTCTAATTGTTCCGACACTTGTTTTATAGAGTAATTTGAATATGATCTTTCGCCCTCGCTACCACGACTCATCCAACCGATAATCTTATCTATATAGGGGCGGAGTATCCCGCATTTTTCCATCATAATGTTTGCATTTTTACGGAATGAATGAAAATCAAACCTTCCATATTCTGGATTTTTTACACCGATATCTTTTAGGTATATAAAAAAGTTCCTAGTAATGTGAGGATTTAGATTGCCTTTGGAGGTCAAGCATGTCTTTTTAAAGATAAAATCTTGATCATTATTTTTATGTTTTTTATTGATGTATTCTAAGAAACCCATTTTCAAAAGCGCCGAATGAATTGGTACTATTCGCTCAGACTCTTCTGTTTTTAATTGTTTAATTCCTGGACTGTCTTCTATGAAATTTATACACCAAATACCATCTTTTAGAATTATATCTTTGTATTGTAATGTAAATGCTGCATTTTTTCTTGCGCCAGTAAATAATGCTATCATACACCCCCAAAAAATCTCTGGATTATAGTAAAAGAATTTCTTATTCGGGTCAAAAATAGACTTCAATTGTTCATCTGTATATGGTGTATGAGGACATTTGGCGCTTTTGGGTGTTTTTTTCATAGATGGAAGTCCAACCAGCACATCTGTTTTATACAGGTCAGGATATGCAAATACTGCAAATTTTACAAAACTAACAATCCATCTAGCATGCTTTGCTTTCTGATCCCCCTTTATATCTTTTCTATCTGATATTTCATTAAATATTTTCAACAAAATTACATCTTTATGAAATTTTGTATACTCGCATTTCAATTCTAAGCCTGCTTTATTTGAATAATATGCTATAGTTTTGCATTTACGCTTGGTCTCCTCGCTGTCTATTCCGTTTTTTATTCTGTAACGTTCCAGCACCTCACCAATTGATAACCGCTCGGTATACTGTGTTTTTTGTGTCATTTGCATTTGCTGACAAATTTGTTGCAAGATTTTTATTGTTAGTTGTTGATTTTTATTTAATTCCCGCTCTAGGCGAAGAAGTTGCTGTTTATCCTTGATTATCTGTATTTCTAGGTTGTTGATTGTTTCTTTTAATGTCATGCTTACTCCTTTTTTAGAACAAACAAAGCACAACCAGCGCAAACATCCAGTTTAATAATACGACATTTAGTAAAAACAAGGGTAATATCAACATTATTTTTACTTGAATAAAATGAAATCTACGGCATATAGAACAAACAAAAGGAGTTTATTGTGATATATGGGTATATTCGGGTTTCTACCGACAAACAGGACTGTGAAAATCAAAAACTGGGCATTGAATCCAAAGCCGGGGCATTGGGACTTTGTATTGATAAATATATTGAAGACGCTGGCATATCTGGTACCAAAGAACCGGAACAACGTGCATTGGGCGGTGTTTTACGACATTTAAATCCGGGAGACGTTATAATATGCAGCGAACTTTCGCGCCTGGGACGAAAAATGTTCATGATTATGCGAATACTAGAACATTGTATGAAAATCGGTGCGCGGCTTTATACCGTTAAAGACGGCTATGAATTGGGCGACACCATACAATCCAAAGTGTTAGCATTTGCGTTTGGGCTATCCGCCGAGATTGAGCGCAATCTTATCGCCCAGCGCACCAAAGAGGCATTGGCAGCACTACAATTACGCGGTGTAAAATTAGGCCGTCCAAATGGTCAAAAGAACGCGTATCATATCATTGATGGTCACGAAAATCTGATTTTAGATATGTATTCAGCAGGATTTTCCAAACGAAAAATTGCCAGAACTATCCAGGTCAGCCCGCCCACAATTTCGCGATTTCTTGAAAGCAGAAAATGACCCTTTAATTGTTCTAGAATTGTAAATAAAAAAACCGCGAAAATCAACCGCTTTCAGCAATTGTTTTTGTGTAACAACAATTTCGTGGTTTAATTATTCCACCCTTTGAGAGAAACCCAAAGGGAAGGAAAATGTTGAAAGATTTTAGTGTTGTGTCTTTTTTTAGTGGTGCTGGCGGTTTGGATTTAGGGTTTGAAAAAGCCGGCTTTCATACCATATGGGCTAACGAATTTGATAAAACAATATGGGCAACATTTGAGCGCAATTTTCCACACACAAAATTGGATAGACGCAGCATTACTGATGTTGACGCCAGTGAAATTCCTGATTCTATTGGTATTATTGGAGGTCCCCCGTGCCAAAGTTGGTCGGAAGCTGGTGCAAGACGCGGCATAGAAGATAAACGCGGACAATTGTTTTACGATTACATTCGTATTTTGAAGGTAAAACAACCGAAATTTTTCTTGGTAGAAAATGTAGCTGGTATATTACATCCGAAACACGCTGAGGCATTTCAAGGTTTTCTAAAAGAGTTTGAAGATTGCGGATACGACATATTCTGGCAGTTGGTTGATGCTAATGATTATAACGTTCCAGAAAACCGCAAAAGGGTTATCATAATTGGATATCGTAAAGATCTTAAGAAGAAATTTGTGTTTCCTGCACCAAAAGAATATAAGCCAACCCTGAAAGATGCGATTGGCGATTTGCCGACTGCAATTCCGGCAAAAGAAAAGAACAAGACCAATGGAGAATTGCAAATTCCTAATCACGAATACATGATCGGTGGCTGGTCTTCTATATTTATGTCACGAAATCGTGTAAGGGGTTGGAATGAGCCTTCATTCACTATTCAGGCAGGTGGTCGCCAGGCACCATTACATCCCAGCGCACCAGCAATGCAAAAAGCAAGCACAGATAAATTCGAGTTTGTAAAGGGACAAGAATCTGCTTATCGCCGCCTTTCTGTTCGTGAATGTGCAAGAATCCAAACTTTCCCTGATGACTTCATTTTTGAATATACCGATGTTGCTGTGGGATACAAAATGATTGGCAATGCAGTTCCTGTCAATCTAGCTTTTGAAATTGCAAAACAGATTATGGAGGATTTAACCGAATGAACAGATCCACCGAACAATCAATGATTATGGGCAAGGCATACGAATACGCATGTTTGCAAACAATACATGATAAGGTTTCCAAGATCCGTCCTGTGACGATTGAAGAAAACTCCAGCTTTGCGGTAGCTAAACAATGTTTTGAATGTGTAACAGAAACAGTTCAGCAAGATATGCTAAAATCAGCTGCAGCCGGTATAGATGTCATTATTCAAATGGAACCAAAGATCATTGAAGACGGAAGAGATGCGTTGACAATATTTTTACAACCAGATAATATTGCAAGAACTGGTGATATTCGTGATGTCATCATAATTCGCAGAGATATTAAATGGGAGATAGGTATATCCGTGAAACATAATCATGCTGCTCTTAAACACTCCAGATTGTCCCAACATATTGATTTTGGGAACGAATGGTTTGGTTTACCGTGCTCGGACAAATATTTTTCTGATATAACTCCAATTTTTAACCGGCTTATAGAGTTGAAACATAACGGTGTAGCGTGGTCAGATTTACCAGATAAGCAAGATGGCGTTTATGTGCCAGTTTTAGATGCATTTATTGATGAGTTTAATAGCCTATTCAAACTGCATAATGATAAAGTTACATCCGGAATAATCGCATATCTACTGGGGTCAAATGGCAAAGATTATTATAAACTAATCCACCATAACGATCATAAAACCACAGTAATGCCATTTAATGTATGCGGCACCCTAAACCAGTCATCTAAAGTGTCTAAACCGCAGATTAGCATCCCAAAAATCAAACTACCTACAAGAATCATTGAATTAGCATATAAACCCGGTTCTAAAACGACCATCGTGTTAACAATGGACAATGGTTGGGCGATATCTTTCAGAATACACAGTGCCAGCACGATTGTAGAACCAAGCTTGAAATTCGATATACAGTTGCTTGGTCAACCAGCTGATATGTTTTACATCGATGTAGAATGGTAATTTACTTTATGTAAACAAATGACTGAGGGGCGCATTTTATCCCAAAATCACTCAGTTTCCTTGCTGTTGTATATTTTGTAATTTTGCCCAACTTATATGCGTATGCTGTATCCTTGCCGGTAAAATATTTGAAAAAGAACTCAGAATCAATTCCCGATTGATTTTTAGTTTCTTCCCACAGCTTTTTTGGCGATGTAGATATTATATTTAGAACTTCTGCCTCTCCTACAACAGTGCACACCGGATAAGAACTGTATATCAAAATTTTATCAATTGTCTTATTTGGGATGCGCTTTCTGAATTCAAAACACTTATCACCGGAAAGTATTTTTTCAACAAATTGCGGTTTAATGGATAATAGTATTGTGGTCATTTCTTATTTTCACTTTGCTTCAAAACCATCAAAATATTTTGGAATATCTAATGCTGCCGCAGTTCCTCTTTTCTGAAGTTGATGTAGCAACTCCATTAAAAACGCCAATAAGCTTTCGCCTCTATGTGTGTTTTTTATATATTTGTATCCATCTTCAGTTTGTCGTACTGTCCAGCTATACCCATCTGCCGAACAACACAAATCTATAAAATCGTCCGCAGCAGGATCTGCTACCTGATTTGGCAATACGCTTTCCCAAGAACTTGTATTTGTTAAGATGCCTGCGATTATAGGAAATTGTTGCCGCCCCTTACACTTTTTTCCATTGGCGACGACTGATGCACTCGTTCTTTTTAAACATCTGACAGATGACGCTTTATCCTTTGCGTAATTAAAATTTTTTTTATTTAGAGTTGGTTTTATTTCAAATACCGCATACACACTTTCTGCGGGAATATATGTATTCCCTCCATGATTAAAAAAGAACGGCGAAAAATAATTATCATAAACAATCAGGTCTATTTGATCACTTAAATGGTTGTCGCTATCGATTATAAAACCCTTGTCGCACGCATACCTAGCAGGCAAATACTTCTTAAAAAACTGTTTCCACGTTTCTTCAGAATTATCACCCTGCGCAACACAATGAGATAACGAGGTTCTGAGACTTGCCTGCATTTCTTGTTGTTTGCTAAGAAACAAATCCGTTAATGTCACCATATTATACCTCCCCAGTATTGTTGGGATAAGCTATTGCGAGCCTGCTGCTGTACAGCTATTTTTTCTTGACTAGCCATATCATCAGAAACGATATTTGCAGAATTGCCTGGGTCTATTAGATATGCATATAAGATTTTGTCTTCTATGTATCTCAAAACCTGTAAAAAACCCTCTGATAAACTTATATCGTACGGATAGCCTTTTAATGCCTCAAGAACTATAAGTTCTATATTCATGGACGGAAAATCTAACCTATGGCAATCTCGCCATATCTTTGTAAGCTGTATAAATTTTGCACGTTGAGAATTTTTAATATTCTGTATTTGAAGCTTCACATTTGTTTGTCTCCAACTCTGCTTTTTCGATACATATAACTTATGATAATTTGTATTGCCTGGGTCTTTTTTTCCTGGCACTAAATCCACGTCTATATTACCTATTTTTAAGCCAATTGAAACATTTTGATAACGTATATTGTATCCAGCCCGTCTGACAGCTTCTCCAAGCGTTTCGTACATTCTTTGTAATGTAGCATCACACGAAGACTTTATGGATATAAAAACATCCACATCTGATTTGCCTTTAATTGCTGTCCCTTTAGCAGAAGAACCCGATTGAAAAACTTCTTCTAAATACCCAGCCGACCATTGGTTTATTATCGGTATAAGTTCTCTTTTTACCAAATTGTATTGGTTTAACCGATCTGTCTCGGAACAGCATGCCTTTTTAATCAAAATATTGTGTAGATAATCACTTCCGCTCATTTTTGTGTGCTCCAAATTTATTTATTATTATATTATGAAAAAAAATGCTTTATTTTCAATATATTTTCTAAAAATGTAACACTTATTTTTTAGGGAAGTCGTTTGTGTGTTTACAAGTTGTAATCCAGTTTTATCTGTTTTTGTACAAAAATAATACATTGCGTTTTCAAAATAAAAATTTGTCTGTAAATTCATGGCGTTAAATAATCTGTTGAAAGAAATTTGATAGATGTCATCATTGATTTTAACCTGTAAAGGATATGTTGTCATACCAAGGCAAATTTCATATAAAAATGACTTTTTATAGATAATAATATCGTGGTCATATTGTTTCGCTTATACCAGAACGTATTATCAAATTATCGTTTTAATGCAAACAACCTCCTAGTTTTATTGAAAACATTTAAAAACACTTGTATTTCTTGGTTGAAAAGGTGGGGAAGTTTGATTACTATGAAATGCAGAGATGACAAGACAAAAGCAGTATTTTAGCGAATATAAAAAGCAAGGCGAACCAGATAAACGCACTCGTGCAGAGAACTGGGGGGTTGCCATTGGTCTGCAACAGGTTGATAATTTAACGCCATCTAGATATCTGATTGATATTGCGAAAGATAATATAGAGGGGAAAATATCGGTCTATGATGCAGAACGCGAAATAAATCGCTATTATCGTGAAAATGCTGCAACTACCCAGAAAGAGCAAGACGAGCAAGAAGCGGATAAGGTGTCAGCGCGTATTGCCAAATTACTAAGTGAAAAGACATTTACATTCAGCCCGGCCGAATATAAATCGATTCATGGGGCTTTGTTTGATGGTATTCTGGATAAAAAAATAGCTGGTCAGTTCCGCACATATAACATAACCAAGAAAGAAGAAATATTGAATAATGATACTGTTGTTTATGGGCGGGCAGACAGTATTGCTGAAACGCTGGAATATGATTTTGCACAAGAGAAACAGTTTGATTATAGCAGTTTAACCAAACGCCAACGCATAGAACATATCGAAAGATTTATGTCTGGGATATGGCAAATACACCCGTTTGGCGAGGGGAATACTCGCGCAACAGTTGTATTTATTATAAAGTATTTAGATACGTTGGGTTTGCATACAAACAATGAAATGTTTGAAAAGCATGCGAAATATTTCAGAAATGCACTGGTTCGTGCGAATTATCAAAATCTGGAAAGGAATATTCCGTACACGATGGAATACTTGAACAAATTCTTTGGTAATTTGTTATTGGGCGAGAAAAATCGCCTTGATAATCGTGAAATGCAGATAAAGGAAATGGGGGCAAAAACTACCCAGAAAACTACCCAGAAAACTGCCCAGAAAATATTGGATGTTTTGGTAAAGAATCCAAGTGCAACGCGTGCTGATTTGGCCAGCGCAACGGGGCTGAGTCCGGATGGCGTAAAATGGAATTTGGATAAATTGAAAAAGTCTGGTAAAATTCGTCGTATTGGTCCAGATCGTGGCGGTCATTGGGAAGTTGTGTAGCGTTTTATGTGCATTCCTACAAAAATGTTACATATTTGCTACATAGTATGGAATTTGTAATAAGGGTAAAATGGTAGAAAAGGGCGGAAATCTGGCAAACAATCGGTTTCGGTTCAGACGATTTCTAATCTGCAGGTCGCAGGTTCGAATCCTGCAGGGCGCGCCATCCGCTTTCGCTTGCGCTGCAGCGAGATTGTAGTAGCAAGCATGTTGTAAACCGTCACGAAAGTGGCGGTTTTGTGTTTGATTATAGGAACTAAAAAAATGCAGCAAATGCCACTGAGGTGGCGTTTTTTATTGGGTAATCGTTCCTGTTATTGTTATAAAATCTTTATGGTATCATTGTGTCAAAAGGAGAGAAATATGAAAAAAATTTTAATGTTTGTTTTAGCAATTGTTATTTCATTTATCCCAGGTATCATTGGTGGTTTTTTTTCGCCAATGTCGCCGGGGGCAGATGTGTGGTATAATGGTTTAAATCACTCGGTATTAACGCCAAATGGGTGGGTGTTTATGATTGCGTGGTTTATACTGTATACATTGTTGGGTATTTCATTGTTCTTAATTATGAATAATGACAGAACGCGTCAGAATAAATCAGGCGCATATGCATTGTTCGTGATTCAGATGGGTTTGAATGCTTTGTGGACTTATTTGTTCTTTGGTTTGCAGATGGTCGGTGGGGCGTTGCTGACACTGGTTGCGTTGATAGCGATTACTATTTGGATGATGGTTGTATTTAAACCAATCAGTCGGGCGGCGTCTTATTTGGTGTGGCCGTATTTATTATGGTTGTGCTTTGCCCTGTATTTGAATGGTGTGATATTGATGTTAAATTAATAAAAGCCCCCAAAAGTGGGGTTTTTATATCTTTAAAATTTTTGTTTTGGGGTCGCCGATGTTCAGGTATTTTAGCCCCAGTTCTTCGATGTAGTCAGCACTGTAGCCCTGAAGTAATTCAATGTGTTTATTCAGGTCGTTTAATTTTTCTTGTTCTGATAATAATTGGGCGCGTTCGCGATTTAGTTGAAATGTGTTTATTGTAAAACGCTGAATATTAACGTCGCCCCAGAACAGACCGATGAACATAAATGTTGCAAATCCTGCCAACCCCAGGCCCAGTTTGCCACGGATGCCCCCAGACCAGGCGCGCCCGATAAATTTAAATAAATTTTTGATTTTTCCTTTCATAGATGGCATTATATCACAAATGTTTAGTAATAATCAAATTTTTGCTGCACCTTTGGCGGGCGTGACTGACCGGCCGTTTCGTCGCATGGTGCGTTTGTTTTCGCATGAAGCCCCATTGGTTACAGAAATGATTTCGTGTCATTCGTTGGTGGGGGCGCATAGAAATTGTTTGCGTAATTTCGATAATTATGCAGACGAAGGCAATGTTGGTGCCCAAATTTTTGGGGCGGATGCTAATTTGATGGCGGATGCGGCCCGTATTTTACAAGATGCAGGGGCTAAATGGATTGATATTAATATGGGGTGTCCTGTGCCCAAGGTTGCAACACGCGCAGGGGCGGGGGCGCATCTGATGCGAGACCATAAATTGGCGGGGCAGATTATGACTGCGGTTGTGCGTGCAGTGCAAATTCCAGTTTCGATTAAGACGCGTTTGGGGTGGGATGATGAACATCGTGATTGGCGTGCTTTGATTGATGTGGCGGCAGGGTGCGGTGTGCGGTTTGCTGCGCTGCATGGGCGTACACGGGCACAGCTGTATTTGGGGCGGGCGCAATTGCCCGATGTGTCTGATTGCCCAATCCCAATTATTGCAAATGGTGATATAAAAACAGCAGATGATTTGGTGGGGCCAGAATCATTGGGGTATGCAGGGGCGATGATTGGGCGTGCAATGCTGGGGCGGCCGTGGCTGATATCACAGATGCATGGTGGCAATGTGCCAGATAATGTTGGTGAAATTGTGCTGCGGCATTTGGAATATGCGTTGGAATACTATGGCGAAAAGACAGCCGTCCCAATGTTTAGAAAGCATGCTGCGTGGTACAGCGCAGGGATGAAAAATTCGTCTGATTTTCGCATTAGGGTTAATCAAATAGAGGATGCGGCTGCGTTAAAGGTTGCAATTCGTGAATTTTGGTCTATTATTTAACGGAAAGTTAATAATTATGGGGTTTTGTGATATGACAGAAAATATTGAAAATGTAGAAAAAACTGATGTTGTTGCAGACGTTGTCGCGGATGTTGTTGAGGTACCTGTAGAACTAACCGCGGGGCAGATGTTGCACAATGCACGTACAACCGGTCGTCGTAAACGTGAAATTTCAACAATTGCAAAACAACTGTGCATTCGCGAGGAATTTTTAGAAGCCTTGGAAAATGGTGATTATGCCGCAATCCCAGAGCCTGTTTATATTTTGGGGTTTGCGCGAAATTATGCAATGGAACTGGGATTAAATCCTGATGAGGTTATTGCAAAAATAAAAAAAGAAATGGGCTTGACATCTGATTGTGCAGATTCTGATGAAGATGTCAGCGCGTGCGCAATGCCCAGTATCAAGGAAGAAAACTGGACCAAGGTTTATTTTGTTAAAGCATATCAGTTTGTGTATCAGCATTGGATTTGGTTTGCGGGGGTGTTGGTAGCGATTGCGCTGGTTGTGTTGGGGATTGTTTTGTTGTCGGGACCAGAAAAGACAGAAGATGTCACGCCAGTGGTACCTGTTGTTGAAGAAGTGTTGAGTACAGAACCTGAATACAAACTGACGGTGCGTGAAAGATTTGGTACAGATAATCGTGACAAGGCAAATGTTATTTTACAGGCGTCCCAAGAATCATGGGTAAAGGTTGAAGATGGACGTGGTAACACGGTGTTTAGTCGCGTATTGGTGCCAGGGGATATTTATTACGTGCCGGTTGGTAACAAGTACAAGGCGACATTTGGCAACGCGGGCGGTATTGATATTTGGGTAAATGGAAAATTAATACCGGATGCAGGTGCAGATCATACCAGGAAAAGTGGTATTATGCTGAACCCAGACAGTTTGCTGGGGAATAAGAAAAAATAAGTATACAGGGCGAAAGGAATTTTCGCCCTTTGTATTGAAAAAATAATCAGATAACCTATATCTTTGTCATGGCAAGTTTTATAAAAATTCGCGGGGCGCGCGAAAATAATCTTAAAAATGTTGATTTGGACATACCAAAAAATAAATTGGTGGTCTTGACTGGCGTATCTGGGTCGGGAAAATCTTCGTTGGCGTTTAATACAATTTATGCCGAAGGACAGCGCAGATATGTCGAGTCACTGTCCAGTTATGCGCGTCAATTCTTGGATATGCAGAAAAAGCCAGATGTTGATTTGATAGAAGGATTGGCACCCGCGATTTCAATTGAACAAAAGACCACATCTAAAAATCCGCGTTCGACGGTTGGTACCGTGACCGAGATATATGATTATCTGCGTTTGCTGTGGGCGCGTATTGGGGTGCCACATTCGCCTGTGACGGGAAAACCGATTAAATCACAGACAGTTGCGGAAATGGTTGATTGGACCATGAAAATCCCATCAGGCACCAGAATCTTTATATTGGCGCCACTGGTGCGTGAACGAAAGGGTGAATATCGCAAAGAGTTGGCGTTCTTGGTAAAGCAGGGATATCAACGCGCGATTATTGATGATGAATTGGTTGATTTGTCTGCGGTGCCGCCGCTGGATAAAAATAAAAAGCACACGATATTGGTTGTTGTTGACCGTCTGCAAATGCCAGACGATGGCGCAGATGTGGAAGAATTTCGTTCGCGTATGTATTCTTCGTTCGAAGGGTCGCTGCGATTGGTGCCAGGATCTGTGTTGGTGCGCCGCCTAGACACAAACGAAGATACATTGTATTCGCAAAATTATGCATGCCCGGTCAGTGGGTTTACTGTGCCAAAAATTGAACCGCGATTGTTTTCGTTTAATGCGCCAATGGGTGCGTGTCAGAATTGTGACGGATTGGGGGTTCAATTAAATATGTCGCCAGATTTGGTCGTGCCAGACCCGTCCAAGTCAATCCTGGGTGGGGCAATCGCGCCGTGGTCGCGTGGCGGGATGTTAAGTCAGTTTGAACATCTGTTAGATGCCCTGCATAAAAAGTTCAAGATTCCAATGTCAAAACCGTGGCATACACTGACCCAGGAACAGAAAAATTTGATTTTATATGGCAGCGGAGACCAGGCGATTAAGATAACCTGGAACGGTTATGTCTATGAAAAGCCATACGAAGGTGTTATTCCAAATATAGAGCGGCGTTGGCGCGAATCGGACTCCGAGGCAATGCGGGCAGAATTGGCAAAGTATCAATCTGAAAAACCGTGCCCTGTTTGTCATGGCAAGCGACTGAATATTCATGCGTTGTGTGTGCGAATAAATGGTGCGGATATTATGGATGTGTGCGATATGTCGGTTGATGATTCCCTGGAATGGTTCCGCGATTTGCCAAATCATCTGACGCAAAAAGATAACGAGATAGCGCGTGTCGTATTGCGTGAAATCACAGACCGATTGTATTTCCTGCAAAATGTAGGACTGGGGTATTTAACACTGTCGCGTATGGCGGGAACCCTGTCTGGGGGCGAGGCCCAGCGCATTCGTCTGGCATCACAGATTGGCAGTGGGCTGTCTGGGGTTTTATATGTGCTGGACGAGCCGTCAATCGGCCTGCACCAGGCAGATAATGACAAATTGCTGGAAACGCTGAAAATGCTGCGTGACAAGGATAATACTGTTATTGTGGTTGAACATGATGAAGATGCAATGCGGGCGGCGGATTGGTTGGTTGATATTGGGCGTGGCGCAGGTATAAATGGCGGAAATGTTATTGCGGCGGGAACGCCGGCCCAGGTAATAAAAAATAAAGATTCAATTACTGGTCAGTATTTGTCAGGTGCGCGTAAAATTGCGGTGCCGTCGTCGCGACGTGCGGGCAGTGGACAGTCAATCATTGTGCATGGCGCGCGTGAAAATAATCTGAAAAATGTGACGGCTGAATTTCCGCTGGGGAAATTTGTGGCATTGACGGGTGTGTCAGGGTCTGGTAAATCAACACTGTTGTTGAATACATTGTATCCGGCGTTGATGCGTGCGCTGTATAATTCAAAAATAGAAACAGGGGCGCATGATATTATAACGGGCATGGAAAATGTAGATAAAGTGGTTGATATTGATCAATCGCCAATTGGACGCAGCCCGCGCAGTAACCCGGCAACATATACAGGTGTGTTTGGTGATATACGCGATTTCTTTGCCGATTTACCTGAATCCAAGGCGCGTGGATATGGGCCGGGACGCTTTTCATTTAATGTCAAGGGTGGCCGATGCGAGGCCTGTCAGGGTGACGGTCAGATTAAGATTGAAATGAACTTCTTGGCCGATGTGTATGTGGAATGCGATTGTTGTCGTGGGGCGCGATATAACGAAGAAACGTTGGCTGTTAAGTACAAAGGTAAATCAATCGCAGATGTGTTGAACATGACGGTCGAAGAAGCGTATCGTTTCTTTATAAATGTGCCAAAAATTGCGCGCAAGTTAGAACTGTTAAAGCGTGTGGGGTTGGACTATATAAAACTGGGGCAAAGTTCGTTGGATTTATCCGGGGGCGAAGCACAGCGTATAAAATTATCCAAAGAATTGGCCGCGCGCAGTACGGGCGAGACAATCTATATCCTGGACGAGCCGACAACAGGCCTGCATTTCGAAGATATTAAGTTGTTGTTGTCCGTCCTGCATGAATTGGTAGAGCAGGGAAATACAGTCATTGTTATTGAACATAATCTGGAGGTTATTAAGACTGCGGATTGGATTATTGATTTGGGGCCCGCCGGTGGCGCGG
The DNA here is from genome assembly GCA_045614145.1 of Candidatus Enterousia sp. Lineage (GTDB taxonomy): Bacteria > Pseudomonadota > Alphaproteobacteria > Rs-D84 > Rs-D84 > Enterousia. The sequence continues at coordinate 86,157 of JAZLCH010000010.1, read as the reverse complement.
GCGGTGGGCAAATTGTTGCAACCGGTACACCAGAAGATATTGCAAATGTTCCAGAATCAAAAACAGGAAAATATTTAAAGAAGTATCTTGATAAATCTGGAAAAGACAATAAAATAAATAGGCAAAAAAAGGAGTAAGCTGTTATGTTTGGATTTGGAAAAAAGAAAGATAAAAATAACTTTACCGCGGCAGATATCAAGGCTGCTGAAAAGGATTTAGGTGCCGATAAAATGCCCAGCGGCATGAAAGAGGCAGCCGCACGTATGATGTCGGGCCAGTTTGACATGAATGATATGTTGGCGCAGTTGAAACAGATAAAGAAAATGAGCAATTTTAGTGGTCTGTTGAAAATGGTGCCGGGAATGAAAGATGCGGTCGGCGCAATGAAAGAAAAGATTAAAGATGGCAGTGTTGATGCCCAGATTAATATTCTAGAGGCAATGACACCCGCCGAACGGGCCGAGCCAGAAAAGGTCTTTGCCAATGCCAAGGCGCGTATTGCAGAAACAGCTGGCTGTACCGTTCGTGAAGTTGAACATATGATAAAGCAATATACAAAAATGAAACAGCAAATGGCAATGATTCAGCGCATGGGCGGGATGGAGGCCGTTATGGCACGTATGCAGGCCCAGGGCGGTATGCCCGGTGTAAAACCGCAGGGAAATTAACGGCAAAATATGAAAATAACAAATAAAAAAATTGCCAGCAAGAAGTCTTCGGTCGCATGGTTGCAACGCCAGGCGGCAGATCCATATGTTGCGCGCGCGCACAAGGATGGCTATCGCGCACGCGCGGCGTATAAACTGATTGAAATGAATGAAAAATTCAAATTCTTGCGCAATGGCCAGGTGGTGGTTGACCTGGGGGCGGCGCCAGGGTCGTGGTCGCAATATATTGCGCGTACATATCCAAAATCAAAGATATTTGCAATGGATTTATTGGAAATATCACCAATTGTTGGGGTTGAAACGTACCAGGGGGACTTTACGTCGGATGCGGCCCTGCGCTGGCTGGAAGAGAAGTTGGGGCTGGATGCCGATTCGGTCGGCGGTGGCACGGCTGATCTTGTTGTGTCTGATATGGCGCCAAATACGGTTGGACATAAAAAAACAGATCATATTCGTCAGATGGTGTTGCTGGAATATGCGTTTGATTTCGCGTTGCGCGCGTTAAAGCCGGGCGGAACATTCGTATGTAAATCATTTACCGGTGGCACAACCCAGGATTTGTTGAAGCAGATTAAGGAACGATTTGATAATGTGTGTCATATGAAACCACCGTCTTCGCGCAAGGATAGTGTGGAAATGTTTATTGTTGCGATGGGATTTCGCGGATAGATTCCCCGGGCGTGTCCGGGGAGTTTTTTTTTAAAAAAGTATAAAAATGTGCTTGTCAGAGTATGTGATATTTTGTATAATTCCATACAAGAATAAGAGAGTGCATTTGCAAAATTATATGGTGGGGTCATTATGATTGAAGTAAAAAAAATCGTATTTACAGTGTCTTTGTGTGCCATGTTGGCGGTAAATCCAGTGTTGGCATTTGCAGCGGATGAATATGATTATACGGGTGATGGGGTGAAAACGGACCATTCATCGGATTTTGTAATAGATGTGAACAGCCTGCCCACGGTGGGGATTGCAAGTGTTAGCTATGTAAATAATGTGGTTGAGAAAGCTGGTAATGCGGCGGCGCATGCCGAAGAACATGCAGCGGAGGCGGGCAAATATGCAATTGACGCCAAAGATTCGGCAGATGATGCCCAGGAAGCGGCAGAAAAGGCCGAGGGTGCATTAAGCGGTAAAGTTAATGTTGAACAGGGGGCTGATTATAAGAACAGGGCCATGGTGACGGACGAAGACGGCACGGTCTATCCGGGGTATATAACAACGGATATGATTGCCGACGGCGCAGTTAAACCAGCCAAGATTTCCAAAAGCGAGACTGGTTGGGTGACGTCGGATATGATTGCCGGCAAGGCTGTTGAAGAATTTGCAATTTCCGACGGTGCAGTGACGACAGACAAGATTTCTGGCAGGGCCGTGACGACAGAGAAGATTTACGATGGTGCCGTGACAACAGACAAGATTTCTGGCAGGGCCGTGACGACGGACAAGATCGAAGGTTCTAGTTCGGTGACGGGCGTTTTGTGGACGGATGGAGCCAGCAGCGTAAAATGGGGCAAGGTGACATCGAATTTGATTGGCGACAGGGCAGTGACGACAGCTAAGATTTATGACGGTGCAGTGACGCCAGCCAAGATTTCCAAAAGCGAGACTGGTTGGGTGACGCCAGATATGATTTCCAAAAGCGAGACTGGTTGGGTGACGTCGGATATGATTTCCAAAAGCGAGACTGGTTGGGTGACGTCGGATATGATTTCCAGAAGTTATTCTGGCTGGGTGGTGTCGGATATGATTGCTGATGGTGCCGTGACGACAGACAAGATTTCTGGCAGGGCTGTGACGGCGGAAAAGATTTTAGCTACTTCTAAGGGAGTATTGGTGTCGAATGGAACGGGGGGTGCTGTAGGTTGGGGCAAGGTGACATCGGATATGATTGACGACGGCGCCGTGACGCCAGCCAAGATTTCCAAAAGCGAGACTGGCTGGGTGACGTCGAATATGATTGCCGGCAAGGCTGTTGAAAATTTTGCAATTTCCGACGGTGCAGTGACGACAGACAAGATTTCTGGCAGGGCCGTGACGACAGAGAAGATCATGGGGTCTAGTTCGGTGACGGGCGTTTTGTGGTCGGATGGAAGCGGCAGCGTAGCATGGGGCAAGGTTACGTCAGATATGACCGATGGGGTTGTTGGTACGGTGCCGGTGGGAGATGCGGATGCCCCAACGTCGTATGGTAAGTTTTGGATTGATTAAAAATCGCCCCGTTTGGGGCGTTTTTTTGTGTTTGTTGATTTGTAATTTTTTTTATTTGGGAATTAGTTTTTATTATTTTGACGTTTGCTATCAATGTGTGGTTGATGCGTTGTATATGCTTGGGGCGCCTTTGTCCAATGTGCGTTGGTGTTAGATAACAGTATTAAAGGCGTGATTTTTATTTAAAACTCTCGGCGGCGGTGCGCGCCAATGTGTCTACACGTTCGTTCATTTCATTGCCTGCGTGTCCCTTGACCCAATGCCAATGGATTGTCTTGGATGATGCCAATTCGTCCAGTTTTTGCCACAGGTCTTGATTTTTGACCGGCTTTTTGTCCGCGGTGCGCCAATTGTTCTTTTTCCAATTCTTTAGCCAGGACTGCATGCCGTTTTTTACATATTGGCTGTCGGTGTGAATTTCCAATTCGCTGTGGCGGGCGGCCGCCGTCAGCGCGCGTATTACCGCCATTAATTCCATACGATTGTTCGTAGTGTTTGTTTCGCCACCGCTGCGTTCGGCAATGTTTTTGCCGTCGGTTGCAACAAATCCCCATCCGCCAGGGCCGGGATTGCCCAGGCATGAACCATCTGTCCAGATTTTTAGCATTTTATATGTGTCCTTTTTATGATATAATATCACATATGAAATATAATTCCAAAGATTTAAAAGAAATGGCAAATGCTGTGCGCGCGTTGGCGTTGCACGCAATTCGTACGGCCGCCAGTGGACATGTGGGTATCGTGCTGGGGTGCGCAGATGTTATTACAACACTGTTTGCGAACTTTCTGCGTCGTGGACGCGACCGATTCGTTATGTCGGCAGGACATGGCAGCGCACTGTTGTATTCTGTGTTAAAGTTCGCAGGATATGATATCGGTGATATGAATAACTTTCGTCGCGTTGGTGGTTTGCCAGGGCATCCGGAATATGGTATGCCTGGTGTCGATGCAACAACTGGGCCACTGGGGCAGGGGGTCGGCAATGCCGTCGGTATGGCGTTGGGGGCGAAAATAAATAAGTCTGATTCACGGGTCTATTGTTTGTGTTCCGATGGCGATTTAATGGAAGGTGTCGCCCAGGAGGCGATTGCGTTCGCAGGGCGATATAAATTAAATAATCTGATTTTACTGTGGGCGGACAATGGCGTCAGTATCGATGGCGTGGCGCAAACTGACCTGGATGTGCCGGCGCGTATGGTGGCGGCCGGTTGGCGCGTGATTACGGTGCCAGGGGATGACTTTGTGCGGATTAATCGTGCGCTGTGTGCGGCGCAGAATTCTGATTTTCCGGTCTTTGTTCAGTGCAAGACAGAACTGGGGGCGGGGTCCAGTTTGGCCGGGTCAAATCGGGCGCATGGATTCGCGTTAAGCGATGCAGAAATAAAGCAGTTAATCCAAAAATATGTTTCGCCACTGGGGGAAGAGGTTTGGCGCAATGTCGCAATGGAACAAATGCCGATCATTGGTGGTGGACGCGAAGATGTTGTGCCAAATGTTTCACTGCCAGAACTGGGGCGGGATGTTTCAACGCGTGAATTGTCAGGAATGCTGTTAGAGGAACTGTTCAAGGCGGGAACTAGCATCGTGGGGGGCAGTGCAGACCTGGGGGGCAGTACGAATGTACGTGCCAGCGCAATGCAAGATATTAGTGCAGATGACTTCACGGGAAACTATATAAACTATGGCGTGCGTGAACATGCAATGGGGGCGATTATGAATGGCCTGGCGATTGTGGGGGTGCGGAATTTTGGTTCTACGTTCCTGGTGTTTAGTGATTATATGCGCCCCAGTATTCGCCTGGCAGCAATGTCAAAGTTGCCGGTTGTATATGTGTTCACACATGACAGTATCGCAGTCGGTGAAGATGGACCAACGCATCAGCCAATTGAACAGCTGCCATCCCTGCGAATGGTGCCGGGACTGAATGTGTATCGCCCATGTAATGGGGTCGAGGTTATGTTTGCATGGCGTCGCGCATTGACCGAGCCAGAACGCCCAACCTGTATCATTTTGTCGCGTCAGAAAATCGCGCGTGTGGAAACGCCACTGGGGGCGGATGTGGGACGCGGTGGATATATAATTCGGGCCGCAACGGCAAAAAGTGTTCGTGCGACAATTATTGCAACTGGGACCGAGGTGCCATTGGCAATTTCTGTTGCAGAAAAACTGGGGGGTGTGGTTCAGGTGGTGTCAATGCCGTCTGTCGCAGATTTTCGTATGCAAGATGCAGAATATAAACAAAAAATACTGCGCGGGACCGTCATCGCGATAGAGGCGGCAGCGTCTGCCCCGTGGTTTGAATTTGCAGATGCAGTTGTTGGTATTGACCGATTCGGTATGTCTGGCCCAGGCGCCCAGGTTTATTCTGAACTGGGGTTTGATGCGGATGTAATCGCAAATGATATCAAAGATAAGATTAGGTAATGAATGCACAGTATGTGTTTACTTTGTCGTCAGGTGAAGAAATACCAGTTATTATAACAACGCGACGCGGCGTGCATAATATCACGCTGCGGCCGCGTGTTGCCCCAAAACGTGAAGTTTGTATTTCTAAGCCGTGGCTGGTGTCGGAACGGGCGGCAATAAATTTTCTGGTCTCGAAACAAAAGTGGTTGGAATGCGTGTTTCAAAAATGCCCGGTCAAGGTCGTGTTGCAGCCGGGGGATGAAATAGAGTTTCTGGGGCGGTGTGTGCAATTGCTGCATAATCCAAATATGCGGTCAAATAAATTTAGCGCAGATGGGGCGCAATTGGTTATCGGTGGCGCGCCAGATATGTTTGAACGTCGTGTGCGCGATGTTGTCAAGGCGGAATTTCTGGGTGCGGTAAAAAATATAATACGCAGTACGCCGTCTGAATTTTGGCCACGACGTATAGCGCTGCGTGATACGACCAGTCGTTGGGGCAGCTGTTCCAGTACCGGCACAATGTCTTTTTCGTGGCGGCTGGCATTCGCGCCAGTGGATGTTATGCGATATGTTGTTATGCACGAATTGGCGCATGTGCGGCATATGAATCATTCGCCTGAATTTTGGATGACGGTGCGTGAACTGTATGGCCCGGGGGTTGAGCGGGCCAAGCGTTGGCTGAAACAAAATGGTGGGCAATTGCACCAGTGGTTTTAACAGGAAAAGGTGCCTGTTGAGTATTGTGTGGGGTTGTGGTATTATATGTGTGTCTTTTCGGGGCGCAAAACGCAACATGTCACAGATGTTTTAAGGTAAGAAAATCTTTTCTTTCGTCATTTGTGTGTGGGCGTTGCGCCCCGCCTGATTTTTACTATGTTTTTACTTGAAAAAAAATTAATTTGTACTAAAATTGGTGGGAAATGATAGATAAAAACATTATCTTGGTTGTTTTTCATCACGCCCAGGCGGGCGAGTATTAGCATATTGTCTTTTTCTGTGATATAATTGACATTAGTAATGTCGTGTTTTCCATATTTAATAAAAATTAAGGAATAAAAAATGGATTTAAAACCAACAAAACCGTTATCGGGTTTTATAGAATTATTACCGGCGCAGCAACGTTGCTTTGATTTTTGCGCGGCGCGTATGCAGAATGTGTTAAAGATGTCTGGCTTTAATCAGTTGGATTTGCCGGCAATCGAACGGGCCGAGGTTTTGACTGATAAAGATAACTGGGATGAAATTGAAACGCAGATGTTCTTGTTCCAAAAGGGCGATACAAAGATGGGGCTGCGATATGATGGGACGGTCGGGTTGTCGCGATATGTTGCGGGGCATCTGAATGATTTAACGTTCCCATTTCGTGCCAGTCAGTTTTCAAAACGATATCGTGGAGAACGTGCGCAGCGCGGTCGATATCGCGAATTTTATCAGATGGATATGGATATAATGGGCGTGAATTCGTTAAGCACGAATTATGATGCAGAAATTATTTCTGTGATTCAGCGGACTTTAAATTCTGTGTCCGAATTTATTGGTGAAAACGCGGTGCGCGTTGGTTCGCGGCCGTTCTGGGATGCGTTGTTTGATTATTTGGAAATGACAGAGGGGCAGAAAAAAGATGTCTTTGTTTTAATAGATAAAAAAGATAAAATGGGCGATGAAGACTTTGCTGAAGGGTTGCGTGATACACTGAAAAACACAGAAAAAGAAAATCAGATTAAATCTGTATTTATAAATGGTTATTCTGGATTCTTGAACAAGTCTGACAGGTTGGATTTGGCAGTTGCAGAACTGAATGAATTTATGAAAACGCTGGATTTATTTGGGGTGAAAAATGCAGAAATTGATTTGTCTATTACCCGTGGACTGGCGTACTATACCGGGTTAGTGTTTGAATTTAAGTTATTAAGTCGTCCAGAGTTGGGAACGGCGGCCGGTGGTGGGCGATATGCAGACCTGGCGGGTAAGTTCAGCAAGACCAAGATTATTGGTGTTGGTGCGGCGATTGGTTTTTCGCGAATCTTTGTGGCGTTGATGGAATCGGGGGCGATTGATTTGTCGCAATTTGAATCGCCAGTAGATGCGGCAGTGCTGTGTATGGGAAATGAAAACCTGGGATATGCGGTGTCGGTGTTAAATGCGTTGCGCGATGAAAATGTTGCCGCGGTTGCGTATTTAGATGCAGATAAAAAGTTCAAAAGTCAAATTGAATATTCTGACAAAATAAAGGCAAAATTCAGTTTGATAATTGGCGAAGATGAAGTTAAAAATCAGGTTGTCGCACTGAAAGACATGTTCAGTGGTGCACAACAAAATCTAACCGTTTCAGATGCAGTAAAAATGATAAAGAGAGCCTAGTATGATAATAGAACAGAAGTTAAAAGATATTCAAAACCGTGCGGCCGAGATTGAGGCACAAATGAACACGGGCGAAGTGTCGGGTGATACGCTGGCACGTCTGTCCAAGGAATATTCGCGCCTGGGGGAAATTTTGCCGTTGATAAGCGAGTATTTTCAGACCGTTGCGGGGATTGCAGACGCCAAGGAAATGCAGTCTGACCCGGAATTGCGTGAAATCGCAGCCGAGCAATTGGTTGAATTAAACCACGCGTTGCCGGATATTGAAAAACGTCTGCAGATTGCATTATTGCCGCGCGATGATGTGGATGACAATAGTGTGATTATGGAAATTCGTGCGGGTGTTGGTGGCGAAGAATCTGCGTTGTTTGCGGGGGATTTGTATAATCAGTATAAGTCATATGCTTTGCGTCAGGGCTGGAAGATAGAAGTTATAGAAGAAAATGCGACATCCCTGCATGGGTACAAGGAAATCGTGTTCAAGGTTGATGGTGCGGGCGCGTACGGTCGTATGAAGTTTGAATCGGGTATTCATCGTGTTCAACGTGTGCCTGAGACCGAGGCAGGTGGCCGTATTCATACCAGTGCAGCATCTGTTGCCGTTATGCCCGAGGCCAAGGATATTGATGTCGTGATTGAAGATAAAGATATTCGTATTGATATTTTCCGTGCGTCGGGTGCGGGTGGTCAGCATGTTAATAAAACCGACAGCGCGATACGCATAACGCACTTTCCAACGGGGATTGTTGTGACCTGTCAGAACGAGCGGTCGCAATTGCAGAATAAAACAGCGGCGATGGCGGTTTTGCGTTCTAAATTGTATGAAAAACAGCGTATGGAGCAGATGAATGCCAGTAATGCGTCGCGAAAGTCTATGGTCGGGTCTGGTGACCGCAGTGAAAAGATTCGTACGTATAATTTCCCAGAACAGCGTGTGACAGATCATCGTATTAAACTGACCTTGTATAAACTGGATGATATTTTGGCCGGAGGTGCAGGGTTGGATGAAATGATTGATGCGCTGATTGCGGCAGATCAATTGGAGCAATTGGCGAATATGGAGTAGGACTGTGCGTTCGCTAAAAACGATAGAAATGGCGTATTCTATCTGTGCGGATTCTTTGGGGAATAAGCCGATGTCTGTTTATACGGTGCATGATTTTGATTTGCGCGCCCAGCGCAGTGCATTGGAAAAGATTGTGCGTCAGTATAATGATTATGTGGCAAATAAAGATTCTGTGCGTGAATGGTGTACAGAATATTCTGCAAAACAAGATAGGGTAAGTCAGGTTATTGCGGGGGTGTGGCGTTGGGCGTTGGGCGATGCGCCCAGGTTGCCGGTCGCAATGGTTAAAAGTCGTTAAAAAATCCCGCCGAACGGCGGGTGTTTTTTGTGTTTTGTTCGGTTAGAACAGGTATTTGAAATTTAACCCGCCGGTCCAGCCACTGTGGCTGCCTTCGCGACGGCCAATGTTTGCGCGTAGGGTTATATGGGCAACTGATTTTTCTAGGGAAATTCCGTATTCTGTAAAGTTATTATAGTTCAATGTGTCAACGGCGGTGTTGTTAACGGTGATGTCGCCATTGTGGGCGAAAATCATAACGTGTCGTACGTTCAGTGCGCCATACCAGTCGTTGCCGATATGCTTGATTGCGCGGAATGTCGGTGTGAATTCGAACATGTTAAATGCGTCATTTGTTATAATGTCGCCAGATGCAGATGTATAGTTTTCTGATTTTATCCATGTGTATCCAGCCTGGATTGATGGTTGCAGGGTGAAGGTGTTGTCCATCGCGATGTTGTATGCAATGTTTGCGGTTCCGGCAATCCAGAATGTTGTGTGTTCGTCTGTGCCGAATGTGGTGTCGGTTATGTTGTCGACAACGCCGCCGTTAATCGTGCTGGATATATTGAAGTTCTGGGTTGCGTATTTGTTGTATATACCAAAGAATCCGCCCTGGGCGTCGGTGTCGATGTCTTGGTTGGTCAGGTTGCCGTCAATATATCCAGTATAAATCCCCCAGGCGGTGCGGCCGTATTTAAAGTGGGTTTCGCCACTGGTTATGCCGCCTATATATAAATCAAAGTCTGAATCTAGGCGCGACAGTTCGTCAAACTTTGTGTCATTGCCCAGGTGCTGCCAATTTAACCATGCGTTGTTTAATGTTTTGCGTGCGCTTGCATAATCGCCGCCGCTGCGTCCGTCGTCATTAAATTCGCCGTACAGGGGCATTGTGCCGTACATTGGCACGTGACCGTATGTTGTTTTGGGGTCTTCGGCCGGCATTGCAGGCAGGGTGGTCTTGTGCCCGGTGTCAATTGACATTGGGCCGGTAAATGATGCAAAGGCTGTTTGTGCGATTGTGTGCTGCAGGACGGCGGTGTTGTGTGCGGATATGTTATTAACATAAATGTGCGTTGCGTTCGCGCCGCCAATGTAGGCGATTGCGAATAATAGAGTTAAAATAGGTAAGTGTTTCATATTCTTTTTCTCTCTGCTGTTTTTATTTCTTGTTGCTTGTTATTATAGCATAAATTCCCATGCGAAAAAAGTTGTTTAACTATTTTTTATTGTTTATTGGTGTTTTTTTGATATGATAAGTATCGTTATGGTGGAAAAAACGACTGAAAATGAAGATTTTATAGACCGGCCTGTGGTTATGGTGGGGCTGATGGGGGCAGGTAAAACCAGTGTTGGGCGTGCATTGGCGCGACGGCTGGGAATTCCGTTTGTGGATTCTGATAAAGAGATTGAGGCTGCGGCGGGTTGTAGCGTTGTTGATATCTTTGCGATGTATGGCGAAGAAGAATTTCGGCGCGTTGAACAGCGTGTTATTGAACGTTTGTTGGATACGCCGCCAGCGTTAAAGGTTATTTCTACGGGCGAGGGGGCATTTATCACGCCTGCAATTCGGCAAATGATGCAGGAGCGCGCCCTGACGGTATGGTTGCGCGCGGATTTGGATTTGCTGGTAAAACGCACAAGAAGTCGTGATACGCGGCCGCAGTTGTTAAATACGGACAGTCGGAAAATCTTGGCGCAGTTGATAGATGAACGTTACGATACCTATGCGATGGCGGATATCGTTGTTCAGACCCGAGATGAAAATTTGCGCAAAACATTGGGCAAAGTTTTGCGAGCAATAGAAACGTATTCATACAGACAGGAAAAGGAGTGAAAAAATGGCAAAAAAGAATAATATATTTAAAGAGTTTAGCACTTTTGTTCAGCGTGGAAATGCAATAGACATGGCAGTCGGTATCATCGTCGGTAGCGTTATGACCGGTGTGGTAAATTCGCTGGTAAAAGACGTTATTATGCCGCCGATTGGGTTGCTGATAGGTGGGGTTGATTTTTCACAGTGGTTCTTTGTGTTAAGCAATCCGTCGGGTGGTCACTATGAAACAATTGCGGCAGCTCAGGCAGCGGGTGCGACGACCCTGAATATGGGTGTGTTTTTAAATTCTGTGGTCAGTTTCTTTATCACAATGTTTGCGATATTCTTGTTCGTGCGTACGATGAATAAAATGCGTGATAAAAAGCCAGCGAATACACACGCGTGTCCATATTGCAAGTCGAACATTAATAATGCGGCAACAAAATGTCCGTTTTGTTGTTCTGATGTAGAACCGGTTGAAACAGGGGCGGTTGTGGAAAGTGATTTGAAGAAGGGGTTGAAAGGTTTAAAGAAGGTCGCGACAAATGTTGCAAGTGATTCTTTGAAGAAAATTAAAAAAATTACAAAGGCTTAATGTTTGGTGTGTTGAAATTTGTTGTTTGGGGCAGGTGACCTTGGGGTGTCTGTCCCTTTTTTATGATTATGGCGAGAGTTCTGTGGTGTAATATTCCTGATCTATACATGTGGGGCGATATGGAATTTCTTTTAGTTATGTTATATCTGGTTTGTGTGGCTGTTTTTTTGTGTTGTGGGGTTATGGTCCGGGTTTTAATTCTATTTAAGTTAGATAGGGTTAATAAAAAATTAGAAGAAATAAAAGAATTGTTATCTGAAAGATCTGTGACGAAAAAACTGAAAAAACAGTGGGGCAGTGGTGTTCTTAAAGGGGGTCTAAAAAGGCGTATAATGTATATTATGTATAGTTTATCATGCTGGCGTATGTAAACATATACGTAATATCCGGTGAAATTGTCGGATGTTTGGCCAATGCTGGCGCATGCAAACAGTACATAATATTGGGTGGAGTTGTATATATAGTATTTGTGTGTGGTGTGTTGCGCTCTGGCGAAGATGATTTGTTTTAAACGTATGTTTGTGTGTTCAGATCGCTGAAAATTCATTGTCTTTGTTATTGTTTGTTGTTTTTTTGTCTGTCGCAGATAATTTTATCTTTGGATGCTGATTGTCTTTTGGATTGTTTTCTGATATAATGTGTTCATCGGTCGATTTGAATTTATAATTTTTATTGTGTTTATTGGTGTTTGTTCGGGCGGATTTTTAAGTTAATGTTATGTGTTTAAAGTTGCGTATAATTTTTTGTTATTAGATTTATAAATTTGTTTTTGTGTATGGTGTGTTTTTGGAGGTTTTGTGGCTTTGGTGGTCTAAAAAAACGTGGTGTGTGCGCAAAAAAGGTGTAATTTGCCCTGCTCTGGCATCTAAAAAAATAAAAAATGGCGGATTTCTGCGGGTTTTCTGGTGTTTTTTGTGCCAAAAGGGCGTTTTTTTGTAAAAAAAGTTAAAGTGGGGTAGAAGTGCTGTTGGATAGATAAAAATTTGCGGGTCTGTTGATTTTTCTGTGTTGGTGGGGTATCATAATAGTGTTATGAGATTGGATCAAGTGTTAGTTTTACAAAATGTTTACGCCAGTCGGGCTAAGGCTGTGGCAGCAATTGGCGCGGGGCTGGTGACTGTGAATGGCGTAATTGCCAAAAAGCCCAGTCAGACGGTTTTGGAATCTGATGTGATTGTGGGGGGAGTGTTGCCCTATTCCAGTGGTCGTGGCAGTTTAAAGTTGGCGCATGCGTTGCAGTATTTTAAAATAAGCCCACGGGCCAAGGTTTGTTTGGATGTTGGGGCCAGTACAGGCGGATTTACCGAGGTTTTGTTAAATAATGGCGTATCGCGTGTATATGCGGTGGATGTCGGAACAAATCAGTTAATCCCTGAATTGCGGGCAAATCCGCGTGTTGTGTCGCTGGAACAGACGGATATTCGCGCCCTGCCCGTGCAGTCGGTGGTGGATTTGATTGTGATTGATGTGTCGTTTGTGTCGCTGACTAATATTATAGGGGCGTTGTGTCCGTGGGGGGCGAAAAATATAATTGCATTGATAAAACCACAGTTCGAAGTTCCGCGTGATGTGGCTGCAAAGTTTAATGGGGTTATAAAGTCGGCGGATTGGCATGATTGGGCAATCAGGCAGGTTGTGGAATCTTTTGGTGGGGTTGGATTTAGGCTGTGTGGGATTACAGAATCGCCGGTCAAGGGTGGCAGTGGTAATACAGAATTCTTGGCGCATTTTAAAAGTTAAATAATTGGTTCTGGATATGAAAATATCCGCATGATTGTTGCGGATATTTTTTTATTATCGTGTTTTGTGAAGATTTTTAAGTGCGCGGTTTCTTTTTTGTATTTTGTTGCGATATTTATTGACCATTTTGCTGTTGTCTTTGTGTGTTTCGTAGGTAGCGTATGCGGCAAGCGCAAAACCAATTGCAGTCAGTCCAAATAAAGCGGCCGTGTTGTCGCCTGAGCTGGTTTCAGCAGCGTTCACAAATGCGGCGATTGTTGCAATGCCGGTGCCGCAACATGCAAAAATGCATGCGTATTTAGATAGTTTTGCCTGTGTTTTATAAAATTTTTTTTGTTTTGTGTATGTTTTGATGTCTTGTAATAAATTGGATTCTTTGTTGCGCATATGTAAAACCTTTTTGTTGTTGGCAATGTTAATCAATTTGTGTGCGCTTTGCAATGATTTTTGCTTGAAATTGGGTGGTGTCGGCGGTAAAATTTGCTCAGTTATTATAAAACAACAGGATATGGACATGGCAGACGATATTAAAAAAATTCATGAACGTGAAGCAAAGTGGCAGAAAAAATGGCGTGAAGCACGTGCATTTGTGCCAAAAAACGATGGTTCTAAACCACATTTTTATACCTTGGTAGAATTTCCGTTCTTGTCTGGGGCGGGGATGCATGCGGGACATATGATGAACTATTCAGGGATTGATGTTTTGGCGCGTTTTCGTCGTGCGCGTGGATATGATGTTTTGTTCCCGATGGGATTTGACGCAATGGGGATTGCGGGCGAACATTATGCGACCAAAATTGGTAAGCATCCAGGCGATGTTGCCCGTGAATTAATTGTTGCGTATTCTGATATGATTGACCGTGTTGGTTGGTCGGTCAGTCCTGATACCCGTATTTCAACATCTGACCCAGAATATATCAAATGGACACAGTGGATGTTTATTCAATTCTGGAAAGCGGGATTGGCGTATAAGTCTGCCCTGCCGATGAATTGGTGCCCAAGTTGTCGGACGACATTTACAAATGAAGAATTAGAAGATAACAAGTGCCCACGTTGCCATGGGGCAATTGAAAAGAAAGAAAAGTTGCAGTGGAATTTGGCTTTGTCTAAATACGCAGATAAGTTATTAGATGGATTGGAATCTGTTGATTTTGAAGAGCGTATCAAAAAAGATGAAATTAACTTGATTGGTAAATCACATGGCGCAGATGTTGATTTTCGCGTGGGCGATGATGTTATGACGGTTTATACAACGCGCGTTGATACAATCTTTGGTGTGACATTCTGTGTTATTGCGCCGGAACATAAATTATTGGCCAAGTGGTTGGCAGAAGGTAAAATTACAAACGCAGATGAAGTACGCGCATATATCAAGGAATCTGCCGCAAAATCTGAGATTGAAAGAACGGATGCAACCAAAGATAAAACAGGTGTTCGTTTGCAAGGTATTATGGCGAAAAATCCATTTAATGGACGTGAAATACCGGTGTTTACATCTGACTATGTGTTGGTTGATTATGCGTATGGTACAATTATGGCAGTGCCGGCGCATGATGGGCGCGATTGGGACTTTGCCAAGAAGTTCGGTCTGGATATTATCCCGGTTTTGTCAGGGGGCGAGCCTGATAAAGTATGGGAAGGCGATGGCGCGCATATTAATTCAGAATTCTTGGACGGTATGGGCAAAGAAGATGCAATTGCCACTGCGATTAAATATGGTACAGAACATGGATTTGCGCGTGGTACAACCAAATATAAGTTAAAGGATTGGGGATTTTCGCGTCAGATGTATTGGGGTGAACCTATTCCAATGGTGTACTGTGAAAAATGCGGTTGGCAGCCGGTTGATGAATCTGAATTGCCGATAATGCAACCGTACATGTCTGATTATCGTCCAACAGATGATGGCGAAGGACCGTTGGCGCGCGCGACAGATTGGGTTAATACAACATGTCCAAAGTGTGGTGCGGCGGCAAAACGCGAAACGGATACTATGCCGGGATGGGCGGGGTCTTCTTGGTATTTCTTGCGCTATTTAGACCCAAAGAACGACAAAGAATTTTGTTCGCGCCAGCAGATGGAAAACTGGATGCCGGTGACGCACTATAATGGTGGACATGAACATAATACGCGCCATTTGATTTATTCGCGTTTTTGGCATCGTGCGTTGTATGACCTGGGGTTGGTAAATACGCCAGAACCATATGCGAAACGCACCGCCCAGGGATTGCTGATGGGGAATGATGGGTATAAAATGTCAAAGTCGCGCGGAAATGGATTTATGGTGGCTGACCTGGTTGATAGTGTTGGTGCAGACGCAGGGCGTGTTGCGGTGCTGTCATTGGGACCGTGGGAAAATAATGCAGTATGGACCGATGGGGCATTGGCGGGTGTTCAGCGTTTCTTGAAACGTGTTGAGGGCCTGTCGGATAATTTGACCGATGATACGATGAGCGCGGATCAGGAAAGACTGGTTCATAAACTGATTGCAGATGCGACAGATCGCCTGGAAAATATGAAGTTTAATACGACGATTTCTGCAATGATGGAATATATCAATGCGTTCCCAGGTGGCAAAATGCCACGCGTGGCGTATGAAACACTGTTGCAGGTTCTGAATCCGTTTGCACCACATTTGACCGAAGAAATGTGGGAAAAATTGGGGCATAATGAAATGTTGGCATTTACAGCGTGGCCAACATTTGATGCGGCTAAATTGGTTGAAACCGAAATGACAGTAGTTGTGTCGATTAACGGTAAACGTGCGGCAGATTTTGTTGTGCCAGCAAATGCAGACGAAGAAGCAATTGTTTCTGCTGCGAAGACAGCAGCGGGGGCTAAGTTAGATGGCGCGACGATAATCAAGACGATTGTTGTGCCAAGGAAGTTGGTGAACTTTGTGGTTAAGAAGTAAAAAAAAATCCCCCCAAGCGGGGGATTTTTTATTTCTGGTTTTGAAACATTGTTCTGTTTATGCATTCCCTCAGTTTTGAAGAATTCTCACTGGTCTGTGCTGTGTTGAACATGCGGGCCCGTGCGGTGTCAATTATTTTAAAGAAGTATGGTTCGCGCATGCGACTAAAAATACGGCGCGGGTTGTATTTAGACTTTTTGAAAGCGTGGCTAATAGTGTGTTTGGTGTAGGAGTCCAGCAGCAGTTCATTATTTTTGTACAGGCCAATATATCCGGTATAGAAGCTCCATTGAGGTTCAGTTATGTTTTGGTCGGGAAGTTGATGGGGGGCGTAAATTGTCATTGAAAAAGGACTTCTTTTTATATTATATGTCGCGGCAGTCCCGTAGTTTGCCCCATTTACTTCACTGTTTTTGTCTGTGATAAGCGCAATGGCTATGTCATACATTTCTTGCATCGATATGTTCATGTTGTGTCCTTATTTGGTTTTTGCATTTATGTCTTTGATAATATTATGTATTTGTTGGTTGTTGTCGTGCGTTTTTAGCTTTCCATTCAGGCGGGCGTCTGCCATGTTTAGTATTTTGAAAAAGCGTCGTGCGCGCATACGTGTTATAATGCTGATTGGGTTGTATTTTTTTCTGTTGAATGTGTAACCGATGTTGTGGTTAGTATACGCGTTAAATACGTTCTGATTGTTGTGGCGCAGGTGTATGGAACCTTCGTGCCCAATACAGAATGTGATGGTTGATTTCCAATCTGGGGAACCATGAGGTGCTTCGATATCTAGTATTAAATTGCCATACAGGGGATTCGTACTTTCAACGCGATAGCTGGTTTTATCGTCATCGCTGGTGTTTTTTATCCCGATGTATTTGTTGGTAAGTATTGAGCAGGTAATGTCGTATGCTTGTTTTATCGTTAGGTTCATGTTGTTTGTTTCCTTTATTTATTAGGATATTTTTTCAATGCGACGGATGCGGCGTTCAATTGCATCAAATGGGCTTTCCAGGAATGTTTGGGCGACCAGGAATGCAACCTCTATATCAATATCATCGGCCGCCAGTGCCAGGACATTTGTATCGTCGTGAAAACGGTCATCGCGGGCCTGGGATGGTGTGTTGCAACGCGATGCGCGAATGTGGCGATAGCGGTTGGCCGCAATCATTACGCCTGCACCGGTGCCACAAATAATAATACCACGCGAATTTTTATCGTCCAGCATTGCGTCAGCCAATGTGGCGGCAACATCTGGATAGTCTGCAGATACATTTGGGTCGTCAACCCCCAGATTTACAACGTTATAGCCCGCGGCTGATAACATTTCGATTAAGTATAATTTTAACCCTGCCCCACGATGATCGGCAGCAATAAAAACCTTAGAAACTGTTTTGTTCATTGTCTTCCCCCTTGCGTTTAGAAAGTTTACATTCCAGACCGGTGTTGCCGGTGATGTTTAGTGTGCGGTATGACAGTGTGCCTGTCATTTGGGCCGCGCTGAATACGTTTGCAGTGTTTACGATTGCCGGGCCGTCCAGTGTCCCGTGCAGGAACAGAACTGGGGTGCGTACTTCACCGACCACGCGGCCGCCGCGACCGATTACAACTGTTTCGGCGGTGATTGTACCGACGACTTCGCCGTGGATTTGAACTGTGTGGTCGGTTTTAATATCACCGGTTAATTTGCAACCTGCCCCAATGATGGTGGGCGATTGTTTTTCTGATGCGTTTGTAAATGCCAACATTTTTATTCTTCCTTTACAAATTTTGTTGGGTCGAATGGTGCGCCCTTGTACCGTATTTCATAGTGCAGATGTGGCCCGGTCGAGCGGCCAGATGATCCCGCCAATCCGATTACTGTGCCAGGGCGTACCCAGTCGCCACGGGATACCAATATCTGTGACAGGTGGGCGTACAGTGTTGTAAAGCCCAGACCGTGGTCTATTTCAACGGTTGTGCCATATCCAACACGTTCGCCGGCCGATACGACGCGACCGGGGGCAACCGCCATTAATTCTGTGCCGATTTTGCCCGCAAAGTCAATGCCGCGATGCTTTTTAGGCTTGCCCGTAAAAGGGTCGTTGCGTGTGCCATAGTTTGATGTAATGCGGGATTTTACAGGTTTGCCCAATGGCAGTACTTCGTTCAGACGACGCAGTCCACTCCATTTTTCCAGACCGTCGGCCAATTTTTGGTATTTTTCATCCAGTTTTGTGTCAAATTCGATTGGTGTAAATGCAGAGCCAACCAAGGGGTTTGTGTATTTGTTCGCGTTGCGTAACAGGTATTTTTCATTCAGCCCCAGCGATATAATTGTGCTGTTGATGCGTTTTATGCTTTTTTGTAGTTCGTCGGTGTTTTCTTTGGTCAGGGCCGCAACCGTGTCTACAATAATATTGTCGGCATCCGCAATTTGCGCCATGGATTCAATAATATGAGAATTGCGACGTTTCAGTTCTTCGTTCTCGGCGCGCGTTAATTCGTATTCAGCGGATAATTCAGACAGCTTTGTAAATTCTGGTTCAAAGTCTTCGTTCCCCAGCATTTCAACAATACGTGTGCGCAAGAAATCTAGTTCACCCCACGTTTTTATGCGCGAATTCATCAGTTTTTCTTTTTCCGTGTCCTTTAATTTTTCAGAATTTAAAACCTTGTCATCGATTACATTCAGGTCGCGGACTAAATCATTATATTTTGTCAGGTATGTCTTTAATTCGGACATGTGCCGGTCGTGTGTGGTGCGTGCATCTTCTAATTGTTGGGTGCGTTTTTGTAATAATGGGCGGTGATATATAAATACATATGTAGACCATGCGGCCCATAGAAACAGTCCTATTTTGCCGCAAAAACGTGTGAAACGCCAGAAACTGCTTTGGTTATATGTATAAACATTGCCGCGTGGCGTGTCCATGACGGTAAATTCGCGTGGGGGGAATATGCGTGAAATCATGCGCCAAATGGCGCGAAATGGTGACGTGACAAAAGCCCACAGTGACGTAAAGTACCGCGTTATAAAGTTTATCATTGCTTGACCAGTCTAGACAAAAAATCAGCAATAGTCAAGCCGTCGCGTAAAATTGCATCGCAATTCATGGACAGGCCTTGGTCCAGGATGCTGGGGCCGCGTGTGCCCAGGCGACCGGAAATCAATACTCGTTCGGCGGTTCTTTTTGCGCCAAACAAAGGCAGTATATGTATGTCCCCCAGTTTTTTAGACATTTCTGCGATTATGATGCCGATTGTCGCGGCGTCTGTTATTATGCAGAACGTGCCCATCGGTCGAACACGTGCAATACAGCGTGACACCCATTTCTGCAGGTTTGCGTTATGATGTGCGTTGTGCTGTGCGGGTGTGCCGCTGAAATATGGTGGGTTGGTCAGAACCAAATCAAATGTTTCGGATGTGCGCCATGTGGTTATGTCTGCGTGCGTTAAATTTATATCTGCGGCATTTAGCTTTGCATTTTGTGCGCACACAGTCAGCATTTCAGGCGATGTGTCAATGCCGGTGATTTTTGCATCTGGGTTATGCGCATGCAGGCACAGTGATACGCCACCTGTGCCGATGCCGACATCCAGTACGGTTTTTGCCTTTGTCGGCGCAAAGGCCGCCAACCAAACTGCGTCGGATGTTGGGTTGTATTTGCTGCGGTGTATTTTTACGCGTCCACCCAACAGGGTAAAAATTTCTTGTTTTGTGCTCATAGCTATTTATAATAAAACAAAGAAAATAAAAGGCAAGTCTATGTTAGATGATATTGTGGTTGTGCAAAGTGCAGTCAGTGCATTTAATAATGCGGCATTAATGGCCCCTGCTTTTTTGTGGTGTGCGTTGTTGGCGTTGCCGTTGTTTGTGGTTGTGTGGATGCTTGGCCGTGATATTGCCATGCGAATTGGTTTTAATGATGATAATTTGTTGAACCGTGTTTCCGTGTGGGGCGCTGGACTGACATTCGGATGGATTGTTCTGTTCGGTGGAAATTACGGGGTGTTGCGCGATGGTATATCTGTGTTGCCAATAATGAATGCAGGAATTGTTTTTTTGACTGCTTTGTTTGTGTCGTCGCATATGCATGGGGGGCTGGATATGCCTAGATGGAAAAAGATTTTGCTGCTTGTCGCGGTGGGGGGCGCGGTGGCTGCGTCAGATATGCATGCGTGGTGGGGGCCGTTATTGCAGGTTTCTGCATTCGTATTAGGGATTGTGCTGGGGTGGTGCGCGTCTGGTAAAATGCGTCCAGTATCAGGAATGGTGTTGATTGTTCTGATGATAGTGTGCGCAATGTTGGTGCAGCCGGAATTTTATAGATTTGGGCAATTGGGAAATTTGACATTTTGGCATCTGGGGGCAATGTTAGCCCTGGGGATTTTGGCGGTGGCGTGTGTGGTTTTGGCTAATGTTAATGCCCAGGGGCGTGTTAATCGCATGATTTACTTTAAATTAAAATGGCTGTTGCGTGTGGTTTGCGCGTTGGGTGCTGCTTTGTTCATTTTGACCGAGGCTGTGCCAGTCTTTATCGGGGTGTTGTTTGCGTTTTTGTTAATGTTTGCGATGTCAGTGTGGCATGCAGATAAAATTAATCCGGCGTTTCTGGATAAAACATTTGCAGGAATGTTGATGGCGTTTGGTGCCGTTACGGTGATGCCAGCAGTCGTAGGTCTGGGGATTGTGTACTGGGTAAATGCCCCGCGGGTTGATTTTTGGCGGGAATTTCGGGCTTTGTTATAATTTGTTATATTTATTGAATACAAAATTGTAACACTATGATGTAATATTGTGAATGTGATTAATTTAAAAAAAGTAGGTTTAGTTATGCAGATACATCCAACTGCGATTGTTCATGAAGGCGCAAAACTGGGCACAGATTGTAAAATTGGCCCGTATTGTATTGTTGGGGCGAATGTCGTCCTGGGGGACCGTGTGGAATTGGTTTCGCACGTCGTTATTGATGGAAAAACATCGGTTGGGGATGATTCTATTATATATCCATTTGCGGTTGTTGGCGTGATGAGTCAGGATTTGAAATGGCAGGATGAAAATACCATGACCGGTGTGCGTATCGGTAAACGTTGCAAGATTCGTGAGTATGTGACAATCCATTCAGGTACGCCGGCGTCCGATGGTACGGTTATTGGGGATGATTGCCAGATTATGGTGAATGCACATGTCGCACATGATTGCAAGGTTGGAAACAGTGTTGTTATGTCAAATCTGGTTCAATTGGCTGGACATGTTGAGGTGGAAGATTTTGCGATTATCAGCGGGGGTGCAATGGTTCTGCAGTTTGCGCGTATTGGACGCAATGCATTTATTGGTGGCATGTCGGGTGTTGGTAATGATGTACTGCCATATGCAATATATGACGGCAGCCCGCGTGCAGTATATCGCACAATTAATCGTGTTGGTTTGATGCGGCATGGTTTTACCAACGAAGATATGCATGCAATTCATTCCGTTTATTCCGCGGTTTTTCATGGGGGCGAAGGTACGGTCTTGGAACGTTTGGCCAAGGTGCGCAAAGAAGTGAAAAATAATAAATACGCAATGGATGCGATTGATTTTATCGAAAATCGTTCAAAACGTGGAATTGGTACTTCAAAGAATGCCGAATAAAAAATTAAAGGTCTTTATTATCGCAGGCGAGGTTTCAGGCGATGTATTAGGTGCGCGCATCATGTCGCATATGTCAGATGCGGAATTTATTGGCATTGGTGGTGAAAATATGACGGCGGCAGGATTGCGCCCTTTGTTCCCGATGTCTGATTTGGCAGTTATGGGTGCGGTTGAGGTTTTGGCCCATGCGCGAACCTTGACACGTCGGATTAAACAGACTGTTCAGGCAATAATTGATGTGCAGCCGGATGTCGTTGTTTCAATTGATTCCCCAGGATTTGCAAAAAGTGTGATTAAGCAAATTCGTAAATGCAAGGGGGGGCAGAAATTAATTGCGGACGGTTTGAAGTTTCATCATGTTGTTGCCCCCCAGGTTTGGGCGTGGCGTGCGGGGCGCGCAAAGAAGTATGCACAGATGTTTGATAAATTGTATGCTTTTTTTGATTTTGAGGTGCCCTATTTCACAAAATATGGATTGGATACAGTTGCGGTTGGGCATCCAATTGCGGATGGTTTGATTGGAAAATACAAAACAGTAAAAAAACAGACAGAAAAAATTATAACACTGGTTCCTGGCAGCCGGATGAGCGAGGTTAAACGCCTGATGCCACTGATGCGCGATGTGGTTGATATGTTGGGGCGTAATGGGTACATGGGATATAAATTCGTTATACCGACGGTTGAAACCACCGCAGAATTCGTTAGAAAACAGGTCGCCGGTTGGCGAATTAAGCCAGAATTGGTGCCGGCATCAAAACGATATGATGTTTATTCAAAAACATATATTGCAATTGTGGCCAGTGGTACTGTTTCGGCTGAATTGGCGATGTTGCATGTGCCGACAATTGTTGTGTATAAAATGAACCCGGTAACAAGTTGGCTGGTTCGACAAATTATACGTGTTAATTGGGTGTCGCTGGTTAATATTTTGTTAAATCGTGGTGTGTACCCAGAATTTTTGGGTCCGGCGGCACGTTCGGAAAATGTTGTTAATGCCGTGCAGCATTTGACGATTCCGTCAATTCGCGAGAAAATGATTGCAGAATTAAAGATTGCGGATGTTTTGTGGCGACGACCCGATGGTGTGGCCAGTGCGTTGATTGCAGATGGAATAAAAAACACCCAATAATTTGGGTGTTTTTTATGGGGCGCGGTTTGACGCCATCAGTGCTTGCTTACACTTGGTATATCAATTAAGTCAAACGTATCTGGTAATGACAGTATTTCGGTATTGATTGCGCATGTGTAGCCTGTTGGGACCGCCGTTGTTGTGGTTATGCATACAGATGGATAGCATTTGTCGCCAATAAGCGTATAGTTATCTGCGCATTCATAGGTTTTTGTTTTATCTGTTCCTGTCGTCTCGGTTGGGGCTTCGTAATTGCCAGCCGCGCATAGAACATAACCTGTTGGGCAAACCGGGAGTTCATCAGTACCGCATCCAGTTTCTTTATTGGATATTTGGCTGTTTGGACATGCTGGGTCTGGGTTTTTATAGTCTTTTTCGGGTATGCAAACCGGTTTGTTGGCTTTTGGGTCCTCTATGTAGCCAAATGGACATACTTGGTCGTCCTGTGATGTGTCAAGTTCGCACCAGTTTTCTGCTCTTGATGTGGTACGGCTGTTTTTTGCACCTTCCTTGTCGCTTTCAAACATTGAAGGCAGCCCCATTGATGATGGGTCGCATACAGCGTTTGACGGTGTGGTATTTTCTTCGCGCGAGATTGCAGGACTGCTGGCGGTGCATTTCCCAATTGTTCCATTGTTGCTGCGCCGTCCGCCGTTGTCCCAGCACGAGCAAATTCCCCAAGACTTGGTATCTACCTGCATTTTATAGTTTTGTGGGCAAATGTTTTCATTGTTATATATATGATATAGAGATATAAGGGTGGCATTGTTTATAGCCATTGTGTCTGTGTTCAGTTTACATGGGTCTGACTCTGTTGTATCTGAGTTTATCATATATGTAGACGAGTAGTATTCTTTTATGTTGTCTAGTGTTATAAAGTTGCCTTGGATGTTTTTACATTGTGTTGATAATGTTGCAATAATTTGATTATATACTTCGGTGGCAACGCCCGCACTGTTGGTGGTGTATGTGTATGTCTTTTTTCCATTCGTGTCTATTGTGGTTTGTTTGTCAAAGCCACCAAATATATCTTTGGCTTTTTCGCTGCAAGCAGGGATTTTTTGCAGCTGCTGGACACATTGTGAGAAAAATGTGCCTTCAGTCTTGTTTTTTTTATCTGTGACAACGTCTTGATATACAAACCAACTTAGGGCTTCGCCGACAGCAAAGGTGCCGCTGTAGGGATAAAAGAAGTTTTGATAGTTCAGGCCACCATAATTATCAAAGCATTGTCTGGCGACGGCGCGACATGCATCTTTTATGTCTTGCTTGTTTATATTTTCTACGTATTCTTGGATTATGTTATCGGCAAACATGCCGTTGCATGATTTTATGTAATCGGTACACATTTGCTTGTTTAAAATAAGACTGTCTGGTTTTAAAACCAATGCGTTTTTATCTGAAATTTGGGACTGGGCCGCCTTGATTGCTTGGTCGGTGTTGGCGTAACATTCGGTTATATAGTCAAAACAATTTTGTTTTATTTCAGAAACTTTATCCTGTTGCGCATAGTATATGGATAATAATGCCTTGTCCAGGTATTCTGCCCATACAATGTCCGCGTTTTCAACGCATTTGTCCAGCGCGTCTGCGGCAAACTTTTTAACGCGTGTTTCAAAATTCTGAACAAATGGACGATTGGATTTGTTTTGAGATAATTTTTGATCGGCGGCATCTATGCCGGCGGTGAAGGTTAACAATTGTTCCAGTTTGTAAAAATCTTTGACACCAATAATCGGTTTGCCGGTCGATATGTCGATATATTGACCGTTGTCCAGACACTTATGATAGTTGGCACCACAGACTTCTTCGCTGAGAATGGCGGCCTCGACTTCGTTAATACAGGTAGTTATGTCAGAAGAGTTGTGTTTTTTGCGGTTCTCAACCCGTGCCAGGTCCAGCATCGCACTGCCTTCGCGGACGGCAGATTTCATTTGTTTTTGCGTCTTTTCAATGGCGGTTTGCACGGTGTTGCAGTCTTGTTCAATTGCCATCAGATATGCAGTTACAGCACGCTGCAGTGATGAATTGTTGCAATCATTGCGTACGGCATCACGGCACTGGGGGTAGACGGCGGTGTATAAAGCGGCACCGTTGTATGCAGCAATTGTTTGACCAACGTCAGCTGTGCCAAATGCGTTCGTTGTGTCAAAAGACATGTTGATGCTGTTCAGATTGGACATTTTACCACTGACGTCACTGTTGGCACCGCGGATTGAATTCATGATTGCCTGCAACAAAGCCTTGGAAGTAGATGTATCGTTGGTCAGGGCCGATTCGCCGTCCGATTCTGTTTTCATTGCAGCGGCCTGGGCGGCGGTCATGCCAACCGCTTCTAGATTTTCTGTGAATATTGTTAATTGTTCACCCGCATCGGTCAGGGTTTCCCGTTTGTCAGCCAGATTAAACACCCGGTCGTTACACGAGCAACGACGATAGTCGTCATTCTTTAATTTACAGAATTGATCCATGCATGCAAAATATGTGTTTTTACAACGTTCGTATTCTGCGCCAGTGCGTGTTTCAGACATGCTGGTTGCGGTATTATCAGATGCGGCACGTGATACAACGTTCGTGCGTTTTGTGTTTGTGCGCGATGTCGCAGCGCGCGCGGCCGCAGGCTGGCGATTCTGCGCGGATGTGCGTGGTGTTGTGCCACTGCGTGGAACCAATGTGGTTTTACGTGGCGATGTGTTGCGCTTTACGGTTGTGGCGGTACGGCTTTGGACCTGGGGGGTGTTTTTTTCGTTCTTGGTACGTGAAACAGCCGTTCCATCGCGAACAGCCCCGCCGGCAATGCCAATGCAGGTTAACAAGTTTGCAGTAAAAAACAGAATTTTCTTCATCTCTGATGAAAATGTTAGCAAAAATTTGCTTTTCGTCGCAAGTGAATAATTTATGAATTTTTCTTGTTGCAAAGAATCTAAAAATAATATAACATACCAGTCGCCTGTGCGGATATGGCGGAATTGGTAGACGCGCTAGTTTCAGGTACTAGTGGTAGCAATACCTTGGAAGTTCGAGTCTTCTTATCCGCACCATTTTTTATTGGGGTTGTAGCTCAGTTGATAGAGCGCTACGTTCGCATCGTAGAGGTCGTGGGTTTGAGTCCCATCAGCTCCACCAAGTTTTCAAGTCTTCGGGGATATGGCGGAATGGTAGACGCTGAGGACTTAAAATCCTTTGGTCATTGCGACCGTGTGGGTTCAAGTCCCACTATCCCCACCACACTTTGCCAAAGGCTTCGTATGGCGTACCGAGATTCGCCAGTAACGGGGGCTTTTTTTGTTTGAATGGATGTGTAGCTCAGTTGGTTAGAGCGCTTCGTTCACATCGAAGAGGTCGTTGGTTCGAGTCCAATCACATCCACCAATGATTTTTCAGTCAGTTTTATTCAAAACAATTTGGAATTTTTACCCAGTTGTCCTGGATGATATGTTTTGTCGCGTCACGGTGTACCGCAGAATCGATTAGCCATTTGTCTGGACAGACAATAATCTTGTTGGGATTTTTGTTTAGCCATGCGCCCCACCACGAAAAAGAAGAATTTGCAATAATATTGTGTTTGCAAAGCGACATTAAGTACATGTCGCATGCTGCAGATTCTGGCGTTTGATTGCATGTTACAAATGTGTGCGGTGTGTTACCCATGGATAAATTGTTCATAACCCAATTAATGTCGTCAGAAAAAATAAAGAAATGTGGATTAGAAACCTGGGATTTAATATAATTTATTGCGTTTCGATAGTACTGTGCAGACAGTATGCTTTTGGGAAACGTTGTTAGGTAATCTGTTCGGCGTATGTGTATGGATACAGAATTTGTTTTTGCTATTTGGGTTGCATAGGCCTTGTTTTCTTGGCGGTTCGTTGTAGGATGTATGGTGAAAATTTTTAACAGTTTATCATTATATTTGTTAAAAATACGGGCGTCTTGGAAATAGCCAACAAGATAATCAAATTCGTTTGAATGCATTACGTCACGAAAATGATACCCGATGTTTTCCAGATATGAATTATTTGGGTGTGTCTGTTGAACAAGCGGGTCTTTTATCCTAAATGTTTCAGGAAATCTTGTGCCTTGGTTATATATATACAGTTTTCTGTTATGCAACTTGGCATATGTGTACCCAGCGGCGTATTGAAACATGTTGTTGCCCAGTCCGCCCAATATATGAAGACCAACGGGTCTTTGTCTTGTTCGTGACATCCATTTAAACATGCTTTGTATTCTAAATAATTTTTATGTGCGTTGTCAAAAAGAAAAATCGCCAATAATGGCGATTTGTGGGATATGTCTAGCGCAGGCCTTTGGCACGACAGCATGCAGATGCAGCAGATTTCCAATCGGAATATTGTTTTGACGGACTGCGCAGGTCGCGCCATGGTTGCCAGCCGTTGCAACGTTTCTGAGAACCCGTGCCGGTGCATTTCGCATAGCGACGCAGGTTGCATGTTTGGTTTGAAATTTTACCTGTGTCTGTGGTGCATTTTACAACGATGTTCTGATTCTTGGCGTCGTTTTTACCCAGTTCTTTGGATGATATGACCTGGTATGCGTTTGCAGTACAGATGGTAATCGCGAATAAGATAAAAGCAGATAGTATTTTTTTCATGTTATTCCCTGTTCTTGATGTTTCTATTATAATATTAGAACAAGTAAAAAACAATGGGAATTATTGTGCGGTTGTCCATGGCGCGTCATTCATTATCAGGTAATATAATTCGGCGTTGGGGGTGCCGGGGTTGCGCAGAATTGGGCGTACGACAAATATGTCTATGTTGCATGGCGTGTTTGTGTTGCCCTGCTCTTGTAATAATTCTTCGTGAAATTTTGATGCAAAATCCATGGCCTGCAGATATGCGGCGTCATCGTCGGCGGCATTGGTGGAATCGCCCGCCCACATCAGCCACATGCCATAGTTGATAACATTTTCCTGGCCGCTGATGTCGTCGGCAGATAACAGTAACAGTGGTGAAAATTCAACGCCGCTGGTGTAGTCGCCTGTGCTGGTTTCTGTATAGTCGTACATGTTGCCAGCAAATTTTAGCGCCGAGTATAAGACGCCTGTTGTTGCGCCTATTTTGGCGACAACGCCTAGGTTTTGCATGGTGGACATGAATAGCCAATCGCGAATGCGGCCAGAGAGCGAGCTGCTGCGTCCCAGTTTTGCCGCATGACTGATTAATTTGTTCCCAGATAATGCAGATTTGGTCGCGCGTGCGGTGCGAACGGCAATGTTACCACGTTTTGCGTTGCGGAATAGTCGCAATGAATTACGATATGCGCTTAATTTTTCCATTGTAGTGGCATATTCCTTGTATTTTTTTACGTCGTCAATTTGTTCCAAGGTTTTTGCAGCGTCTTTGATTTTGTCCAAGTCTTTGGTTAAATCTGTGATTTTTGCGGCGTCTTTTACTTTATCCAGTTTGTTGATTTGATTGGTTATTTGTGTCGCACGATGGGTTAAGGTGGCCCATTCGCGCACAGAATCAATCTTGTGCAGGTTGCGCATGGATGTGGTCAGGTTTTTTAATGCGCGGGATGCGTTCGTTGCCTTGGTCGCGCCAGCAATTGCGGTATATCCACCAAATGTGGCGACGGTCAGCGCGAGATCAAGTCCTACCTCGGTCCACATAATCCACCCCAGGTCAATGTCGCCTGCAACATAATAGTCATTTGAATCTTTTTCGCCTGTTGTTTCTGCCAGGCCGACCGTTTTTGTTACGGCGCGATTTATCGCGTTTCTGTCGCCGGCGATTGCACTGCGTGATGTGCATGTTTGGCCATCAGGGTAAAATTTATCTATGTTGTCATGAATGTATTTTATTGAAATGGTGTTGTTTTTGTCGGGGCCAACAAATTCGTCCATGGTGCCGTGCTGGGCGACCAAAATTCCGTACCAGGCGGGATCTGTGTTTGTCCATATGTCGTCACCGATGCCAACGCGTGGACTGGGGGATGTGGGGGGCAGATTGTGTTTTAGGCCGGTCTGGATTCTTTGTTTTAAAACCAGTGGTTGGGTTTCATAGTTTACGGCTATCTGGCGTCCCTGGGGAAATCTGTAAACAATGGGCGTAAATTTTATGGTTTCAGTTTCGTCAATTGCCTGAATTTCTGGGCATTGTAGAACGGCACTTAAAACCGTTGGGGTGGCAAATGCCGATGCTATCCATTGCTGAATTGTTTGTTCGTCGTCAGATTCGTTGACTGTGTTTGCTGTGTTAAGCAATGCATCAGCAAAAATTTGTGTGGCACATTTTGTTTCATTTGCCCAAACAGAGATAGGCAAATACAATAAAAAACAAAACAAGATGTTTATCAGAATCCTGAACATTATTTAATTATATATGGTCCGTCCATAACCATAACTTGTCTAATGTCTGCTAATTCGCTGGGAATTAATGATATTCCGCCTGCCGCCGCAGCAATAACGCCGGCTGCAATCCAGCCCCATACAGGGACAGAACTTGCAACGCCTGCGACAGAAAGCAAGCCGCTAACAAGGGCGGAGCTGCCAGCGGCTGCTGCGGCTGTAGAGAATGTGGCAGCATACGCTAGCCCCAAAAAAGCCATTGTTCCCCCTGTAACTCCTGCGCCAACTGCCCATGCGTCTCTATCTGTATCGTCTGGTTTGACATTTAGAGCAACGACATATGCAGATAATCCGTCGTTGGAACATGAGCTGCTGTTTAATGCGGTTGCAAAACTTTGTGTCGCTGCAATTGCGCTGTGTAAATTGTTAAAAGATACGATTTTTTCTGCGGTACTTCCTGTTTTGTCCATTAGTACCAGACCGGGAAACGCGCGACGGTCGTTGCCTTCTTCGAAATCCAGGAAAAATTCATTGTCCGAACCACCGTATTGTGAAAATACTTTTTGACCGGCAATGTTAACAGAGGCGTCATCATCCAGATTGTCCCATATTGTATGGTCAGAACATTCGTCAGACCAGTACAGTTTTGGTATGTCTGATAATTCTATAACAGAACCAACAGACAATGTTGGCTTGTTATATAACATTATGCCAGTCGGAATGTTTATATATTGGAACAATTCATCCATTTTGAATTGAAAAGCGTATGTTTTTCCGTCGCGTGGATACCACACCTTTCCATTGGCAACCTGGGTCAGCGTATTTAGTTCAGATATGCAGTTTAATAAAACATTAGCCGCAATTAATCCCATGATTTTTGATTTATTTTGGGTTGCACCTTCTTGGGTTAACATATTGGGGTCTTTGAAGATTTCTTCGGTCATCGCCTTTTGAAAATCTGCGTTGTCTGAAACACGGCGCATGCAATCGCCCGCGATGTCAGCGTGCGCATTGTTTAAACAGATAAACAATGCAAGCGTTGCAGAAAAATATTGTAAAATTTTTTTCATTTTTATACCTATAGTATGAATAATATTTCCCCCGTGACTGTTTCCGTTGGATTATTGCTTAGCACGGGTTTCGGCGGCGTTGAGGTCCCTGTGGCCGTTGAATCGGGGGTAGGTTTTGCAGCGGGACCAGATGTAGCACCCATAACAGATGTTGTTGCGTTAATTGTTATCGGTTTGTATGCGCTGCTGTCTTGGAATGGTTTGTATCCATCGGCTGCGTTATGCATGCGGTCTGAAAATGATAAATCGTCATAGGTTGCGGGAAATGCAGTTGGTCCCTGATTGCTTAACCGTTGTAAATTTTGTTCGCGTTGTTCCTTGGCCGCGGCCCATTCGGGTTGTGGTGCGGAAAATACGTTCGTATCAATTGTATCAGATGTGTTTGGGTTTGGCGTGGTTGCCGCAGGGAATGTAGCGCCAATGACGTGCGCGCCTGCGTGACTGTGTGTGCGTACGTAATCTGAAAATGCCGTGTCCAGGTATCCTGCACATGCGGTCGCATAATTCCCGCCCGGCATACGTGACATTTGTGTTATTAATGTTGGACGAACGTCCGACAGTGTCGCGGTCGCGCAATTGTTCATCGTTGCGCATATGGCCGCAACTAAATTGTGCGTTACACGTTGACAGTCAACGGTTTCAATGTCGGTCCCAGTGGCGTATACAGGGGTCGGCATGCGCTGATTATATGGTGCGTCAGGTGTCCAAAATGGATTTGAAGAATACGTTTGAACGTTTTGTATCGTTCCATATTTAGACAGGGGCGCAGCTGCCCAGGTGGCCGAGTATGTCGTGCCAAACAGTATGTAAAAAGCCAGTAATAATGTGTGGTTAACTCTCATTCCCTGCCCTTGGTATGTTTGATTATAACAAAAATGCGGTTGTGATGAAAGATAAAAATCCAGCCATCAAAAAGAATGGTGCAAAAGGTATGTATTTTTGTTTATGTTGATATGCCCATATTGCACCAGTGATACACGCAATAATCAGCGCCAGCGACAGTCCTGTTGCCCCCAACCATAATCCGCCAACAGCAATCAATTTAATATCCCCCATGCCAATTGGAATTGTGTCTGGTGTTTTGCGTTTTTGCAGGTGGCGGTCATATAATGCGCCAATTACAGATGTTAAGATATATCCAAATGTCGCTGCGATAACTGCGTCTGATAAATTAATCGGAAAAGACGGAAAGAAGGTAAGTAGTAACAGTCCAATTAACATTAGTGGAAACAGGTAAACGTCAGGTATAATTCTGTGACGAAAATCGTTGATGGAAATTTGGATGCAACAATACGCTGCAGCCGTCAGTAAAATAATAAAAAATATGTAAAAAATCATGTTTTTCCCCCTTGCCTTTCGAATCGGATATATGCTACACTTACATTATAATGTATAACAAGGGTTTTGTGAAATGAGTAAAGGCTGGGACAGCATAGCATTAAAAAAGTTAAAGGCGTTGACGGGTAAAGGGCTTTCTACGTCAGAGATTGGTAAACGTCTGGGGATGTCAAAGAATGCCATCGTGGGTAAGTTAAATCGCCTGGGGTGGAATGCCAAGGCAGGTGGTACAGCGGTGGCAAAAAAAACAACAGAAAAGCCGGCAACGAAAAAGACGACGGCCAAGGTGGTAAAGGCGGTTGAAAAAAAAGCTGCAGCAAGAATCGAGACCGTAATAAAAAAGTCGGAACCTACGGCGTCGATAAAGACCGAGACAAAAAAAACAGCTGCAAAAACAGTCGCGCCAAAGGTAAAAGAGAATACGAAAAAGCCAGAGGCAAAGGCAGCGTTGTCTAAGAAAGATGAAGCAAAAAATTTGGCGATGCACCAGCGGATTGTTCAGCATTCTTTGGAAATGGCAAATTTAAAACCAAATCAGTGTCGTTGGCCGATTGGGGATCCGGATTCAGAACATTTTCATTTCTGTGGAGAAACGGTTTTTGTGGGAAAGCCTTATTGTTATGAACACTGTAAACAGGCATATCAGTTTACGCCACCAAAGAAGAAATAATTTTATTTGGGGTATAAAAAATGCAAAATGCGAGAGAGAATATTAATCAGACATTAAATTATACCGAATATGATGTTTCGGGAAATGTCTTTCGTGCATACTATGACGCCGATGGCAAGATTGTTTTTGTGCTGGATTTTACAGAAAGTATGGTAAAACCAAATGTTTTGTTGGTTATAAATCCAGTTGGTAATCGCAAGTGGGATGATATCTTGATGAATGATTATGGGGTCGATTTGGAATCAGTGCGCCCTAAGAAGGATAACAAATATCAAAAACTGGATATTGAATATACTGGTCTGGCCGAATATGATGATTTGATAAATGCGTTTAAATCTGGTGATGATTTGATAAGTGCGCTTGCTAATTTGTCACAGTTTCATGATGAGGCTGCACGACGTGCGGCGCATGAACGTCTGGGGGCTGCAGAAGTTCAGGCGGATAATGCACGCGAAACAATCGAAAAGACCAAGACAGCAATATCTGAATTGCAATCGCGTGTAAAGACGTTGCGGACAAAATTAATGGCGCAACGCCGCGAAATTGGACGCGAGCCAACAAAACAGTCCGCCGCCAAAATATTGCGCACAGAGACACAGATAGATGCGGCAAATGATAAATTGGCACGCGCTAAAAAGCGGTTGCAAAAGGCACAACGACGCTTGGCAGGTGCAGAAGAAGATATAGAAACCGCAAACAAGATTTTAGCGCTGTTGGAAGAAAAAGAATCGAATAATGCCGCAACGGTTCCTGCGAATCCATTGCCAACAGATGTTGTCGCGTTTAACCCTGTGTTTGTCGATGAAAACACAAAAGAAAATATAAAACCAAAGGCGAATGATATGGCCGACGAGGAAGTAAAACCACTGTTTGATACAGATCCAAAAATTTTAAATGACGAAATTGCGTTTAAGCCGGTTGATTTTGGGGCGCCCGCAGTCGTTGTAGATAACGAATTGCCAGTTGTTGTCGATGATGACGAACCTTTGCCAATGCCGATGCCGGATGCGCAAACACCTGTCCAATCAGTGGATTTTGCACCAATCGCAGATGTGCCGGAACGTGCCGCGAATGAGGGCGAGAAAAATACAGGGGTGGCGCCGCTATCTTTTGTGCCACCGGTTTTGTCAGAAGATGTTGTTGTTGAAAATCCGGCACCTGTACAGCCCGTGCTGGAAACAATAGCGCCAATTGTTGAGTCTGTGCCACAGATTGATTCTGAATTGTTGCCTGAAATTGACATTCCGCAGATTGAGGATAATCAGTGGAATGCGCCGCCAGTTGCATATGCGCCAGTTCAAATGCCAACAGAACAGACTCAGCCCCAAATACAGTCTATGTCAGAGATTGAGCCTGCGCCAGTTGACGCGCCAATGCGGCCCGTGTCCCCGATTGCGGGTAATGGTGCGGACTATGCGCCGGTTGCTGTTGCGCCGGTTAAACAAAAATCGACGGTGTTGTATTATGTTTTGCTGATTATTCTGATTGGGCTGTCTATATTTACATTGTGGTTTTATCAGAAGTCTGCAAACAAGGCGATGCCAGAATTGGGGGCGCAATCTGTTCAGACCGTCGTCGATGATGTGGATACTGTTTCTGAAACAGATGCCCAGGAAAGCGTTTCGGTCATCGAAGAAGTAGAAAAGATTGAACCGCAGGCGCTTCCACCAGTGCAAGAGCCAGTTAGCGTGGATGTTCAGCCGGTCCCAGTGCCAGTGGTCGAGGCGCAGCCTGTTCAAATCGCGCCAGTGGTAGAGCCGCAACCTGTGCCTGTTTCTAAAGTTATTGAAGAAGCAATCGCTGAGCCTGCTGTGGCAGAGCCAACAATTAAACCGGCAGAAATAGAATCACCATTCTTGCCGACGGTGGCTGCAGAAGAAGAACAGTCAAAACGAATAATTCCAACAGAAGAAGAAATTTTGGCGCGCAAACCTGTATATGGTGTGTCGCAGAATGAAAAAATGTTCGTTGCTGCAGATGATTATGAAACAGATGAGGCGGATGTTGACGTGACAGAAGATGGTATCGCGCCTGATGATGGCTATGCTGTGGCAGATGAGACGCAAATTCTGCGGCCAGAGGTGGTGGTTGAAAACCAGTACTTGCCCGATGCAGAAAACCAATATGTAACCCAAGAGGTTTTTGCAGAAACAGAAGAAATCGAGACATGTGCGGATGGTAATGCACCAGATGCAGACGGGTGCTGTGCAGGGGAAGAATTGACAGATGTTGATGGCGAATATATGTGTTGTGGTATTGGCACAGATGAATGTTTCCCGCCGATGATTTAACAGAAAAAGCCCGTCAAAATGGCGGGTTTTTATTTGTGTTTGCTTAAGCGTTCGTTTAGTTTTTGTTTCTGCGCAAGTCTTTTGGGTGCAATATATTTATCGTGTTGAAGATATTGCTTTATTTTTAAACCGTATATTTCATCTAAACACATGTCAAGTAGGTTGATGCTGAGCGTGTTACATGGAAAATGTATCGGTGCGGCCAGCCAGCTGTCAATAGTTCGGGGGTGGCCGCCGATGCGTAATATGCCACCGGGTTTCAATGCGATAATTGCAGCAAGGTAAAATTTAACAGCATGTTCAATGTTTGGTGAATACAGCGGCAAGGAATATAATGCCCAAATTTCATCAAATTCATTTGTGAATGTTGTTTTTGTAAAGTCAAGCTTGATATTTGTGTGGGCGGTTTGTGGGTTGATTATATATGGGTCAACATTTGTTATATTGCAGTTGATTTTTAATCTGTTGAATGTTTGTTTTATTGGGGAATTGCCGCCTCCAATTAATAATATTTTCTTGCCATGCAGTTTGTAGAGTTTTTTTCTGGGGATTTCAAATATTCTTAGGTAGGTTGATAGCTGACGTCTGGTTTGAACAAATGAAGATTTGTTAAAGAAGTTTGCTTGGTTTGCGGTTTCGTAGTTAATCATAAGCAGTTATGGTAATGCCGAAAGCGACATTTGTCAAGTGTGCCCGAGTTGTAAAAAAAGGTGCACCGTTTTGGTGCACCCAGGGATTTAACGTACCGCGTTTTGTTTAAACAATTCTTCGGCTTTGACCTTTTTTTCTTTGGTCTTGACGTTTGTTAACATTGCATCCAGGGCTTTGCGTTCGAACAGCATGCCGCGCAACATTGCCAAGGCGTTTTGATTCTTGTTATAGAATTCAAATACCTGTTTTGGATCTGGATAGCGTGCAGCCTCGGCCCAGATTGCCTGTTGCAGGTCGTCGCGTGTTACTTCTACGCCATTTTGTGTACCCCATTCGGCTAAAATCAGACCTAATTTAACACGGCGTTCTGCGTCCTTGCGTTCGGTCTTGTCGTCCCATTTGTGTTCGCATTTTTTATCGCCACAGTGTGCGTGATTGCGGTCAAATTCAGATTTTGCCATGTTATATTCTTGTTCAACCAATGTTTCTGGCAGGTCTAATTTAACCTTGTCCGCCAGAACGTCCAGCAATTCGTCACGCATTTCACGTTGTGCAACATCAGCATACTGTTCGTTTAAGATGTTGCGAATGTGTTCGCGCAATGCGTCAATTGTTTCGTGGCCGACCTGTTTTGCCAAATCGTCGTTCAATTCTGGCAAGATATGCTTGCGAATTTCGTGGATTTCAACTTCAAAGCGTGCATCTTGACCCGCCAGGTTTTCTGCATGATATTCAGATGGGAATTTTACGTTGACGTCGAATTTGTCGCCAATTTTGTGACCGATGATTTGATCTTCAAAACCTGGGATGAATGCACCAGAACCCAGAATCAGGTGATGTTTTTTTGCTTCGCCACCTTCAAATGCGGTGTCTTTTACAAAACCCTTGAAGTCGATAACCGCAACGTCACCGTCGGCCGCCTGGTACTTTTCATCTTGTTTTTCAGCGGTGCTGCGTGATTTGCGAATGTTTTCCAGGGCAACATCAACTTCTTTTTCGTCCAGGTCTGCAACTTTTTTTGTCACTGTGATTTTTGCCAAATCGATTTCTGGCAATGTTGGCAGGATGTCAAAATCCAGGGAATATTCTGCGTCTTTGCCAATTTCCCAACCAGCCAGGTCAGCCTTGGGTGCGCCAGCCAGGCGGATTTTCTTTTCGGCGATATAGTTGTTCAAATCGTCGTTCATTAGTTTGTCAATTGCTTCGCCGTATGCAGATGCGTTGTATTTCTGGCGCAGGATGTTTAGTGGAACCTTGCCTTCGCGAAAGCCCGGCATTTTAACCTTTTTCCCGTATTCCATCAGGATTTTATCGGCCGCGGCCTGTAAATCGTTGGCAGAAATTTTGCCGTTAACAGAATAGTGTAAATCTTTGATTTTTTCTTTTGTAAACATATGTTTTCCCCTGTTGATAGTAAGAATTGCCACGTGATTATACAATGTTTTTTATCGAAAGCAATAATAAAAAAACCCGTCGGGTGACGGGATTAAAAATAATGCGTATTTATCATTATTTTTTTGATGCAGCCATTGCCGCAGCCTTGGCTTTTTCATCTTCTTCCATTGGCATTTTACCACCGATTGTTGCGAATGCCAATTCAGCCTGGTGCAGACCCAATTCAACACCTTCTGGTAATACCAGGTCAGTACCGTGAACCACGTCACCAATTGTCAATGTTGCCAAATCAATAATGATTTTTTCTGGGATAACATCAACCAGACCGCGCAATGCAACCTTACGTACTGCAAAGTTCAATGTGCCACCCAGTTTCAGTCCCTTAGAGATTTCAGCGTTAACAACTTCGACCGGCACAACCACATTAACTGGGTTTTTAACGTCAATGCGCTTAAAGTCGGCGTGAATAACAGCGTCGCTGACTGGATGGTATTGAATATCCATCAACATTGCGTCTTCTGTACCTTCGCTGGTTTTAATTTGGAATAATTTTGTCCGCAAACCTGGTGTTTTCAACAACATATCAAATTCACGACCGTTTAATTCAATCGCGACAGGGGCTTTCTTTTCCCCGTAAATAACAGCAGGGATGTTTTTGTTATTGCGGATGCAGCGTGCGGCCCCCTTGCCTGCTACGTTGCGAATTTCTGCGTTTAATTCAATTGCCATTTTATTATCCTTTTAATGGTTTTGTTTAACTGTGCGCCGCCTCCAAGGGTGCTGCGCGTCGCGCATTATGACCTAAAAAACATAAAAAATCAAGTAAAAATCGTTAAATCTTTTGTAAAATTAAAAATCGGGCGCGGCCATATGTTTTGTCGCGTAAAATCTGCCAGTTGGATTCGTCGGGCTGATGCGGATTTATTGATTCTTGTTCCCAGATTACAATTGTGCCACTTTTTGCCAATGTGCCAATCTTTTTAACCAGCGCCGCCCCCAATTCGTGCATGCTGTACGGCGCATCGATAAAGATTAAATCTGATGTCGGGGCATATTTTTGCGCGGCTGAAATCGCGTCAGTCTGGATAACACGGGCGGGCGCGTCAACCCCCAGTGTCGCCAAATTATCACGCATCGTTTTAATTGATGTCGGCGCAGTGTCTGTAAAAACAACATGTATCCCAGAATATCGTGACAGACATTCAATTCCAAACGCGCCACTGCCACCAAACGCATCCCATACATTTTGCAGGCGGTCAAAATCAACAATCCCTGATTCCATCATGTTAAACAGTGCAATACGCGCGCGATTTTGGGTTGGGCGTGCGTTTGGCGGCAGACGCAATTTGCGTCCGCGATATATTCCTGAAATAATTTGCAATTTTGAATCCATACGATAAAGTATAAAGTATGAAATTTATGAATCAAGCCTTTAATGCAGCCCGGCGTGCTGCCATGCATGAAGATGTACCAATTGGTGCAGTTATTGTGCGTGACGGAAAAATTATCGCACGTGGTGAAAATCAGGTGCAGCTGAAAAAGAATCCAACATTACATGCGGAAATCGTTGCGATTAATCGGGCATGCAAAAAATTAGGGGTAAAATTTCTGGATGGCTGTGATATTTATGTGACGCTGGAACCGTGCGCAATGTGTGCGACGGCGATATCTTTTGCGCGTATAAATAATATTTACTTTGCGGCTGCGGATGAAAAAGGTGGCGGTATTACTTCAAATGCGCGCGTGTATGATACGGATCGGCATTTGTGGAAACCGATTGTTCATCAAATGCCGGAATTTGCAGAAGAATCTGCACAGATGTTGCGAGATTTTTTCCATGCACGTCGTGCGAAATAATTAAATTTTATTTTCTATAAAAAAAATCCCGCAGTTGCGGGATTCTTTGTGTTCCAAAACGAATTAACGTTTTGAGAACTGTGTAGAACGACGTGCCTTGCGGTAACCGTAGTGTTTACGTTCAACAACACGGCTGTCGCGTGTCAAGAAGCCTGCGGCCTTTAATGCTGCGCGTAATTCTGGTTCGATTTTTTCCAATGCTTTGGAAATACCGTGTTTTACTGCGCCTGCTTGACCTGACAAACCGCCACCTTCTACCATTGCGACAATGTCATAAGATGTTTCGCGTTTTGTGATGCCGAATGGCTGTGCGATAATCATCTGTAATACTGCACGACGGAAGTATTCGTTTGATGGTTTGCCGTTAACTGTGATGTTGCCCTTGCCTGGCATCAAATATACGCGTGCAATGGAATCTTTACGTTTACCTGTTGCGTATGTCGCGTCTGTTAATTTTGGTGCAACAACTTTCTTAGCGGTTGCTTTCTTTGCAGGGGCAGCTTTCTTTGCTGTTGTTTTTGCTGCTGTTTTCTTTGCTTCTGCCATTATTCGCCCCTTTTGTTCTTACGGTTCAAGCCTGCGAAATCAATAACTTCTGGTTTCTGGGCTTCGTGTTTGTGTTCTGCGCCTGCATAAACGTGCAGTTTTGTTAAACGCTGGTTCGCCAATGCAACTGCTGTGCGACGGCCCATCATACGTTTTACAGCGTTGAAAACCAATTTTTCTGGTTTTTCGTCGCGCATCTGACCCAATGTGCGTGATTTTAATGAACCTGTCCACAAAGAATGCCAGAAGAAACGGTCTTTGTCAGCTTTGTGACCAGATAATGCAACCTTGTCCGCGTTGATGATGATAACGTGGTCACCACAATCCATGTTTGGTGTCCATGTTGGCTTGTGCCTCCCACGCAGGATGTTTGCGGTCTTCGCCGCCACACGACCCAATGTGCAATCAGTTGCGTCAATCAGATACCATTTGGCTTCTAATTCGCACTTTTTTAACGATTTTGTCGCTGCCATTTTTGTTTTCCTTGTTTGTTTATTGTTATAGCGGTGCGTATTATGACGCAAAGCCCCAGAAAAGTCAAGAAAAAACACCGCGGTATTATTATACCGTACATTGATGTAAAAAAAACGCCCGTTTGGGCGTTTTTACAGATTACATTTCATTTGGGGTTGTCAGGCCCATTAAATCAATTGTTTTGGACAATGTGTCGCGCGCAATTTGTGCGATATGCAGTCGCCCTGCCCGTGTGTCGGATGGGATGTCTTCGCGCAGGATTGGACAATTGTGATAAAATGTGTTAATCAATTGACACAAATCATACGCATAGTTTGCAATCATATCTGTAGCGCGGTTTTCAAATGCGCTGTGTACAGTGCGTTCAAAGTCCAGTATACCAATTAACAAATTGCGTTCGTCGGCATTTACAGGCATATATGCGGAATTTGCGTCAAATGTTGCGCGCTTTAACACGCTGTTCAGGCGGACGGCAGTATACAGGATGTATGGCCCGGTGCGACCTTCAAAACTGGTGACGGATGCAGGGTCAAAGATATAGTCTGAACGTACATCGTGCATTAAATCGTTGAACTTTACCGCGGCCAATGCGATTGCGCGGATTGTATCTTCGTCCAGGGTTTTGCCGGATTCAGATACGCGTTCGCGAACAGCAATATTTACTGCGTCAATTATATCGTCCAGGCCTGCGGCGTTGCCGTCGCGGGTTTTGAATGGTTTGCCATCACGACCGTTGATTGTGCCATAGCCGATATGTTCCAAGTTATTGTAATCAAATATTTCGGAAATTTGGGAAGCGCGGAATAACTGTTCAAAATGCAGACTTTGGCGCAGGTCCGTGAAATAAATGATTTTATCTGGATTGTCGGTTAATTTACGGCAATAAACCGCCGCCAGGTCGGTTGAATCGTATGTGTCTGCCCCGCGTGAGTCGGTCCACATATACGGAGGCATTGGTTTATTATCGCCATCGCGTTTTACAACGATGACCTGGGCACCGTCGCTTTCTGTAATCAGGTTTTTGGCGCGCAGAATTTTTTCTACATCGTCCAGGTGTTTTGCGGCGTTGCGTTCGCCTAAATCATAATCAAATGGCAAGATATTCAGGCGACTGACTGTTTCTTGCATCATTTCCATAGAAATTTTCAAGAACTTTTCATACAGCGCAAAATAGCCAGGATGTCCATTTTGGAATTTTGCCTTGATATCTTGGGCGTGGGCCTGAAATTCTGGGTTTTCTTTGGCAAAAGTGCTGGCCGCGGGATAGTATGTGTTTAATTCAGATGTGTCAATTTCAAAATCAACTGGTGTTGATGGGTCAAAATTATCACTGAAATAAGGCAGTTCTGGGTGCAACCGTTCAATCCATGCAATAATTAATGCCATTGGTTTGCCCCAGTCGCCAATATGATTCCAAGAATATGTTTTATGCCCCAGTAATTTTGCAATGCGATTAAATGTGTCGCCAACAATAGATGTGCGCAAATGCCCAATATGCAGGGACTTTGCAACATTGTATGCGCCATAGTCCAGGTCAATCGTTTGTGGGGTGTCTGTGCGTGGTGATTGTGGTGCGCATGCAGATTGCCAAATAAATTCGTCTTTTAGTTTAATGTTAATAAAACCAGGCCCTGCGATTGATGCGTCTGCAACAAAATCCAGCTCGGTTAGTTTTGGCAGAATTTCAGCCGCCAATTCGCGTGGATTTTTCCCGGCAGATTTTGCCATTGCCATGGCGGCATTTGTTGAAAAATCACCAAAGTCACGATTGCGGGGTACTTCCAGATTTACAGATGCGCCCAGTTTCTCATTTATTGCATTTGATACATGTTTATATAAATTCATTTCTAAAACCCCGATTCTGTAATGTTTGTATTATATTGGTAAAACAACCCTGACCTTAAGACCGCCGAATTCGCTGTCTTCTAGGAAGATTTGGCCGCCGTGATTTTCAATCGCGGTCTGGGCAATGGATAGCCCCAATCCAGTTCCGCCGGTGTCGCTGCGTCGTGCATCGTCCAGGCGCACAAATGGGCGCAACGCATCTTTCTTGCGTTCGTCTGGGATGCCGGGACCGTCATCTTCAATAATAATTTCGGTTGTTTCGTCTGTGTCGCGTTCAGTTATTTTTATGATTTTATGTGAATACTTGGCCGCGTTTTCAATAATATTGCTGAATGCGCGTGCCAATGCCATTGGGCGGGCATAAAATTGAACCGGTGCATCTGGGAAATCAGTGATTATGCGTTTGTTGGGTGCGGCATCACGCGCAATGCGTATCAGCATTGGTGGCAATTCGGTCGTTTGTTCTATTTCTGGGGCTTCGCCACGCGCAAATGCCAGGTAGCCGTTAACCATTTCTGTCATACGGTCAATGTCACGGATTAAATCCTTGCTTGATGCGGTGTCTGTTTCCAAGGCCAGGCGCATGCGTGTCAGTGGTGCCTTTAGGTCATGGCTGACCGCGTTTAGCATGTCTGTGCGTGTGCGGTTGTATCGATCCAGGCGTTCCTTCATCGTTATCATTGATTTTGCTGCTTCGCGGATTTCTTTGGAACCGGTCGGAACAAAGCCAGGCGCGTCCAGACCGCGGCCGAAACGACTGGCCGCGTGCGCAATGCGACGTATGCTGCGCGTGTGCATGATAATAAATGGCGCAATTAAAATCGATACAATTAATATCGAACCCAACAGCCAGATTAAGAATACTTCGGTACTGGTTGAATATATTCTGTACATAGATGTGCCAAATGTTGCAATTCGATTGTCGTGCGTCGGAACGTCAATATAAACTAGACGTTTGCCCCTGTCGGTATAGATTTGTGTGCGACGTTGCAGACGTTTTGACAATTCTGATGCCAGTTTGCCTGTTTCACGGGCGTGATTGTCATTATGCTTTGGACGGTTTAGTTTTTCGTGAAATGTGACGTTGATACCAATGTCGCGGGCCATCTTTTGCACGGCGTTAGTGTTGCCTTCGTCAATGAATTTTGTCATTGTTGTAATTTCGCCCGCCAATGTGCGTGCCAATGTGTCGTGTACGCGCGACCAGTGATTGCCAAAGAATGCGTTTGCAATAATTGCCAATGCAATAATCAGCGGTATTAAAATCATTAAAATTGTACGCCATAAAAAGCTGCGTGGTGTTAATCTCATTTGGTGCCACCGTTTCTTGTTGTTGGTGTGGTCGTTAGGTCAATTAATTTATATCCTTGGCCACGAATTGTTATTATATCTAAATTGGATAATACAACATTTATTTTGTTGCGCAAGCGTTTTGCGACCATAGGTGCCGCAGGTACCGTGTTCCCAACCGGTCGGGTTAGATTTTGTAGCAGTTTCTTTTCTTCGCCAGAAAGTTGCAACAGCCGGGGGGACGTGTTGTCGCGCGATACAATAAAGAAATCATTGTTTGTAAATACCAGACCAGTCGGCATTTCGTTATTAGTGCCTGGGCTGCTTTTTAGCATGTTGTTTAGACGCAAAATTAGTTCGCGGATTTGAAATGGTTTGGCCAGGTAATCATTTGCACCAATCGCCAGACCGTCAATTGCGTTTTCTGGACCTGTCATTGCGGTCAGCATGATTGTCGGTATTTGATTGCCAGATGTGCGTAACTGTTTCAGAAATGATAATCCGTCCATGCCTGTCATCATTCTGTCCAGAATAATTGCGTCTGGGGAAATACGATTTAATATGTCTGTTGCGTTTTCTGCGGATTCAGCCGTCAGAACATAAAAACCATCATTGCGCAATCCACGTGCCAGTGTATTGCGCAATATGTCATCATCGTCAACAATCAAGATAGTTTTATTCATATGTTATTTGTTAAGCGGTTCAACAGCGTATTCGCCGGGTTGGATTGTGCGCATTGCATTGTTTGCGCCCATCATGTCTTCTTCGTAGACTGCGGCGCGGAACTGCATACCGCCGGTTGTGAATTCTGTTT
Organism: Candidatus Enterousia sp.; assembly: GCA_045614145.1. Lineage (GTDB taxonomy): Bacteria > Pseudomonadota > Alphaproteobacteria > Rs-D84 > Rs-D84 > Enterousia. Next base: position 42,801 of record JAZLCH010000010.1, on the reverse strand, counting down.
TAAACAGCGCGTATCCTGTGCCGCCACCAGTCGTTGGCCCCTGCATGCCCAATGAATAATAGCCACCAATAATCCCGTAATCCAGGTCGATGTAGTCAATGCTGAGTATTAGAGATACGCTGCTGATGCCATCACTGGTCATATTACAGGCAAATTCACGATTCGACAATAACGCTTCGGAATTAACGGGAACCACAATGTCCATAACGGTCGGTTCGCACACGCGATCGATGCCGTTTACCAAAAATTCATAGGTCATGCCAACTGTTGCCTTGGACAGACCGGTTGATGTGCTGACCTGAGAGATTGTGGCCTTGGGAATTTTAACCATCGCGTTTGCAATACCGCTGCGTACTGGGAATGATATTCCAGATTGCAGACAGTCACGCGAAAATGGGTCGGCTTCGCAGATGTATACGCGTGAATGCGCGTTCATCAAAAACATGTTTGTCAGACTGTTAAACAAGAATGAACGTGTGATGCGTTCGTTCAGGCGTGTGCAACCAAAATTACGGCAAATTACCATCGGACGGTCTGCAAACATCACGCCGGGATGTTGGGCAGATTCTTCGGCGCGGGCCGCTTCGATATTCTGGTCATAGTCCAGACTGTCCGCGCGCATCATAAATTCAGATTCAGGAATAAAGTTCGGGTCGTCTGGATATGCATAATATGACTGAACAGGTGTTTGTGTGTATATTGTTTGAAAGTCTTGGTTTACAATTTCTTCGGTTGCAGAAAAGGCAGAAAATCCGCAAAAAACAGTAAACAACGCGATAAATATTGGCTTTAACATTGTGTAACCTTTTGTTCTCTCGTATGGAATGTTAGAACATTTTAGATATTTGTGTAAAGTGAAAATTTTTTATTGAAATTTGATTGCGGTTTGTTCTAACGTTTGTAGCGAATGAAATAAAGAAAGGTGGAATCTAATGGTTGATTTAATTATTTCTGGTGAATCAGGTAAATTGCATGCGGTTTATCATAAGTCTGCGGTTGAGGCGGCACCATTGGCGGTGATTCTGTCTGGTAATCCACGTCAGAAGTATCATATGAATGACCGTGTGTCCTATGCAATGTTTCGTGCGTTTATGGATATCGGTTTTTCAGTTGTACGTTTTAACTATCGTGGGGTTGGTGATTCTGATGGGGTAATCGGAACAACAGCCGAAAATATGCTGGATATTGCAACGGTGATTGATTGGATTCAAAACCATAACGAAGACAGTGATAAAATATGGTTGGCAGGACATCAGTTGGGGGCATGGTATGTGTTGCAGGCAATGATGCGTCGGCCCGAGATTTCTGGATTCGCATTGGTGTCGCCTGATGCGGCTGTGTCTGATTTTGCGTTTTTATCCCCACGCCCAAATCGCGGTTTGTTATTGCAGGGCGCAATGGAAGGTGATAGTGCGCGAACCTTTGGAACACATTTGACCCAGGTGCTGAAAAAACATGCACAAATTGATTTGGAGACAATTCGTGTGCGTGGAGCAGATGCAATGTACAGCCAGCCAGCAGATTTGCGCCAAATGTACAATGATTTAAAGGCATATGTGGGACGCGAAAACGAAGAAGATAAGTTGTTGTAATAATGCAGAATAAAGAACGTTTTTTAGATGCCAATATTCCAGATGAAATGGCAGCAACAATTCGTCCGCGGTCGCTGGGGGATTTTATAGGACATGAAAGCCTGAAACAAAATCTGTCGGTGTTTGTTTCTGGGGCGCGTTCACGCGGAGAAGCAATGGATCATGTTTTGTTGTATGGCCCCCCAGGGTTGGGTAAAACAACACTGGCACATATTGTTGCAAATGAACTGGGAACGAATTTTCGGGCAACAGCTGCACCTATGTTGACCAAACAAGGAGATTTGGCGGCTATACTGACCGCGTTGGAACCAATGGATGTCTTGTTTATTGACGAAATTCATCGTTTGCCGACCGCGATTGAAGAAGTCTTGTATTCCGCAATGGAAGATTTTAAGTTGGATATTATGTTGGGCGAAGGGCCCAGCGCAAAAAGCGTGCGTATTGACCTGCCCCCGTTTACGTTGGTTGGGGCGACAACGCGTACGGGGTTGCTGTCTAATCCGTTGCGCGACCGATTTGGTATCGATTTGCGCCTGACATTTTATTCGCCCGAAGATTTGGCGCGAATTATTATGCGCAGCGCAAATATTTTAGGAACGCCAATTGATGCAGATGGGGCGTTGATGTTGGCGCGATCGTCCCGTGGGACACCGCGTATCGCAAACAGATTATTAAAACGCGCACGTGACTTTGCGGCCGCGTTGGGCAGAAATCAAATAGCAGCAGATACGATTAAAACCACCTTGTTCCAATTACATATTGATGAATGTGGTCTGGATGAAATTGACCGTGAATACATGAATATGATTATAAAGTACTATGCCGGTGGACCGGTCGGAATTGAAAATTTGGCGGCGGCATTGTCAGAACCTGCCGACACAATTGAGGATGTTATCGAGCCGTATTTGATGCAGTTGGGATTTGTTCAACGTACACCACGTGGACGCGTGATTACAGAGGCAGGATACCGACATTTGGGATTGGAGAAATAGATGTTCAGATTTCTGGTCTGTTTTATTGCACTGATTGTGTTGACCGGTTGCGGCGGCGGGACAAAGGTCTATAAAACAAATACTAAACCATATACTGTTGCGGGAACGACATATTATCCACTGAAAAACGCCAAGGGGTTTTCTGAAACAGGTGTCGCATCCTGGTATGGTAAAAAATTTCATGGGCGTAAAACCGCCAGTGGGGAACGCTATAATCAAAATAAAATGACGGCTGCACACAGAACTTTGCCGTTCGGAACACGGGTTCGTGTAAAAAATCGTGATAATGGTAAAAGTGCGGTTGTAACAATAAATGATCGTGGACCATTTAAAAAAGGACGCGTGATTGATGTGTCGCGTGCAGCAGCTAAGAATTTAGATATGATTGGCAGTGGTACTGCACGGGTTAGTATAACAGCTTTGGATTGATAATTATGTCTGGAATTCATATTTTCCCGTTTACAATTGCATATGCGGATACTGATGCCGAAGGTATTGTGTATCATGCGCGTTATTTGGAAATTGCAGAGCGCGCACGTATGAATTGGCTGCGTGGGCATGTAGTGGTTGGTGATGACATTGGATTCGTTATTCGTGAATTAAATATCAAGTATATGCACCCCCTGCGCGCGGCGGATGAATTTGTGGTTGAAACACAAATGACAGATGTCGGGGCCGCAATTGTTAGGATAGAACAAAAGTTCGTGAAAGATGGTGCCGTTTGTGCTATAATCAACCTTAAGGTTGCGTATTTAGGGGGCGATATGCGCCCGAAACGGATACCTGCGGAATTTATAACAGGTTTGATTTAATTTTAATAAAAAGGGTCAGAGTGATGGAAGGAAGTTTTTCGTTATTAAGTTTATTTACAGGCGATTGGATGACGGTGTTTGTGTCAATCGTATTGGTGATTTTTAGTGTTATCTCGTGGGCGGTAATTGTTGAAAAAATTCGCCTGTGGCGGATGCAGAAAAGAACACCAATGAAAATGAAACCAGATGAAAATATTGATGTCTTTATTCGTCCGTTTGATAAGAATTTATGGTTCTTGTCAATGGTTGCGTATATTTCGCCATTTATTGGATTGTTTGGAACTGTATGGGGGGTTATGGATTCTTTTGCGGCGATTGGTGTTAATCAATCGGTCAGTATTGGTGTTATTGCGCCAGGACTGGCGGTTGCATTGGGGACAACGGCTTTGGGGTTAATTGCGGCGATTCCTGCGGCGATTGCACATCAGTATTTCACAAGAAAATCAGATGATTTGTATGAGCGCCTGGAATGCGCATGCAAAGAGCATAAAAATCAAAAATAATGGTGCATATATGTCCAGACTAAGACGCAGAAATACCGACAGTTCGATTCAATTGACGCCAATGATTGATGTTATGACGGTGTTGTTGGCGGTGTTTATGGTGACGACACCTATGATGACAACCGGGATTGATTTGGAATTGCCACGCGCGGGCGCATCGGCAATGACTGGTAACGATCATGCAATTCAAATCAGTGTGGATGCGCATGGACGATATTTCCTGGCTGAAATGGAGTTGCCACGGGATGAAATTGTACAGCGTGCAATTGCAATGCGTGGGGAAAATCCAAATTTAACCATTATGATAAGTGGCGATACGCATGCAGATTATGGAGCGGTAATGAGCATGATGGGTAAACTGAAAGATTCAGGTTTTCAAAAGGTTGGACTGCGTACGCAACCGGAATAAAATAAATGGCCAAGATTAATCGATTTTCATCAGAAAATATTTTGATTTCTGTTGCAGGACACCTGGTTTTGGTGGCGGTTTTGATTACTTCGTTTGCGGTTGTTGTTAATCGGGCAAAATTGGTCGCGCCGGACAGAATTCAAATTATGGAAATTGATTTAAATGATGTTGTTGTGACAGGGGATGAAACAAAATTGTATAACGTTGGTAATGTCGCAGAATCTAAGACAGAAGAACGAACCCCTGTGCCAGATGCTAAGCCGGATGAAAAAGAAAAAATAACAGAGAGTGAACCAGAAGAAATAAAACAACCAACATTGGTTGAGGAACCTGAAAAGAAACAAGAAGAAGCGCCTGAAGAAGAAAAGAAAGAAGATAAAAAGGAACGGGAGAAAAAGCAAGAATCAAAACCAGTTGAACCAGCCCCTGCCCAAAAAAAGCGCAGGGTCGTTCGTGTCAACCGCGAGGTTTTATCCCTGGACAGGGCATTGACGGTTTCTGTTGTTGATGCGTTGCGTGTGGCGATGACGCGTTGTTGGGTGATTGATTCTTCACGTCCAGATATTGCAGATATTCGTGCAGTCGCGCATTTGACAATGCGTAAAAATGGCACGGTGCGTGATGTCTGGTTTGAATCCCAGGCGCGTGAAGAAACAGATGCAGCTTTTGCGTATGTCTTGGAGACAATACGCGCGGCGATAAATCGGTGCCAGCCATTGCGGATGCTGCCGGAAAAAGAATTTTCAAAGTGGCAGAAAATTCAGCTAACATTTTACCCAACCCAGGGTAAGGTTATGTAGTACAGGGCCAGCGGGAGAGAGAAGAAAACCAAAGGCAAATGTATGATTAAAGACTACTATTCAGAAAATTGGTATCAGGCAACAGATAAATTTATCAAAAACGCCCAAGGGCGCGGTGCGTTGCGGTGGTGTGTTATGTCAGGGCATGAATATGATATCCCCTATCTGGTCATCGGTAATGGCGAAAATCGCGTGGTGATTAATTCGGGCATTCATGGGATAGAAGGATATTTCGGCAGTGCAGCGCAGAATATGTTTCTGGACAAGATAGCGGACAGTTTACCGACGAAATTATTAGATAAATATACAATTGTCTTGGTGCATGTTATCAATGGATGGGGAATGCAAAATCGTATGCGTGAAGTTATGGACAAAACGCATGGTGGGTTGGTTGATTTAAATCGAAACTTTGGGGTTGATTTTGATAATAAATCTGCCCTGCCCCAAAATCCAAAGTATGATTTAGCACATGATTTATTGCTGTCGAAGCCAGATAAAGTTCAAAAGAAAAATGCAATCAAAGAATTTCGTCAAAAACATTTGCGTGATGGCGTATGGCACGCGATTAGTAATGGACAGTATAAACATCCGTACGGGTTGTTTTATGGTGGTGCCGCGCCGATGACAGAAAATAAAATGACGATGAGTATATATGATGATGTTATGCGTGGTGCAAAATCTTTGATTTCGATTGGACTGCATACAGGATTGGGGCGTTTTGATAGAAAGCGCGCACATGTGTCGTCGCATTTATTAGTGTCACATCCTATGGCGCATAAAAATACGCAATTTTTTTCACAAATGTTGCATGGCACATATGTCGTCGCAGATGAAAATGCAATAAATGGTCCGACGCTGTTGGGGGACTTGGTCGATTGTCTGGAAGCACGTTATTCGCGTGATGATTTGTCTGTATATACAGCCGACTTTGAAATTGGTACGGGCGAGTTCCCAATTATGTCGCCAATTTATAAAAGAATGGATATGGGCGATGCCCGTTATGATTTGATAAATTGTGGTAAAATTAATCCACAAACCTGGGCTAATTTAACAGAAAGCTGGTATCCGTCGGACATTCGGTGGCGCGGCGCAGCATTGGAACGTGCATATATTTTATTTCGCGAACTGTGTGATTCTTTGACAAAAACAGCACAGCGGTAAGTTGTGTTTTTGTTGTCTAAGAAAGCCTTTGTCACATCTGTATATACAGATGAATTTTTTATTCGTTTTTTGGTATTTTTCACTTGCCTGAAACCCTGTTTTTTTTCTAGGATTTACAGTAATGAGAGGGTAAGTACATGAACTTAAAGCACTTAATATCCAGAATTTGGGCGTTTTTTGCGTCCTTGTTGTTCGTTATTGTTTTGGGAACCGAATCGTTCGCGGCGGACGGTCCGGACGGTTTCGATCAAAATAAGTTGTATAAGCCAGGCGATACGTTTGTTATGAATTATGCAGGCGATATTGTATTTAGTGCGAACTATGGTTGTGCGGCAGGTTCGTATGCGCCAGATGGTGGCACTGAATGTGATACATGTCCGGCGGGATATTACTGTTTGGCTGACGCGCAGCCTGTTTTGTGCCCAGCGGGTAAATATTGCGAGGCAGGTACAACATCTGAAAGTGGTACAGGCTTGGTTGCAGCAGGACACTATTCAACAGGTGGTGCAAAGGTTCAAAATCCGCAATCTGCCGAAGACTGTGCGGGCGATGATAATACATGTGGTTTGATTGATGCTGGATACTGGGGTGAAGCTGGTGCAACAACCAGTACTGGTTCTGGTAAAGTTGCCGCAGGGTACTATAACATGGGTGGCGGTACATCGGCAACGCCAGAGGTTCGCGGAAAAGGTTGCGTAAATGTCAGCACCACGCAATGCGGTACGGTTGCACCAGGTTATTGGGGCGAAGCGGGCGCAACAAGATATGCTGGTTCTGGGGCCGTTAGACCGGGATACTATTCAACCGGTGGCGCAACATCTAAAACGCCAAGCGCAAGTGATTGTGTCGGCAAGGTTGCAATTATAGAAAATGACAAGCTGATGGGTGCATCTAATGTTGATAACACATGTGGACAGGTTCAAGCCGGATACTGGAACAATGCATGTGGTATTGATGCAACCGGTGGTGTTTGCAGTGCCGAATACCAAGGTGGTGTAATTGCAGCAGGTCATTGGGGAACAGCGGGCGCAACAGACAGTGTGGGGTCGGGACTTCTAACACCGGGATACTATTCAACTGGTGGTGCAACATCTGAGTTCCCAAATCCAAATCAGTGTGTCGGTAATAATACATGCGGTGCAGTTGCAGCAGGATATTGGAATAATGGTGGTGGTACATCTGAAAATGGAACATGTGTCAGTGGCAAGTCGTGTGGCACGGTTAATGGCGGATACTATTCAACTGGTGGTGGTACATCTGCAACGCCAACAGCCGCAGGTAATGGATGTTTGGCTAATAAGTCTTGCGGTACATGTGCAAACTGGACCTACTCTGCGTCTGGAGCGGCGACGTGTACAGCATGTCCAGCAGTGGAATCTGGGTATACGAAGCTGGACAGCACAGGTACAGGATGGACAACGTATCAGAAGTGTGTTGAGATTGCGACTGCATCGCCGGAAAACTGTGCGTCAGGTAAATTGCAAAAGGTTCCAACCGCATCTGGCGCAACAACATGGGCATCTGCAACTGTTAATGCTGATAATCCATTGGTCGCAAAAACTGGATATGTTGTAAGTGGTACTATGTGTGTGTTAGAAGATGATTATGTGGTATCATTTGAAACCAATGGCGGCAGTGGGGTATCGAATTTGCCATGTAATGTTGAAACAGCAGATATTATGTTGCCAACAACACCAACTAAGACGGGCTATACGTTCGATGGGTGGTATCAGAATGCAGACCTGACTGGTGATAAAATAACCAAGATTGCCCAGGGAACATGCTTATCAAATTATACATTGTATGCCAAGTGGACAGTGATTGAACGCAACATTACCCTGAATCCAAATGGTGGCGTGATTGTGGGTGGCAGCAGTGTGACACCAAGTACGTGTACGGTCGAATCAACGGATGTTGACCTGCCGGCACCAACCAAGACGGGCTATACGTTCGATGGGTGGTATCAGAATGCAGACCTGACTGGTGATGAAATAACCAATATTGCCCAGGGAACATGCGTATCAAATTATACATTGTATGCCAAGTGGACAGTAAATACTTACACAGTCACATTGGATGCGAATGGTGGTACAGGTGGCGATACGTCCGTGACGGCAACGTACGATGAATTGTTGCCTGCGATTAATAATCTGCCAAGTCAGGAAGGCTATGACTTTAATGGTTATTGGTCTGCCAAGACAGGTGGTGATCAGTATTATGATATGTCTGGTAAAGCGCTTAAGAAATGGTCGGTGGATGAGTCAGGCACATTGTATGCACAGTGGACAGCCAGAGGCACTTGTGCGCCGGGTACATACTATAACGAAGAAGCAGGTGCTGTCGAAACATGTCCTGCGGGCAGTTATTGTGCGGGCGGAACATGGGGCAGCGATGGAAATGGCTGTGCAATAGAATCGTGCCCGACAGACTATCCATACAGTGTTGCTGGCGCATCTGAAGAAGGTCAGTGTTATAAAAGAACTTCGAGGTGTTGGTGTTCGGATGATACTGAAAGATGCGAATCTAAGGATGCAGCTCTTTGCTCATACAATAAGGTGTCGTTCCAGGGTGTGACCTATAAATCAGATCCTAGTATGTGTGTGGCGGCACCAGGCAGTTCCGATAGCACTTATTGCGAGATAAATATGGTGTATTGTCAGGAAAATGCATATTACACGCCGACAGGAGATATTGAAAACGGTAGCTGTGTATCTTGTTCGACGTTGAGCAACGGGGGATTTAACCTATCGAAACCTAACGGAGTAAAGTATATTGCTGATTCTGCTACTGGTTCAACAGCGTGCTATAAGAAAGTTAATTTACCATGTACTGCGCCGGTGTGTCCATTGGAGGGAACAGGAACATGTACGTATAATGCGAGTCATTCTGTAGTAGGGGGTGGATTCTTGTTCTATGGCACAGACGATCCGTTGCCTGGTGTTTCGCCGGCATATGTGTGTCCGGATGCGTCGTTCACATGTAATACGGGGTATGACAAGAACGAGAATGTAGATATAGATCCAACAGACGGTTCGGCGTCTGCGCCAAAGGATCTGTGTACGCCGCATGTGTATACCTTTACACTGGATGCCAATGACGGTGAAACGGCAGTTGATAAGATATATGAAAAGTATAATACGGGATGGTACAGTGATCCGGCCGGCACAACTGAAATTGCCAAGGTTGCATTGCCAGTGCGTCAGTACTATACATTTGCAGGGTATTATACTAAGAAAACAGCCTTGGAAGGTGGAGTACAGGCCATAGATTCAAACGGTGTAATTTTGGATAACTATAAGCCAAGTGTGGCAGCGAACACAACACTGTACGCATGGTGGACACCAAATACGTATACTGTTAAGTATGTCGCAAATCAGGCAACGGGAACAATGGCCAGCGTAAAGCATACGGCAGATATGCCAAAGACCTTGACGCCAAATGCATTTACCCATACGCAGAACAATCACGAATTTGTTGGTTGGGCGCGTACAGCGACGGCAACAGAGCCTGAGTTTAGCAACAATCAGGAAGTTGAAAACTTGACAGATGCTAATGGGGGCGAGGTTGTATTGTATCCTGTGTGGAAAGCATGTACAGCCTGTGCGGCGGGTAATGGTGCAAAATGTGTGCTGACAGCACCAATCGGTGTATGTACGTATACAACAACATGTAATGCACATTACGAGAATTTGCAAAACAGCGGCAAGCATAACCCAACATGTTCTGCAGTTAAGTATGCAATAAACATGGAAACAAATGGTGGTGTAATCAGTAGCGATTATACAATGGTGTCACAGTGTACAGTGGAATCTGATACAATTGAGTTGCCAACAGCTGCGCAGATTTCACAGGAGGATAATCGCTTTGAGGGGTGGTATGATAACGCGAACTTTACAGGAAGTACGATATCGTCAATCCCTGCGGGCGAATGTACAGCAAAGAAGACCCTGTATGCAAAATGGGCAATAAATGTCGTAAAGTGCGAGCCAGGGAAATACTATAACGGAACTTCGTCTGTAACATGTCCAAAGGGGTACTATTGCCCAGGTGAAGGCAAGGTTACCATGGGGGTTACAGGGTGTCGCACTGCATGTCCAAGTGGCTATGATGATGGAGGCACGGGATATAGTGATGAATCCGAATGTCAGATTTCTGTGCCACAGGGGTCTTATCTGGCCACAGCAAAAGGTTCGGAAACAACTGTTTGCCCAACAGGCGAATACACATCGGCCACGGTTTTGGTTTCGTATGGTAGCACCAGCAGCTGCACATCTTGTGAAAAAGGTAATTACTGCAGCGGTGGCACAAAGTATAGTTGTGCAACTGAAACAGATGGTGTGTTTGCAAACAGTGCAGCGAAAAGCGATGATATTAATGATTGCTATACCGTGACAGTGGCGGGTAAATATATCTCGGGCAATGCTGTAAAGACCTGTGCGGCGCCTTATTACTGTCCGGGTGATATAATGGTGTCTTATGGTAAATCTGGTGGTAATTCATCATGTGCAGATTTGTCTGATGATGTCGAATGGAAGAGTGGCATTACCGCCAGCGGAGCCAGCACGCCAGATAAGTGCTATGTTCAGGTAGAGAACGGACACTATTGGAATGGCAGTGCGTTTGCGGAATGTAAGGCAGGCACATATATGACAGAACATTCTGTTGATTATAACCAGACCAGCAGTTGTGTGACCTGCCCTGCGGGATACACATCAGAAGATGGTGCGTCAGAATGCTATCTGATTACAAGTGCGGGTAAGTATGTCGCAGCTGCGGGTAAAGGTGAAGTTGAATGTAAGGCAGGCGACTTCTGTCCGGGTAACGTTAAGGTTATGGTCAGTGGTGTTGGTGGAAATACATCCTGTGCAACATTGGCGGGCGGCAAGTATAGCATGTCTGCATCCGGCACAAAGACAGCGGATATGTGCTATTCAGAAAGCTGTGCGTCGACAGCAAATGCAACAGCAATGAGTGGTAAGGATTACTATGGCGCATCTGTTGCAGATACTTGTGTGGCTGTGTTGTGTAAGGCAGGATTTAGAGTTGCCGATGGTGCGTGTTCTGTATGCCCAGAGAACAACGTATGTAACCCAACGAAGGATGCAGGGAAACCGTACACTTGTTCTGAATTGACAGGCGGGGTTTACACAAAGTCTGCCCAGCAAACAGGCACAGTAGACGAATGCTATCTGACAACAAGCGCGGGCAAGTATGTTGCGGCTGCAGGTCAAGGTGAAGTTGAATGTAAGGCAGATGGATATTGCACAGGTGGAATTGACGTAAAGCGGACGGCTGTAGGTGGTCGTGAGGCGTGTCCGGCAGATTATGCAATGTCTGAAGCAGGTGCGGATGATATGAACCAGTGTTATGCGAACTGTGGGTTGTATTTACATGCAACACAGATGGCAGGAAAAGACTACTATGGGACAGGCATTGATACATGTGAGGCTGTACAGTGCGAAACAGGGTTCGTGTTGGCAAATGGCACATGCGGTAGCTGTCCGGCAAATAGTGTGTGTGATCCAAACTACGATAATGGTAAGCCACATTCTTGCCAAGAATTGACGGGTGGGAAGTATACAATGTCGGCAGAAAACAGTTTTTCTGTAAACGCGTGTTATATGATAACAACGCCGGGTAATTATGTCGAAAAGGCTGGCCAGGGTGAAAAAACATGTAAAGCGGGCGACTATTGTTCGGGTGGCGACAAGGTCATGCACGGTGGTACGATGAGTACGGGCGGCAGTGAATCTTGTTCAAATTTTGGTGCAGGATATTCTTCTGCAGCAGGCGCCAGTGCAGAAACACAATGCCGCAAGGCCTGCGAACCGGATGCGAGTAAGAACGCATTTAAGATGAGTGGCTATGACTATTATGGAACAGATGCCACAGATACGTGCGAAATTGCAACTTGCCAGGCAGGATTCTATCTGTTGGATGGAAGATGCGAGATATGTACCGAAGGCTTTGTGTGTAACCCAGACAAGCAAAATGGTGCGCCGATTGCATGTTCCGCACTGACGGGTGGTATGTATACGAAGTCTAATTCTGGTGCAGGGTCGGTTGATGAATGTTATCTGACAACAACCGCAGGTATGTATGTGTCACAGGCAAAGCAATCGCAGACGACATGTCCTGCAGGTTCATTCTGTCGCGCGGGGATAACCGTTCATTATGGTGAAACAAATGAACCGGCAAGTTGCCCAGCAGGATATGCAGAGTCTGATGCAGGCGCAGTAGCGGCAGAGGCATGCTATAAGTTGTGCGATGTTAAGGGGGATGCACAGGAAGTGTCAGGTCGTGACTATTACGGCACAGAAATTGCGGACACGTGCGACATCACACTGTGCAAACCAGGATACACGCTGGATGAATACGGCAAGTGTGTAATTTGTCCGGAAAACCATATCTGTAATCCAACAAAACAGAATGGTACGCCAATTGCATGTTCGGCACTGACAACGTGGTATACAAAATCAGATGAGGGCAGCAGCGTAGCAAATGATTGCTATCTGGATACCAAGGTCGGCATGTATGTCGCAAAAGCTGGTACAGATCAGCAAGTCTGCGAAAAGAATGGATTCTGCGAAGGTGACAGTCGTATATACTTTGGTAGTACAGGCGGTCGCAAGACATGTTCGGCAGATTATCCGAATGCTGATGAGGGCTCGATAATGGAAGACGACTGTTACAAGGCGTGTGCTGTGGCAGAAAAAGCCTATGAGATGTCAGGACGCGATTATCATGGTGCAGGCAAGGATACGTGTATCATAGAACTGTGTCAGGCAGGATATACAGTGTCTGCTGGTGTATGTAAGACGTGTCCAGAAAATGCGATTTGTCGCCCAGAATATGGCAAGCAGCCACAGTCTTGTCAGACGCGAACAAATGGTACACATGTATTGGCAGCGGCTGGTTCTGATGAAGATACAGATTGCTATACCGCATGTGAAATGTATGACATAGAATACGGTAAAGCACTGCCTGTGTCTGAAACGGAATTCTATCCGACACTGTGCCAGTTCTATGGCGTATCGAAAACAGGTAACCCATGTGATATAGTTAACGGCAGATGTGAAGAAACATCGTGTAACTATAACTTTGAAATGATTGGTGGTGTTTGTGCAGCATGTGAACGCGAAAATGCTTTGTCGTACAAGCGTGGCGGCGGTAACTGTATCGTCGAAACATGTGTGGCGGGATACCATCCAAATGGGCAGTCGTGCGAGGTAGATGTTATCGAGTGTTCTGCACCAAATGCTGTTGCAGCAGAACGCGTGTGGGATACCCGTAAACAGGCCTTTGGCGAGTGTGTGATTTCAGAGTGCGAAGATGGTTATCATCTGGATGGAAATGTATGTCAGGCAGACGAGCAAGTCTGTGTGGTAGAACATGGCGTCGGGGTGCGTGAATGGAATCACAAGACCAATAAATGGGGCGATTGTATCGCAACCAAGTGTGATCCAGGTTATACGAATGATAGCAGCCAGACAAATGAATTGTGGAAACAATGTGGACGCTGCAACAATATGTACAGCGCAGGCGGCGAGTTGGCGGCAAGCAGTTATGTCGAAGGCTGTGAAATCGCGACCTGTATGTACGAAGGCGAGTTGTATACACTGGAGAACAATGAGTGTATTCTGATTTGCGATACCTATTCTGATGAAACAGGTTCGCGTAAGTGGAATGCATCACGAAAGAAGTGTGAAAGTACATGCGCCCCAGGTTATAGAGCGTGGTAAGAAAATCCCCCAGTATTTGGGGGATTTGTTTTTCGTGTATAAAACTAATAAAAAATCCTGCGTTGCAGGATAGTAGTTTTTATTTATTTCGCACCCTGGGTTTTGGCAGATGTTAGCGCGTGGCGTAATGCCTGTTCGGCAATCTGACGAATTTTTGGTGCGAATGTCCGCATGTTCATTGTGTCGGCAACCGTATTGCCAAACAGACGCGCGATATATTCAATTTGAGTCGGCGCAACAATAAAAACATCGCTGGTGATATCTTTTGGATTTAGTGTGTGAATAGGTCCTTGCATGATTATAATCCCCCCTGCTTTGCCTATATTCTATCAGTTTTTTTTCGTTTTGCACTTGTTAAATTAATTTAATTTCATTATATCATAAAATGATTGACCAATATGGGGAAAATTGCTATATATTGCGTGATAAAATAAGGAAGAAAAATGATTAAAAATGTAATTGGTAAAATTTTAGGTTCTGCAAACGACAGATTAGTTAAAAGTTACGATAAAACGGTGTCTTTAATCAATGATTTAGAGCCAAAGTATCACGCTATGAGCGATGACGAATTGCGTGCACAAACGATTGCATTGCGTGAACGCTTAATCGCAGGCGAGCGAGAGAAGGATATTCTGCCGGATGCGTTCGCATTGGTGCGTGAAGCGTCAGTCCGTACAATTGGTCTGCGCCATTTTAATGTGCAAATGATTGGCGGGATGGTTTTGACCAACGGGCAGATTGCAGAAATGAAAACAGGTGAAGGAAAAACACTGGTTGCAACGTTGGCGATGTTCTTAAAAGCCCTGCATGGTAAAGGCGCACACTTGATAACAGTAAATGATTACTTGGCGTCGCGTGATGCAAATTGGATGGGGGAAATCTATCGTTTCTTAGGTTTGACAGTTGGTATCATTCAGCATGATATGACCGACGAAGAAAGACGCGCGGCATATGCGTGCGATATTACGTATGTTACAAATTCAGAATTGGGATTTGATTACCTGCGTGACAATATGAAATTTACCAAAGCGCAACAAGTTTTGCGTCCGTTCTTTTATGCGATTGTGGACGAAGTAGATAGTATCTTAATCGATGAAGCACGTACCCCGTTGATTATTTCAGGACCGGCCGAGGATAGCAGTGAACTGTACGCCAAGGTTGACGCGGTTGTTGCGCAGTTTACAGAAAGCGACTTTAAAAAAGACGAAAAAGATCGTCATGTAACATTAACAGAATCTGGTGTTGATACGGCAACACGATTGTTGAAAGAGGCAAACCTGTTGATTGGCGATAATTTGTATGCGTCAGAAAATGCAGCATTGGTTATGCATATTCAACAGGCGTTATTGGCGCATCATTTGTATCAGTTGAATGTTAACTATGTTGTGCGCGGCGGTGAAATCTTAATCGTTGATGAGTTTACAGGACGTGTTATGACAGGACGTCGCTTTGGCAAGGGATTGCATCAAGCAATTGAAGCCAAAGAACATGTAGAAGTACAACCAGAAAATCAGACGGTTTCAAGTATTTCATATCAGAATCTGTTTAGATTGTACCCTACTTTGTCTGGTATGACAGGTACTGCAATGACAGAAGCGGCAGAATTTGAGGAAATTTATAATCTGCGTGTCGTATCAATACCAACAAATCGCCCGGTTGCACGTATTGACCATCATGATGAAATATATCGCAACAAAGAAGAAAAGTATGACGCAATTTTAAAACAGATTTCAGATTGTGTTACACGTAAACAGCCGGTTCTGGTTGGAACAGTATCAATTGAAAAATCAGAAGAATTAGCCGATATTGTGCGTGAAAAATTAGGCATAAATCCGGCTGTTCTGAATGCTAAACATCATCAGTCCGAGGCGAAAATCGTTGCCCAGGCAGGCGCCCCAGGTGCGGTTACAATTGCCACAAACATGGCCGGACGTGGGACTGATATTAAATTAGGCGGTAACGCAGAAGAATTGATTGCAGAATTAGATGTAGACGCCCCGGATTTTGAAGAAAAAAAGAAGAAAATCTATGAAACAATTGAAACCAACAAAAAACTGGTTTTAGATGCGGGCGGGCTGTATGTTATTGGTACAGAACGCCATGAATCACGTCGTATTGATAATCAACTGCGTGGCCGTTCAGGACGTCAGGGCGACCCAGGTGATTCTAAGTTCTTTTTATCATTAGATGATGATTTAATGCGTATTTTTGGTGCTGCGCGTTTGCAGGGAATGTTGACGACACTGGGGCTGAAACCAGGTGAGGCAATTACCCATCCATGGATTACAAAAGCATTAGAAAAAGCGCAAAAACGTGTAGAAGCGCGCTATTTCGAAGCCCGTAAGGAATTGCTGAAATATGACGATGTGGCGAATGAACAACGCTGTGTTATTTATAAGCAACGCGACGAATTGATGACGTCAGAAGATTTGTCAGGATTGGCCGCAGAAATGATTGGCGATGTCGTCGAAGTAATTTGCGAAAATAATATCCCAGAAAAGGCAATGCCGGCAGACTGGAACATTGACGGAATTCGTAATTCTATGTTGCGCGTGTTCGCGTTGGATATCACTGATGTTGAACGTTGGAAAACAGATGAAGATATCACAGAACGCAAAGCGTTTGAAGTGCTGCAAAAATTGGGGCTGTATCGATTTGAGCAGCAAAAGCAGAAATACGGTTCAGAATTGATGCAATTGGCAACGCGACAGATGATGTTGGGGGCATTGGATACCGTGTGGAAAAAACATTTGCAACAGATGGATTATCTGCAAAGTGCGATTGGGTTGCGTGGTTATGCCCAGAAAAATCCGTTGTACGAGTATAAACGTGAAGCGCTGGATTTGTTCAAAAGCACGATTACAAACTTTAAAATCTTTTCGGTGTCGTCGATTTGCCGTATGGAATTGACCCGTGAACAGGTTGATGCAACCGAAGCAGAAAGACAAAAGCATGACCAAGAATTGAACCAGTCGGCAATGGATTCGCGTCGTAATGCACCCTGCCCGTGTGGTTCGGGTTTGAAGTACAAACATTGCTGTGGTAAATTGCACTAAGAAATTAGTGCAGTTTGCCGCAATTTTTATCAGTTTTTGCTGGGTGATTAAAGGTTAAAGGAAAGGGGTTATGCAGCAATTTATACATCTTAGGACACATTCGCGTTTCTCGGTCGGGGCAAGCACATTGACAGTTAAGGCAATACCTGGTTTATGTCAAGCACTGGGGATGAGTGCGTGTGCATTAACTGACACTAATTTAATGTCAGGGTGTGCCGAGTTCTCGGATGTTATGCCGAAAAATAAATTGCAACCAATTATTGGCGTTGAAATAACACTGAATCATCATAATGTAGACCCAAAGATTTTGCGCGCAGATGCAATGTCAAAAATAGTTCTGCTGGCCCAGAATCATGCGGGGTATTTAAATCTGTGCGAATTGAACCGCGTTATGTATATGCGTGCAGAAAATCATCATTTGGGGCCGTTCGTTTCATTCGATGAATTAGAAGCACACAGCAATGGTATAATCTGTTTGTCGGGGGCGCATTTGGGGCCAATTGGTATGGCGATTTTAAATAATCAAGATGATTTGGCCCAGGCGTACGCAAAACGTTTCTTGGGGATATTTGGCGACAGATTTTATATTGAAATTCAGCGACATGGCCTGGAAAATGAAATAAAGACCGAGACTGGATTCTTAAAAATTGCCCAAGAACTGAATATCCCAATCGTTGCAACAAATGATGTGTGTTTTGCATCTGATAAGGACTATGAACCGGCCGATGCGTTAAGTTGTGTCTTGGGACAGACCAAGGTTATTGACCCAGAACGTGCACGCAAATCTTCGGAACAGTATTTTAAATCATATGAAGAAATGGCAGAAATCTTTTCTGATTTGCCAGAGGCAATTGAAAACACTGTCGTTATTGCGCAACGTTGCGGCTTTATGGTTAATGTGCATGAAAAACCACTGTTGCCACGATTTGGTGATGACCTGGAGACAGAATGTCAGATGTTGCGCGATAATACAATGAATGGGTTAAAGCGCCGATTGGAACAACATAATATTACAGACACCGCACCATACTATGAACAGGCAGAATTTGAACTGGGGGTTATTATCGGTATGGGATTCCCTGGGTATTTCTTGATTGTTGCAGACTATATCGATTGGTGCAGAAATAACGATGTTCTGACCGGCCCAGGGCGCGGTTCAGGGGCCGGTTCTATTGTTGCGTGGGCGCTGGGGATTACAAATGTTGACCCGTTGAAGTATGGGTTGCTGTTTGAACGTTTCTTGAATCCTGACCGTATTTCTATGCCGGATTTTGACGTTGACTTTGAGCCGACCGGGATTGAACGCGTTTTGGCGTATGTGTGCGATAAGTATGGCCATGATTCTGTATGTCGTATTATTACGTTTGGTTCGCTGCAAGCGCGTGGTGCAATCCGCGATATCGGACGCGTGTATGGTATGCCCTATTCTAAATCAGACAGGTTATCAAAATTAATTCCACAGGATGCCAAGACCTTGAAAGATGCAGTTGGAATGTCGACAGAAATTCAGGATATTTTGAATAACGATGAAGATTTAAACAAGGTCGTTATGGTGGCTGAGGAATTAGAAGGTTCGTTACGAAATCTGGGACAGCATGCATGCGGTGTTGTTATTGGTGACAGACCAACAACAAAAATTGCCCCGGTTTATCGCGATCCGGCCAACCCGCTGCCATCATGCCAGTTTGATGGGAAATATCTGGAAAAGTCAGGCTTGATTAAGTTCGACTTTTTGGGATTGGAAACGTTGGTGGTGTTAAAATATGCGACACGTTTGATTCAGCAAACACGTGGTATCAATATTGATTTAGACCAAATCCCAACAGATGATGAAAAAACAATGAAACTGTGGCAACAGGGATTGACCGAAGGTATATTCCAATTTGATGCCCCGTTTGTTCAACAAACACTGCGCAAGATGCATCCAACAAACTTCTTGGAAATATCTGCGTTAAATGCATTAAACCGCCCAGGACCAATTGCGTTTATTCCACAATTTATTGCCCGTATGCATGGGGAAGAAAAAATTGAATATGTGCACCCGCGCGCAGAACCAATATTAAAAGAATCATACGGAATTATCGTTTATCAGGAACAGGTTATGCAGTTGACGCGTGTTCTGGCCGGGTTTACACGTGGACAATCAGACAATGTGCGCAAAGCAATGGGCAAAAAAATCATTGCTATGTTGGATGAACTGGAAGGTAAATTCTATGAAGGATGCGAAAAAGAAGGAACGCTGGATCGCACCACAGCCAAGGATTTATGGGAAAAGTTCAAGGATTTTGCAAAGTACGCATTTAACAAATCGCATGCGATTGCATATTCTATTGTTGCAAACCAATGCGCGTATCTAAAGGCGAATTATACCCCAGAATTTTTGGCGGCATCTATGTCCAGTAATTTGAATGATACCGACCAATTAGCGATATTCGTTGATGATGCCAAGACAAATTTTGGAATTCAGATTGTTGCACCTGACATTAATCAAAGTGAATCACTGTTCACGGTACGCGACGGCAAGATTATCTATGGATTGGCCGCATTAAAGGGGGTCGGTACAGTCGCAACAGATGCAATCGTCGCGGAACGCAATGCAAATGGAAAATTTAAGAACCTGACCGATTTTGCAAAGCGTTGCGCCCCGATTATGAACAAGCGAATTCTGGAAGCGTTTGCCAAAACAGGCGTGCTGGATTCGCTGGAGACAAACCGCGCGTTAATTTATCTGAATGCGGACGCAATTTTGTCGTATGCGGCAAAGTCAAAAGACGGGGCAAATATGCTGTCGCTGTTTGCTAATACGGTCGAAGATGATGTTGAAGAAGATAGACTGGGCAAGAATCTGCCAAAGACTGAACCCTGGACATTCGGTCAAAAATTGGAAAATGAATTGTCGGCGTTGGGGTTCTATATTTCTGCACACCCGTTGGATCAATACAAGCATTTGATTGCGCGCGCAAATCTGGCGACCAGTGCATCGTTGGAAAAAATTGGTGACAGAAAACTGGTGCAAATTGCTGCAAATGTGAACAGTTTTGGTCGGCGTCGTACTAAAACAGGCAAGGAAATGATTACAATTAATGCATCAGACAGTCATGGGACTATTGATGCGGTGGCATTCGGTGATGCATCAATTGAATTTGCCCAGATTTTACAAAATGAAAATGCTGTTATTATTTCTGGCAAGACATCAAATCGTGACGACAGGGTTTCGATATTTGTTGATTCAATAACGCCTTTGACGGAATGGGTGGCAAAGATTGCAAAGAAAATGACGCTGGATATTCGCGATGGTGATGTCCTGCAAGATGTAAAAAAAGCATTAATTTCATTGCCGCGCGGATATACACGCGTAGAATTGGTTTTGCATGGCGCAGATAAAACCGCAACTGTGGCTTTGCCGGGCGGTGTTGAGTTGGGGCCAACAACAGTTGCAGATTTAACAGCACTGGGGTTAAAGGTAGAGGTTGAATAATATGAAGCATATTCCGGTTTTATTGGATGCGGTTTTAGAAGCCCTGGGGGATATTAGTGGCAAAACAGTTGTAGATTGTACGTTTGGTGCAGGCGGGTATTCACAGGCATTCCTTGGGCGGGGGGCGACGGTTATTGCGTTTGACCGTGATCCAAATGTTGTGACGGATGCAAAAATTTTGGAAAAAAAATATCCAGGACGCTTTACATTTATTCCACAGCCATTTTCGCAGATTTCTGAGCTGAATGGACCTGTTGATGCAATTGTGTTTGATTTGGGGATTTCTTCTATGCAGATTGATGTGGCAACGCGTGGATTTTCATTTCGTATGGACGCGCCACTGGATATGCGCATGGAATCAAATGGTGAAACCGCGGCCGGGTTAATAGAACGTGCGTCTGTGACAGATTTGGCGAAAATATTACATGACTATGGCGATGTAAAAAAAGCAAACATATTGGCACGGGCGATGAAAGATGCCATGCCCAAGACAACGTTTGAATTACGCGATTTAATTCATAACCCCAAGGATGTTGCACCAGTCTTTCAGGCACTGCGTATTGCGGTGAACGATGAAATGGGCGAAGTTGAACGCGCCATGGCGGCGGTGCCCGATTTGTTGGCAGACAGGGGAAAATGTATATGTGTGACATTCCATTCATTGGAAGACAGAATTGTAAAAAATATTTTTCGGGCATGGACGACCACCCCAGGCGACCCACGTATGCCAGTTGTGGCAAACGCGCCTTTTTCTGCAATTAAGACGGTTGTGCCAACACAGGTGGAATTAGAACATAATCCGCGGGCCCGTTCGGCACATATGCGCGGGGTGGTAAAATCGTGTTGACCCAATGGCAATTTTTTTTGTAGCATTTCTGTAAAAGGTGACAGGATGAAAAGAGAAGAAGATTTAATTATGGCGTTGGCAAACCTGGATAAAATAGAAAGCTGTGCCAAAGATAAGGATTCTGTATTGATGAATATGGTGCATAAAATACGCGAAACATTGGCACAACAGTCCGATATAAATCCGACAGAATTAGCTAGGTTGACCAAAGATATGGAAAATTATGTCGCCAAAGATTGATTAAAACGTAATTTGCTGTTGATTTAATTTAGCAAAAAATGTTAGAATGAAAAAAAAGAGAGAATTGACGTGAAAAATACTTTTGCACAATTTTGTAAGTTTTCTGCTGTATTAGCGGCTGTTTTGGGTGGCAATTTTGCCATGGCGGAACAGGCACCAAACCCACGCAGCGCCACTGTCGCGAACGTTGCATCGAAACGCAACGAAGGCAATGTTGTAAAACGTGGCAGCGGGGCCAGTGCAAATGTGGTGTCAAATTCTTCGCGCAGCGCGATTCGTCGACCAACTGCGGTCGTGTCGCGTGCGGCAACGACAGATAAAAAGAAATCTGCACGTACAGCGATGAATGTTCGCACGGCAACGCCGGCAATTATGCGCAACGCCAGTGTTTCGCGTGCAGCAACAACGGGTAATGCATCACGCGCCGCATCAATGACAAATTCGGCACGTGCGCGTAATGCTGTGAATGCGGTTGATGGTTTGGCGCGTGCGGCAAAACAGGCACGTGCGACGGCTGTTTTCTCGGACATGTCAAAAATCGGTGGCGGATATGCGGAATGTCGTGAATCATATGCAACATGTATGGATCAGTTTTGCGCAAATGCAAATGATACCTATCGTCGTTGCTATTGCAGTTCCAGATTTACTGATTTTCGCGATATGGAAGACGCAATGGACCAGGCCAAGATATTGTTGCAGAAATTTGAAGATAATAATTTGAATGCGGTTGATAAAACCGCAGAAGAAGTTAATGCAATGTATTCTGCCACGGTTGGCGAAGCTGCAATTAAAAACGATACCAGTGGTGCCCAGAATATTTTGAATGAAATTGGTGATTTGTTGTCTGGGAAAAAGAAGGCGGCGCCACAGAATAACAACGGGAATTCCACATCTTTGGGTGTGATATCATTGGATTTTTCAACAGACATGGGCGACATCTGGGGCGGTGGCGATGTATTCAGTGGCGGTTCGTCTATGTTTGACAACAGCGGTGCGGTTGATATGACTGCTCTGGAAGGACAGCAATTGTATAATGCGTCAAACAAACAATGCGTTCAGGTTATTCAGGACAGTTGTGAAAGCAGCGCAGTTTTGAACATGGCGACCAGTGCATACAATATTATGATAACCCAAGATTGTAATATGTATGAAAAAAGCCTGAACAAAAAGCGTGAACAGGTGCTGTCAACGGTGCGTCAGGCAGAAAAGATTTTACGTGATGCGCGTTTGGAAGAATATCGTGCACATAATTCCCAGGATGTGAACGAATGTATCACCAAGGTTCAGACCGCTATGACCGCAGAAACAGCGTGCGGCGCGAATTATAAACGCTGTTTGGATTACAGTGGGGTTTATATCAACCCAGAAACAGGCGAGCCAATTTATTCAGCACGTTTGTTCGAAATGACAAACCTGATTACGCTGTCGGGGGCAGGTAAATCTAAGGACGGCAAATCAGGAAGTGATATCTTGGGACAAAATACAGAATTTAATAAGTTCTTGGATCAGTACAGAAATCGTGCGGCGGCAGCATTGGATTCGTGTCGCAGTATTGCTGATACAGTGTGGACAGAATTTAAACGCATGGCATTGATTCAGATTGCCCAGGCGCAGGATGCAAAAATTGAAGAAGTCAAGATGTCATGCGTGCAGACAATGGCAGAATGCTATGATACACAATCGAATGCATTGAAAAGTTTTGATAACACGACCGCAAAAACAGCAGGTGCAATTTCGGCCTATGCGGCTAAGTCAATGTGTGAAGACAAGGTTATTGCGTGCGCATCGTTGTATGGTGATACGACGGACTGCAAGTTTGATGGTAACGGGAAAATAACCGCGGGGAACACGACAGATGGTACAACCCGCTGTGGTTTAACAGCCCTGTTGGCGTTTGTCGACAGCGTGGACGAAGTTCGCGTCGCCGAAGGTTGCGAAACCGCAATGGACAGTCATCTGAAAGAGTTATGCACACCAGCGGGCAGCGGCGAGGACAGCACAGCCGCGGCATATCCATGGCGCTGTCGTTTGATGTCGTATAATGATTTGGCATTGAATTTATATAGATTTGCGTATGACAACTGTGCAGATCCGAACATAGAAAGTACAGCCAAGGAGACGATAAAAAGCACATTAAACGGCCAAAACGTAACGGTTAATACGGCAAGAACTGCGCTGAATGGAGATAACGGATTGCCACTGGATACCATGAACAAGATTGAACGGGCATTGGATGATATTAAGTCTGAATTGGATTCACAATTGGCAGAACGTTGTGAGGAATTGGGCGGATACTGGATTCCAGAAGACTATAAAGATACGATGAGCAACGCAAATGATTTGGCAGGATTCTATACCGCGGTATATGGCAAAGGCAGTTCTTCAACCGCCACAGAAGGCAAATCAGCTGCAGGTGAAGGATGGGGCAAATGTGTCGAGAATTCGACCCGTGTATTATGCGAAGCGTATAATTCAAATGTTACTGCCGAACAAACAAATGGTGAAACAACAACTGAAAAAACTGTAAAATACGCAACATATAATGTCGCAACAGATGAATGCGAGTTTACACCTGAATGGTATCAGCAGCAGTGTTCATATCTGGGCGAGAATTCGGAGTACAAGAACGGCGTTTGCTATGTCGAACCTGATGATATATAATGATAACCAACCCGCCAATTGGCGGGTTTTTGTTTATAATACAAAATCGCGCAGACGGTAACATTGGCCGAGTTCGATTCCGAATGCAAACAAATTAAATAAATATCGCCCTGTTTTCAGGGCGTTTGTTAGATAGTATTTTTAATCAGCGTTTTTGCCATTGTTATGGATTCAGGCGTGATTTCAGCGCCACTGATTATACGCGCAACTTCGTTTATGCGTTCGTCTGACGTAATTTCATGCACACTGGTTGTGGTTCGACCATCTGTAACAGATTTAGATATCTTGAAATGCAGGTCAGCAAATCCCGCAACCTGGGCAGAATGTGTGATAACCAATGCCTGGGACTGTGCCGCCAGACGATTCAGGCGCGCCCCCACCGCAGATGCGGTTGCACCACTGATTCCTGTGTCGATTTCATCAAATATAAATGTGTGGACATTCCCTGCCCCCGCCAAAACCACACGCATCGCCAACATCAGACGCGCCAATTCGCCACCTGATGCAGATTTATGCAGTGGCGCAAATGGTGAACCAGGATTAGTCTTAATCATAAACATCACTTCGTCTGTGCCATTTATGGTTGCATCGGTCTCTGAAATATCAACAATAAAGTCCGCGCCCCCCAGTTTTAAATCAGGCAATTCCGCCAACAGGCGCGCACGTAACGCGTCGGCAGCACTGATGCGTGCATTATGCAATTCGCGTGACGCAATATCAAATTCACGGCGATATTGATTGACCAATGTATTCAATTTCTGTAATTCAGCATCGGAATTGTCAATCGCATTTAGCTGGGCAGACATCTGTTCCAATAATTCCGGCAGTTCGTCAGCCGCCGTGCGATGTTTGCGCGCCGCTGCGCGAATTGCGAACAGACGTTCTTCAATCGAATCCAGGTCATCCATATTGGCGTCGTCAGATGTCAGGGATGTAGAAATCTCTGCCACAGTTTCGGCAACCTGATACAATTTATCAATCTGGTCTGAATATGGATTTTCGTCACCGCGAATGCGTTGCAAAATATGCGCCACCGTAAACAGCATAGATTCAATCGAATTGCCACGTGGAGACAGTGCTTGTTGTGCTTCTGCCAGAATGGCGGCATTCTTTTCCATGTTCATCAGATTTGCACGGCGGGTTGCCAAATCTTCTTCTTCGCCAGGCAAAACATTTAGCGCGCGCAGCTCGGCAACATTGTGTTCCAGAAATTCGCGTTCAGATTCACTGCGTGCCAACATTTCCTGTAATTCAATTAATCGACGCTTGGCACTGTTGTACAAAGAATATTTTTCCCGAACAGTTAACAGAATATCGCCAAACCCAGGAATGTTGCTTTGCGCAAACAAATCCAGTGTTGGACGATGCGTCGCCGGGTCCAGCAATGTATGATTTGCAAACTGACCATGAATTTCAACCAGTGCGTCGCCAACCCGCTTTAATAATTTTACTGATACAGGCGTGTCATTTATCCAGGCACGACTTTTACCGTCGGTCGACAGCGTACGACGTAAAATTAATCCGTTGTCTGTATCAATGCCGTTTTCTGCAAGAATATCTATCAGACCGTTCGGAATAACATCAAATTGTGCAGCAACAGATGCGCTGTCACAGCCATGACGTACCAAACCAACGTCAGAACGCGCGCCCAAGGCCAGGGACAAAGAATCCATTAATATACTTTTCCCTGCCCCCGTTTCACCCGTTAGAATATTTAGCCCCGGCCCGAATTCCAAATTCAGTTTTTCAATTAATACAATATTTGATATATTTAAACCAACTAACATGTCTGGATTATAGTTGTTTTTCTGTTATTTTTTCCAGTAAAAAATCATGCGTCCATAAAATATAGCCCGTAATTTCATAATTCGGATAAATCGCACGCATCAGCTGAATATATTCGCGAATTTGCATGATATATGACGGGCGAAAAATCTGGGGATTCAGGTCTGTCTTATAGTCAAGTATATAAATTCTTTTTGACTCGTTATCTATAAGCATACGATCAATTCGACGACTGATAAAGCGCCCGTTTATGGTGCCTGCAATTGGAACCTCGGTCTTGGAATTTTTGCAGAAAAATTTAGCAACATCTGGATTTTGCCCTATTCTTTTAATTAAATCTGCGTCGCCGTGTGATGCGATGCCGTCCAGAACAACATGTCGCAGGCGTGCATGCATGCGGTTGCCAGCGTCGGTCGAGTGCGCCTTGGAATCGCGCGCGGATAAAATATCATGCAATATCGTCATTTGTAATCCTGATACATTCTTGTTCACAATCGCCTGCCAACACACGCCATAATTGTGTGTGCCACGAATCTGGGGCGGCGTTCTTGTGCGGTGTGTACCCATAAATGTACAATTCATCACGCGCACGAGTCATGGCAACGTATAACAGACGATAGTATTCCGCAATGCGCGCTTTGTTTAACGCGTCCTGGGCTGACGCGCATTCTGTGCTGGTGCTGCCCCGTGCCGTCCATAACCATACCGGCATTTCTGTGTCGGACGGCAGCGGCAGTATTTTTTCAGCCTTGGGCGTGCGAACAGTGTCAATAAGGAAGACAACGGGCGCCTCTAGCCCCTTGCTGCCATGCACAGTTGCAACACGCACCCCATCAGATGCGTTCATGTCCCGTTTAATCTGACTGGCGCCAGTTATAAACCATTTTAAAAACTCTTTTAGCGTTCCAGGCTGAGTGCGTTCATAGGCTAAACAGATTGTGATGAATTCATCCAAAGGCTCTATCACCTGGTTGCCCAAGGCGGAAATAAATTTATATCGCGTTCCATTTGTGTTTAAGACATTCATAAAAAACGAGTATGGTGCCAATTTTTCAGACGCGGCCTTTATTTCGCACAGCCGGTCGTATATCGCAATGTCTGAATCTGACAATATTTCAAAAACAGTGACAGGCGCTGCATTAGAATCTTCGCGTTTTCGAGCGGAATTTTTGTCGTTTCTTTGTTTGCATAAATTAAAAATATCGCGTTCTGTCAAATAGAAAATCGGACTTTTTAACACACAGCATAAACTGTAGTCATCTGTCGGATTCAAACACCATCTGGACAGATTTAACAAATCACGAATTGCCGGAAAGTCAGGCAAAACAATTCGATCACTGCCCGCAACATCTATTCCAAGACGTTTTAGTTCATAAACCAAAGGCGCAACCATGGGGTTACGCTGCTGAACCAGAACCATGATGTCATGCGCGGCATATTTCCCGTCGTCTATGATTGATTTTATACGTCCTGCAATATCGTATATAAACTGACGAACATCGGTTTCTGTTTCCTGTTTTGATGTCAGTTTATGAATTTCAACTGCGCCGGGTGCATTTTCACGAAAGCATTTGTGAGAATTATTGTTAAAATCCGATATCAAACGAACAGTTTCGTCGGCAAAGAACCTGTCTACAGTCGCCAACACCGGTTTTGTAGAACGAAAACTTTGCGCCAATGGAATTTCACGTATAGTGCGCATATTATGGGCAATTTGCGCCGATATTATGTCACGACTGGCCGCAAAGGCAGCAGGATCTGCCCCCTGAAAACCATAAATAGACTGTTTTGTATCGCCGACCACAAACAGCGAATTCGGCATATCGCCAGGGGTAGAATCTGTAAAAAAATCACCCGACAGCATGCGCAAAATATCCCACTGTAATGGTGACGTATCCTGGGCTTCATCAACCAGAATGTGTGACAATGACAGATCCAGCTGTGACAGTACCCACCCCATTGTCGCAGAATTAGAAAATAATTTGCGGGTATACAGAATCAAATCTTCAAAATCCAGCAGATTGCGAGATAATTTCTCGCGCTTGTATTCAGATGCAAAAGCAAAAGACAAATCAAACAAAGCCAGAGTGTCTTCGAACAGCATTTTATTATTGTTGTATTCATTGATTTTGAAAACGCGTTCCTGTTCAGAAACCAAATAATCCTTTTTGGCAACCGCTGATTTTCTGGCCCCTTTATCTGTCAAATAAGCAGCTTTGTATTTTTCAAAATCTATCGTTGTATCAATATACTGTTTTGTTAAGCTGATAATTTCATCTAAGTATTTTGCCGGTTTTTTTGCATTTTTTTGTTCCAATACTGCTGTTTCAATAATATTTTGCAGCAAAATCGGACTAAATTCCATAGCAGGAACATTTTGCAAATTAAGATATTTCTTAATCGTTTCAATAAAGTATTCACGGTATTTAAAGTTATTTTCAACCTGAAAGAACAGCTTATATTGACCACTTAATATCGTCAACAAATCCGACATGCTGTTTTCCGATATGCGGGTAACGATATATTCAAAGGCCTCATACACATTGGGGTTTGTTTGGGGTGAATTTATTAATTTTAAAAACGTATCTTGTAACAGAACACGTTGCGCCTCGTCAGATATTAATGACCAAGACGGTGACACACCTGCCTCAATCGGGAAACGATGTAAAATTTCCTCGCAAAAACCGTGAATAGTTTTGATTTTTAACATATCTGGATTGTCGATATATTTAAAAAATATTTCGCGCGCATGCGAAATGTCTAAATCCGTAATTTCTTGATTAATCGACACACCAGCCAACAGTTCTGACAATTCTGCATCTGAGACCTGGGCCCAATTACGCAGTGCAGCCAAAATACGATTGCGCATTTCGCCAGCGCCGGCATTTGTATAGGTCAAACACAAGATGCCCGCCCCCGCGCAATCAGGCGCACGAAACAGTATGCGCAACAGACGCTGGGTCAAAACACTGGTTTTTCCAGTGCCTGCATTGGCCTGAACCCATACATTTTCGGTCGGGGTTGCCGCCAAATCTTGTTCAGGTGAAAGCATCGTTTTTTTTACCATTTCTGCCCTTGCATTGTTAAGTTAATTTTAGTATAAATTTAAAACAACTGCAAGATTTATAAAAGCAGCACTGCACAGGGGAGAAAAAAATGGAAATTACACAGACTTGGTTGATTATTAGCGGGATTTTCGCGTTTTTATTGTTCGTAACACTGATGGTATTATTTTTTGTATCACGAAAAACACAAAAGGTTATGCAATCACTGTTGACCATCATGACACGCCCAGAACGAGCCAAGATTGCCGATGCAACCCGTGTGCTGAATACAATACTAGCAGACGAAATACATAAGATCGAACAAAGCTTTCAGACCATGCGCGACACACTGAACACACAAATAGCATCGGCGATGGATTTAAAAGCTACACTGGGGGAACAAAATGAAAAACTGGTCACGCTGGCAGATGAAGCAACAAAAAAACTGGCCAACATGTCAGGCCGGTTAGACAACACAGTAATGGGTCTGGGCGATATTGTTGAATCACAGTCATGGAAAGATGTGGAAAACTCAACAGACAGATTTAGCAATACGGTCAACGACTTATTGGCCAGAATTGACAGCACAAGTCAAGATGTAACAGAACGCGCTACACAGATACAAAATCAAATCGACAACTGGATTGAAAGCGAAAAGAACCTGTCGCAAAACCTGCAGGACGAATTTGCTAAGAACGAAACACAAATGCAAACAATCGCAGCCGAGTCTGAAAATACACAAAATAAATTGTCCGAACTGGCAAAGAACACGGCCGAAGGATTTGACAACGTTAAGTCGGCAGCCGCAAACTATGAAGAAATAATGATACGAAATGACAGATTGCTGGATGGATACCTTGAGAAGCTGGATTTATTCAGTAAACAATCAAAGAAACAACTGACAACACAAATGAATACGTTAACTAACACGGCAAATGTTGTCGCCGGCCAGGTTCGTTTGGCGGAATCTTCAATAGATAAACAAACACAACGCCTGACCGAAGCCGTTGATACACTGATGTCTTCGGCAACCGCAACAGAAAATTCAGTTCGCGGAATCTCGGCAGAGCTGGCAGCGCTGACCAACCGTTTTGACGATGAAATCAAAGAGTTTGCAACAGGCGTTGTATCTGAACTAAAAACTGTGTCTGGGGTCGCAAATGCAACATTGGAAAACACCAAGACAGCAGCAGGCGCATTCTCGGAATCGGTCAAGGCAATGGCAACGGGCGTGCGTGAAACGCTGATTGAAATGAATACTGCGCACACACAACTGTCGGGACAATCTGCAAATCTGATTAAGATGTCAAATGACACAACAGCACAACTGCAGCCACTGTCTGCACTGATTGAACGGTACTATTCCGCCCTGCCCGACCTGTCACGCGGCAGCGTAGAAGCCAGCGAAAAATTAGAAAAAATTGTTAGCAGCCTGAACGAAAAACTGAATCTGATGAACGCAACCGTCGCTGAATCAACCGGGACAATTTCAGAATCTGCAATAAAATTAGAAGATTTGGCCGGCGCATCACGCCAGCAGATGATTGACCTGATGAGCGATTATGCCAAGGCCGTCAATACGATGCAAACGCTGAACAAACAGATGATGGTCGCACGCGCAACCGCCCCAATGGACGCAATCAAAGCAATACCGTCTGAAACATTTGCACATGTTAGCACCCAAGACTTTTTAAACCAAAGCGAAAAAATGATGCAAAAACTGCACGAATTGTCTATGGACCTGACACGGGCAGCCGGCGCAGAAATTCCAGACGTGGTATGGAAAAAATACCACAGCGGCGACAAAACAATTTTTTCAAAATGGCTGGCAAAAATGCTGAACGCCGCCGAAAAGAAACAGGTGCGCGAAATGATGAAAAGCGACGCAGTATTTCGTTCCCAGGCCACGCAATTCGTGCGCGGATTCGACAAAATTATGGCCGCAGCCCAACAGACCGACAATTCGGACCAGGCATCCGCCGCTTTAATCAAGACCGAACCGGGTCAGATTTATATAATTTTGAAAAATTATGTATAAATAACAAAAAATCGATTCCCGAATTGCACAATTGTTAAAAAATTTAACCCACCAAATGGTGGGTTGAATTAATGGCGGAGCGTATAGGACTCGAACCTATGGACCAAAAAATCTCGGTCACAGATTAGCAATCTGCTGCATTACCACTCTGCCAACGCTCCGTGCAGGGAGTATTATACAAAAATCATAATTTAAATGCAAGCGGTAAAATAATAAAAAATCCCCATAACGGGGATTATTTAATGTTCTTCGCCAACGTGTTCCGGTTGATATATTTCAACATCACGCGTCATCGCCAGAAACTTTTCTGCACGACGAGACGGCAGATCGCCCGATGAGATTTGTTGCAATTCATTAATATGTTTTACAACCGTGTTTGCCAATAATTCCATTGTTGTCTGCCAATCCGTATGCGCACCACCAGCAGGTTCATGAACAATTTCATCAATAACATTCATGTCTGCCATGTCGCGCGCCGTCAATTTCATGGATTCTGATGCGGTTGCACGAAAATTATTGTCTTTCCACAAAATGCTGGCACATGATTCAGGCGCAATTACAGAATAAATTGCATTTTCTAGCATTAATATACGGTCGCCAGTCCCAATGGCAATCGCACCGCCAGAACCGCCCTGACCTACGTTTACTGCGACATACGGCGTCGCAATCGACAGACCGGTCGCAATAGACGATGCAACCGCCTGGGATTGGCCGCGCTCTTCGCCTTCGCGGCCAGCAAATGCGCCAGCGGTATCAAACAATGAAATCAATGGCAATTGGAACTTTTCCGCCAGACGCATCATACGCTGGGCCTTGCGATAACCTTCTGGATTCGCCATACCAAAACGATGCTTTTGACGGCTTTCGATTGTGCGCCCCTGTTCTTGACCAATGATTACAGATGGGACACCACGCCAAAAACCAATACCAGACGCCATGGCCGCATCTTCGGCAAAACAACGATCGCCCGCCAGATATGTCCAATCAGATACAATGCCGTTGATATAATCCAAGAAATGCGGGCGATTTTCATGGCGCGCCAGTAATACCTTGTCATAGGCATCGTTTTCACCCATGCCACGTATTTTCTTAGATGCGTCATGCGCAGGTGTTGTAACAGAAATCTGTTTTGGTTCGCGCGTTTGTTTTGTCAAAACCGCCAGAACACGCGCAATTGTGTCATGCAAATCGCTGCGCGCAACAACCATGTCAACCATGCCATGGTCGTACAGATAGTCCGCAGTCTGGAAATTATTTGGCAATTTTTCGCGAATGTTTTGTTCAATTACACGACGGCCTGCAAAACCAATTCGCGCCCCTTTTTCTGCAATATGAATATCCCCCAGCATCGCAAACGATGCAGTGACACCGCCAAACGTTGGATCCGTCAGCAGCACTATATATGGAATGCCATTCGCATGCAATTTATTTACAGCAGCGGTCGTGCGCGCCATTTGCATTAATGACAATATGTTTTCTTGCATACGGGCGCCACCACTGGATGTGACCATTACAAATGCACAGCGCTGGGCAATTGCGTGCTCCATCGCCGCAACAATCGCATCACCTGCCGCACGCCCCATAGACCCCATCATAAACAGCCCATTTAATACACAGATTGTCGTTGGCACACCACCAATTGTGCCATCAGCAGATGTTATCGCGTCGTAACACCCTGTTTCAGAACGCGCAGAATCTAATCTGTCTTGGTATGGGACACGGTCTATAAATTTTAACGGATCATCCGACACGTTTGGCGCAGGCAACTTTTCCCATGAATTATCATCAAACAGTAAATCAAATCGCTGTTTAGGAGTCATGATAAACGCACGACCACAACGTGGACATATGTATTTGTTTTCTTTGTAATCTTTGTAATAAACCAATTTCCCACAGGATTCACATTTAATCCACATCAGACGGCGTACGCGTTCATAGCGTTCACGATTG
This sequence comes from Candidatus Enterousia sp., assembly GCA_045614145.1. Classification (GTDB taxonomy): domain Bacteria; phylum Pseudomonadota; class Alphaproteobacteria; order Rs-D84; family Rs-D84; genus Enterousia. Next base: position 9,691 of record JAZLCH010000010.1, on the reverse strand, counting down.
CGATTTTTGATTCCTGACTTTTTACCAAATAACATATTATTGACCGTTCATCTTTTTGGTTAATTCACGACTGGGTTTGAACAAAATAGTTGTGCTGGCCGGCAGCGGCATTGGCTGGCCGGTGCACGGATTGTATCCGATTTTAGTTGCACGGGCGCGTGGCTGAAAGGTGCCAAAACCACGAATTTCAATTCGATCGCCGCGAGCAACAGATTCAATAACCTGGTCTGCAACTATATCTAAAATCGCCGCCGCGTCAGATGCACGCATGCGTTTAAAGTTTACCTGAATAGAACGAACAATGTCTGAGCGTTTCATATTTTATATCCTTATGTCTTGCCCCCTATTATTGATAACTTATCGGATTTTATCAAGAATATTTTTTAATAATGCCTGAATACGTTCCTGTGCAAAAAATTAACTAAAAATGATAGGTTGAATATATATACGGAGAAGAAAAATGGATGACATGTTTGATTTAGACGATGAAGAAATCCTGGATACACCACATATGCCGCTGATTGGTGATAATGCGCCAGAATTTCAAGCCAGCACAACAAATGGTAAAATAAAATTCCCAGAAGATTTTAAAGGAAATTGGGTTGTGTTCTTTTCACACCCGTCTGATTTTACCCCAGTATGCACAACAGAATTTATCGCATTTCAAAAGACTATTGATGATTTCGAAAAAATGAATGTAAAACTGCTGGGGCTGTCTATTGGTGCGCTGTCTTCGCACCTGGGATGGTTTGATGCAATTGCAAATATGCCAAATGGAGCAAAAATTGTATTCCCATTAATCGATGATTTGGATATGACTGTCGCGCGCAAATACGGCATGATTCACAAAAATGCATCTGACACACACGCGGTACGCGCAGTTTTTATAATAGACCCAATGGCAAAAATTCGTGCGATATTGTACTATCCCGCGACACTGGGACGTAACATATCAGAAATATGGCGAATGCTGGTCGGACTGCAGACCGCGGATGAATTCAAGGTGGCAACCCCTGCGAACTGGATGCCGGGTGATGATGTGCTGGGTCCTGCCCCAACAACAGCAGACCAAATGCGTAAACACAATGATGTCAACCCATGGTTTATAACATATAAAAAATTAAGCAAGACTGAAATCTATGAAAAAATTTGTAAAAAATAATCCAGGACAAAATGATTTTGTTTGCTATTGGTTTAGAATACCAATGGAAAATCGCGTATATCCAATGGGACGGCGTCGCGTTCAGGATCCCACTGATAAATTAGCATAATTACACGCCGTTCATTGTCAAATTTTACACCTTCGGCCTTTAGCGCGCGATATTGTTCGTCTGCCATTCCGCAGCACAACGAACCGTCCTTGAACACAACACGATGCCAGGGCAAATGCCATGAAGCCTTGTTATTAGATGCATAGCCAACAAAACGCGCCATGCGTGGACGACCAATCATCTGGGCAATTTGACCGAACGAAGCAACACGCCCCGCAGGAATACGGGCAACAACATCATAAACCTGTTCGTTGAATGTTTTTTCCATAATGTTCAGGGTATCAAAACATACATAAAAGTCAAATTTTTGCCCTTGCAAAATAATCCCAATGTAATTATAATGGCCTGCACGGAGACATGGCAGAGCGGTTGAATGCGCGCGACTCGAAATCGTGTATACGGTAACCCCGTATCAAGGGTTCAAATCCCTTTGTCTCCGCCAGAATCAAGAATCCCGCCATTTGGCGGGTTTTCTTATTGCAATTTCTGTCTTAGAGAATTGTAATTGCTGTTGTATAACATTTGATCTGACGGTGACATCGTTCCATTATTTATGCTTACAACACCGTTTAGAAATTCTGCATTTATTGTCTGATATGCAGAATGTGCCGCCAATGGGAAATGTATGTCGTTGCTGTTTTGGCCGACATAGCGCGACACAACCATTGGCATCAATTTAATTGTTAACTGCGCAGCAATAGAGTCTATCACAGGAATACCGGTCTGTGACGGTGTCGGATAAGTATTGAACCAACCACCATTCGGCCCGATCCCCAGCAACGGTTCCCAGCGCATTGTCACAGGATTCATATAATACGGTAGTCTGTATCCACGATAATCTGCCACAATAACCGCTTTACCATTAATATCAACAATTGGCGCATACGAATTAACGGTCGTCGGCAGCGGTATCAGTTTTATGTCAACCCCGTTCACATTACCAATTACCCCACCAGCGTTTTGCATCAACTGGTCTAATTCTGGGCTTATTTGTGACACAACAGACATATCGGACGATTTTTCGTCATTGTCTTTGCCAATCAGGCCACCAATCAGCCAGCCCGCCCCAATTGTACCGGCAACCGCGGCAGTCGCAATCAAGGCAGTGTTATTTTTGTTCTGGGTCGCATGCGGTGTGATATTACGCGATGTGTCTGTATGGTGTGACTGATTTTTATCGCCACCCACCAGATTTACCTGTACATTCACGTCCGCCCTGCGAACAAGGGGATTAGCTACAATTGGCATAACACTGGTGCCTGAGCCACCGCCTTGACCGAGCGTATTGCCTGCAGGCGGCGTATTAGTATTTGACCCTGGTTTTGTGTTGTTGCCAGGCACATTAACATCAGTAACATTCCCAGGCGTCGACGCGCGTTCAGGAATCTTAACATTGGCAGGATTTTCTGGACTGTGAGAAACCACAACATTTGCAGCGCCAGCAATCATCGATGTGACCGACGATGCAAGTGACGGACCGACAATCCAACGTATCAGATCTGCTTTTTTGGTAAAGCTGCCCACATTCCCTTTGCCGTACAGCGACCCGCGCCAACGTTTAACACCGGGGTCCCAACCTGGCTGCCCCTTGGGCAATGTGGAGACAGTCTGTTTTGTTGTTTGATTGTACCACTGGCCATTTTTACGTATCCAGCCTGTGGTTTTCAGATCATCAATCTTGTCAACAATATTGGTTGCACGGTTTGTTACCGTCTGGGCAGTTTGTGTTAAGCCAGCAACAATCATTACAACGCCGGCAATAAATTGAACTGCATCTGCAACCCTGATAACTGTACTTAGTGTATTGCTGCCTTTGTCTGGATTCAGCGCACAATCTGGCAACGATGTATCATATTGAATTTCGGTTGTGCCATCATTGTGTTCTGTTACCAGGGCGCATCCCGCAACCAATTCGTAAAAATATTCATCAGATGCATTGGCCAGAACGCGGCTTAGCATTTCATCCACACCATTGCGACGCTGTGCAACCAGGTGGTCTGCCCCCATAATCTCTTCCAAATGTTCACTCAGGAATTTGTCTGCCGCTTCGGGTGTTTGTATTTGATTCATTTCAACCACCCAATCAGATGCATCATTATCCTGGATAAACTTGGCACCGTCCGACACCGCCGCTGCTGCTGTGGCAACGGACGCAGCAGTTATCATCAGCACAGAACCACCAGACATATAAGTCGCAACCAATGCAACAACAGCAACACCCGTATTTGTTATTACACGAATTCTTCTTTTAGTAATCTTGGCCTCGCTTGATTCCGGTAACATACAGATTTGTTTGTCTGCGTCCCAGTATGCAGCCTTGCATTCCGGGCATTCTGACAGATTTAATGCAGCAACTTGTTTACACATACTCTCGGTTAAATCTGCGCAATGTTCACCGTTAAATATACCATCATTTGCCCGACAGCCCAGGGCCTGTTGACTGCCCTGGATAATCCCGCGCCCCCACAGCGCAGTTGATTGGGTTAAATCGTCAAAGACAAAATCAACACGTTTGCCATTAATGTGACAGGTCAGGATATCTTCATTGTCCTGAAAGGCACCGCGAATCCAGCGATGGTGCGATTTGTCGCAATAAAAACTGGTTATTGGGGTCGGCGAAAGACGCGTTTGCGCATACATACGGATAGATTCGTCTAGTGATGACGCCGCCTGTAATTGGCTTTGATCTTTGCCCGAGGAATACACATAGTTGTCTATTTTATCGTCATATTCATTGATGATTTCTGTTTCGTCATATACAGAATTTCCCGTGAATGTGCATCCGCCATCTGTTTCGCTGTACAAGGAACGAACACCGAATTCCTGTGAAAAAGCATCTACTGCGTTACATTTTGTTTTATCTTTTGTTACGCAAATGTCGGGCCAGGATGTCGCATTACCAGCAACCACCCCGTAAGATGTCCCGGCACCAGCCGTGTAGCCGCCTGAACGGAAATCAAGCCCCGCCAAAAGACAAGACGCCTGATAGATTGATTTTTCTGTTGTTACATCATTTGATTCAAACAAATCGTCAAATTGAAATTCATAATTGATATCTGGATTTTCCACCGAATAGCAGGACAAATAGTCGTCATTCCATGCTTTGCGAATATTTTTTTCGTCTTCACATACGATTATATCTTTTTCCTTGGTCTTGGCCCAGGCCTGGGCAATCGCCGTTCCCTGGCGCATCTGCGTATTTACCTTTTTGAACAGTTTGATACAATCTGGAGAATCTGTATTATTGTCGCACGCGTCTTTAAATTGTTCGCCCAACGCACGAACAAATGCCGTACACTGGTTCCGGTCCAGACCGCCAATATTACAAACCTGATTTAATTGTGTCTGATTTATTCCCCCGCCGTTTTCTTTTACAAATGCATGATATGCTGCCAATGCATCACCACGCGTTTGCAAATCAGGAATAAAATATTCTAATGCCGTTTTTAATGTCGTTGATTTAGGCGACAGCAATGTATTCGCCCCACAAGACGGGAATATGAACAACAGTGAAAACAGTGCAATTAATAACTTCTTCATTGTAATACCCCCGTACATTTTGCTGCAACCGCGGCAACTTTCTTGATTGCGTTAATTTGCGTGGCATTAAATACTGTGGCGGTGGCCGATGCAACAGATGTTGCACCCGACAATACATTTGCCGCCGTGTTCAGATTCTTTTCTTTCTGTTGTGCAACTTCACCTGGGGCCTGGCGTATTTTTTTCGAGTTTGCCGCCGCAGATACCACTGTCCCAGCCAAACCCGTTGTCGCACCAACCGCGGACGAAACAAAGGCCCCCTGAGCCTTGGTATTAATTTTTGAAATGTCTGTGTATTCAAATTCGCCACATGCGTCGATAATCGTTTGCGCTTCGGACACGTCTTCGCCATTCATGCGCGCCTGCATCATTGAATTACGCAGATTATTTATGCTGGCCCGACAATTATCTATTTGCGTCACCAGGTCGCCATCAACCTTGTTCCCGCTGGCAATAATTGCACCCGCAACATTTGTCACAGTTGCCCCGGCCACCAATCCTGTGCGCCAATTTCCCAATTTCTTGGACTGTTTAACAGTTTTATCCAATTCGTCCTGGATTGTTTGTTGATTACTTAGATTTTCATCATAGACACGATTAAATTCAGACAAAAATGTTGCAAATTCTGCAGATGATAAGGGTTGGGCGTTTGACTGCATCTCATCAATTTCGCGCAGCATTTGTTCCAGCTCTTCAGCCTTTCTATCCTTGGACGATTTAACCACACCAGTGATGGTCGCCCCCAGCCCCGCCACAGTACCCGCCGCAGTAATCGCAGTGTTTATGCCAGCCATTTTCTTTAAATCAGTCAATTCATTATCAATACCAACACACGATACATACGTCGCACGTAACGCATCGGTTAATTCCAGCGTTTCCGCACCCGCCATCATCGGCACCAAGGACAACAACAAAATAAATATGCGCATATTTATCCCCCCGAAATGATAAAAGAAATAATTAATCGATATTGATTATAGAACATTTTCAGACCACAGCACAAGCGCAAAAATTATAAGTATAATCAATAAAAAAATGCCGCCTAGATTAATTTTTTCATGCGGCATAAACACATTTTAAACTAATGATTTTCCGGTCATCTGGGCGGGCGGATTAATCCCCAGAATCTTTAACATTGTTGGCGCAATATCAGCCAGTCCCCCATCACGAACTGATTTTATGTCGTCTGATACAACAATCAGATTTACAGGGTTTGTTGTATGCGCTGTCCACGGCAGGTCATTTTCCGTATCCCACAGCTTTTCAGCATTACCGTGGTCTGCGGTAATCAATATTACCCCACCCAGTTCCAGCACCGCCGGCACCAGACGGGTCAACTGGGCATCCAATGTTTCCATTGCGCGCACGGTTGCATCCATGTTACCGGTGTGTCCAACCATATCACCGTTGGCATAGTTTAAAATGATAACGTCATAATCGCCCAAGATGGGTAACAAACTGTCTGTGATTTCAACCGCGGACATTTCTGGCCGCATATCAAATGTTGCAACATCAGGTGATGGAATTAAAACCTTGGCCCCGCCGGGAAAGTCAATGTTGCGTTCGGAATCAAAGAAGTATGTTACATGGTTATACTTTTCCGTTTCTGCAATGCGCAGCTGAGATAAACCGTGTGCCGCCAGCACATCCCCCAACGTGTTATCAACCACCGTATCAGGCAACAGCGCAGGACAAAATTCATTCAATCCTTCGCCATACTGGGAAAAACATAAAATATGCGCACCTGTTTTGACAATTTCGCGCATGATTTGACGTGCGCGGTCACTGCGATAATTACCGAACAAGAAACCGTCGCGCGATGTGATTGCGACATCTCCATCAATCACAGTTGGCGCAATAAATTCATCCGTTTCACCACGCGCATAGGCATCAGACAATGCCGCATCAATTGTCGGCGCATGGTGTTCAGATGTCGCATTTGCAATCGCATCAAACGCACGCGCAGTTCTGTCCATATTCTGATTTCGGTCCATCGCATAATAGCGACCAGATAACGAACCAAAGAATGCGCGCCCATCTGACAATTCCGCAGACAATTCAGACTTAATCTGCGCAATATATTCGGGTGCAGATTGCGGCAATGTATCACGCCCGTCGGCAATAAAGTGAATGCAGACGCGCAGACCAGATGACACAATACGCCTGGTAATCATTAAAATATCGCTTATATCGGCGTGTACGCGGCCGTCTGACATCAATCCTGCGATATGCACAATACCGCCGTCACCCTTGACAGATGATATAAATTGGTTCAGCCCCGGATTCGCATCCCAATTTTCAATTTGAAATCGGCGCAGGAACTGATTCACAACACGCCCCGAACCGATGGTGATGTGTCCAACCTCAGAATTACCCATGGTGCCTGTTGGCAGACCGACGGATGGACCACTGGCATCCAGTTTAGAATGTGGATATTTTTGTAATAATCCGTTAAAAAAAGGCATACGGGCCGCTGCAACCGCATTGTGTTCAGAATCTGGGTTGATGCCAACACCGTCCATGATGCATAATACCAATGGCTGTTTCATTTTATATTTCCCCTTTGTGCTGCTGGTATGCAGGATAGCATATCCCTTTTTTATTTGCAAAAGGAAAAGAAAAATTGTATATAATGTGCGAAAATATTATACAGTAAAAGGAAAGGACATGAGCGGGAAAACATCTGTAACAAATTCTATTGACGAACATATCGGTCAGCGCATCCAACTGCGTCGTGTAATGATGGGAATGTCGCAAAAAGATTTGGCCAATATTTGCGGTATTACGTTTCAGCAAATACAAAAGTATGAAACCGCAGGGAATCGCGTTGCTGCATCACGACTGTTTGAACTTAGCGTCGCATTAGAAACGCCGGTATCATTCTTTTTTTGTGGGCTGCCGGGGCATATAGAAAAGATGCCACGCAATGGCCATCTGCCAAAAACACACGTGCGGGATTCCGGGGCGGCGGACCCATTATCAAAGAATGAAACACTGCAACTGATAAATCTGTATTGGAAATTACCCAATGACAGCCAGCGCGAAATAGTTATGAAAATGTTGCGCGCACTGAACGAACAAGAATAACCCCCCGAATCGGGGGATTTTTATTCTTGGGCCAATACCATAACCGCCCCCTGGTCAACAATCATGTCTGGGTCATCTGCGGTTGTTTTATCACCCGCCCATACATAGTAGGCGTATGGAGTTCCAGGATTTGCCGTTATTTCGATAACATGACCGGCGGTTTCCAACATTAAATCGTTGCCGTTTGGCATGGCATAATGAATAATTTCACAATCCGCGCCAACACATTCGGATACAGAATCCGGTTCTGCGACAATCGGTTCTGATGCCATCTGACAGGCCGCCAGATTCAGCATCGCGCCCATAACGACGGGCAATATAAATATACGTTTCATGTTAATGATTCTATCATATTTTTTACGGTATAAAAAGGCAAAAATAAATTACAAATTTTGGTCTTGCAATTCCTGTTCCTGGTGTATACAATATGTCGCGTATTAAATATTGCACGCTTATGAAAGGGGGAAATAATATGAAACGCTTTTTTGTTCGTTGCGTTGGACAGTTTTTGTGTGTTTTTGGGTTAACATCACTTGTTTCGGATGCAGCAAACGCCGCCTGTGACAGCTATAGTTGCAGCAAATCCAGCAGCGCATCAAGCCCATGGTATATCGGTTGGCCCGCCTATGACAAAGCACCCAAGTGGAGCTATATCACAGGAATGTGTGTAGGGGGTAGCGATTGCAAGCTTAACAAGAGCGTCAGTTGGGGCACAGGGTATGATGGTAAAGATCGTTCTTTTTCAACAATGCAAGCAGGTAACCACCCCATGACTAGATATGCATCAAAATTTAAAAGTTTTTTGGAAATGTGCGCATTACCAACCGACGGGTATCATTACCCAATTTCTGGCGGATATGCGTTTCGTGCGGGGTGTGCGATACACGGCGATAATTTATATGCAGTAAAGGAAACTCCCTTTACAACCCTGGGGTGTCAATATGTTGCTGGGAAAGACGAGATAATAGCTTCCTTAGAGTCAGGTAACAGCTCTTCTTCGGGTTATAGCGGCGACAGTGGCAGTGGCAGTGGCAGTGGTTATACACCCACACCCACACCCGACTGTTACTATACACAGGCAACATCGGGTACAGTATTCACCAACGGAGGTAGCAGTCTTGAAATGATTGCCATTGTTCCCGATGTGTACAGGTGTGACTTTTACGGCTGCACTGCCGGATGTTACCATCGATATACAAACCCCGCGACATCCATCCGCTATCGGCATGAACCTGGGGCTTATATAGATGGGACACATCAAGATACAATAATGACTGATATATATGTTGATGCACATGATAGCAGTAATCAATATGATGGCTGCAGTACTGCCGGATGTTACCAAACCAGCCATTATACCCTTTATAGCAACTTCTATGAATTTGATAATTGCAGCTCGTGCAGCACCAGCTATAGCCCCGCTAATATTGGCAATAAAGTAACTACCCCCGCAGGCAGCTCTAGTGCGACACTGAACTGGGGGACAACCGCAGCAGGGGCAGGCAGCACAACATGTCGACTGTCATCGTATCACTGGTCGGTCAATAATGGCACATACCGGGTTCCGTGCAATAATTCCGCACCATAATAAATTAAACCGCCCATTTGGGCGGTTTAAGATTTTAATTTCCCGGCCTAGATGAAGCTTTTGCGCCACGTTGGGGCAATGGGCCCATTTCGCTGTACAAGACTCAAACTTCGCCAAAGGGCTTGTTTTCGCACCTCTCGCCCCGAACCCGGCAATCACAGATTGCGAACAATTCGTCCACACTGCAACACCAACACAAAAATAA
>JAZLCH010000009.1:0-4283 GCA_045614145.1 Candidatus Enterousia sp. | reverse complement strand
CAACTTTTTCATTGCATCGATTCTTTCTTCTGGTGTCGCATTAACAGACATTTTTGCCTTGATTGTTTCACGCTTTTTTGCATACTGCGCAACCAGCTTTTCACGTTTATGTTGTTTATTAATTAACGCTAATTTCGCCATTTCTTTCAACCTTTGTTAATTATTTCAAAACCAATGGCAAGCCGATTTTAGTCAGCAATGCACGTGCTTCATCATCTGTTTTTGCTGTAGTAGCAATAACAATATCCATACCACGAATGGCATCAATCTTATCAACAGAAATTTCTGGAAAGATTAAATGTTCTTTAACACCAAACGCATAATTTCCACGACCGTCAAACTTTGATTTTGACAACCCACGGAAGTCTTTTACACGTGGCAGTGCAACTGTAATCAATTTATCCAAGAAATCATACATACGTTTACCACGCAATGTAACCTTTGTACCAATTTCCTGACCTTCACGCAAACGATATGTCGCAATAGACTTCTTTGCACGCGTTTTGATTGCCTTCTGTGCTGCAATGGCTGTCAAATCTGCAACTGCTGCATCTAATTTCTTTTTATCAGACACAGCTTCGCCAACACCCATATTCAAAACAATCTTGGTCAGCTTTGGAACTGCCAACGCATTCTTGTAGCCGAATTCCTTAATTAATTCTGGCACAATTTCTTTTTCATAAATTTCACGCAATCTGCTTTGCATTTCTTTTATCCTTAATGTTGTGTTTCCCGTAACAGCGGGCAACAATTTCCCTAATTACTATATTTCCGCACCAGATTTTTTTGCAACGCGAACTTTCTTACCCGCTTCTACTTTGTAGCCAACACGTGTTGCTTTTTTTGTTTTTGGATCAATAATTGCAACATTGGATACATGAATTGGCGCTTCGCGATCAATGATATGACCTGGCTGTTCCTGTGTTGGTTTGATGTGCCACTTACGACGGTTAACACCTTCAACGACAACACGTTCTTCTGCTGGGCGTGCTTCCAGTACTTTACCTTTGACGCCTTTGTATTTTCCCGAAATAACTACGACTTCGTCGCCTGTTTTAATTTTCATTTTATGACCTTCCATCTGTTATTTAGATTACTTCCGGTGCCAAAGACACGATTTTCTGAACATCGTATTTACGACGAACTTCACGGGCAATCGGCCCAAAGATACGTGTTCCAATTGGTTCAAAGTTGTTCTTATTAATCAAAACAACCGCATTATCATCAAAACGGATGATTGAACCGTCTGGACGTTTCACTGGGAACTTTGTACGAACGATAATTGCACGTTGTACTGTACCTTTTTGAACTTTACCACGTGGAATGGCTTCTTTAATAGCAACAACGATTTTGTCGCCAACGGTTGCATAACGACGATGTGAACCGCCCAAAACCTTGATGCACATTGCTTTACGCGCACCACTGTTATCTGCAACTGTCATAACTGTTTCATTTTGAATCATAACTTTAATCCTTTTCCTGCAGGCAGGGCAATCCCCCACCGCTTTGTTATAGGTTCCGACTGTCGCCTTATTATTCCCGAACCGACCTCAAAGAACCTGTTGATTATTAGTCAACTACTTCTACTGCATCGTCTTTGGAAACACCAACGCGCCCCTTAACAACCCAAGACTTGGTCTTAGAGATTGGACGATGTTCTTCAATTGCAACGATTTCACCAATTTTATATTCATTGTTTTCATCGTGCGCTTTGTACTTTTTGTTCTGCTTAACGAACTTACCATACAGCGGATGACGGAAACGACGTTCCACTTCTACGACAACAGTTTTGTCGTTTGCTGTACTAACAACTGTTCCTTGCAGTATACGTCTTGGCATAACTTCTGTCCTTATACTGTTTGTCTAACCCACAGATTTTACGACAAAAACATCAATTTTTGCGCATAAAATCCACGGATTAAATCCTTGTTTTTACTTTTCTGACCCTGCCTATATTATCTAATTTTTTAGAAATATCAACAAAAATCAGCAATTTTTATTTTTTTGCCGCGTTCAACTGTGTTTTCACACGTGCAATTTCACGACGGGTCTGACGCATAACATGTGTTTTTGGCATCTGACCTGCAGCATGCTGAAAACGCTGATTCATCTGTTCTTTTTTCAGATCAGTCAACTTGCTTTCCAATGCTTCCATCGTCAATTCTGTTTCAACTTTCTTTTCTGCCATTTTTAGCTACCTTTTTTGCCTTGCCCCGGGGCGTGCCCCGGGATTGCAATTTATTTTAGTTAACTTTACGTTCAACAACTTTTGTCTTCACTGGCAGTTTTGCCGCCGCCAATGCAAACGCTTCGTATGCAACTTCTGGTTTAACACCATCCAATTCGAACATAATACGACCTGGTTTAACACGGCAGATCCAATATTCCACAGCACCCTTACCTTTACCCATACGAACTTCGGCTGGTTTCTTGGTAACAGGAACATCTGGGAAGATACGAATCCACAGTTTACCCATACGACGCATATGACGTGTGATTGCACGACGCGCTGCTTCAATTTGACGCGCTGTGACACGTTCTGGTGACATTGCCTTCAGTCCAAAAGAACCGAATGCCAATTCACTGCCACCTTTCGCAACACCGTGAATACGGCCTTTGTGCTGTTTGCGAAATTTTGTTTTCTTTGGCATTAACATAATACAAATCCTTCAATTTAATAATCGTTCAATTATTATTTGTGCTTTCTTTCGCTGCTGCCGGCATATTCTGTCGGACGCGCCATTTCAGATGCTAATTTATCTTTGTTAACAACATCACCTGTGTAGATCCAAACTTTAACGCCGATAACACCATATGTTGTTTTTGCCTGAATTGACGCATAGTCAATATCCGCACGCAATGTATGCAATGGAATACGACCTTCGCGGATTTGTTCGCTACGTGCGATTTCAGCACCATTCAAACGCCCACTGCACATAACTTTGATACCTTGGGCACCTGCTTTTTGAGCATTCTGCACAGCTTTTTTCATTGCGCGTTTAAATGAAACACGACCTTCGATTTGCTGGGCAATATTCTGCGCAACCAATTGCGCATTCAGGTCTGGACGGCGAACTTCGTAAATATTTACGACAACCTGGTCATTTTTAACCAGTTTTTTGATATCGTTACGCAATGTTTCGATATCGGCACCGTTCTTACCAATAATCATACCTGGTCTAGAGGTATGAATCGTCACAACCACCTTTTTGGCAAAACGTTCAATAACAACCTTGGCCAATCCGGCTTTCTTTAACTTCTTTTCAATAAACTTGCGAATTTTAACATCTTCTGCCAACAGGGCTGCATAGTCTTTTTTACCTGCAATCCAGCGAGAATCTGTAATCTTATTAATAAATTCGCGCAATGAAATTGGTGATACTTTCTGTCCCATTTCTTTTTTCCTTAAATTTAGCGGGGGGCGTTCTTGAAGCCTGACGGCTTTATTCAGGAATTTTCATTCCATACCGCCCCACACTGACTACCTTATTTTGCTGTTTCTTTTTTTGATTTTTTCTTAGAAGGCGCCACACCTGATTCCAAAACGATTGTCAAATTTGAAAAAGGTTTCAGAATTGGACGTGCACTGCCACGTGGGCCGGCCATAATGCGCTTCATTGTCAATGCTTTGCCACACCAAATTTCTTTGACGAACAAAGTATCAACTGGTAACTTTTTGTTGTGTTCTGCATTTGCAACCGCAGACAACAAAGTTTTCAGCACTTCGCCAGCAACGCGTTTCTTTGAAAATTTCAAGACATCAACAGCGCGTTCTACTGGTAAACCACGAACCAAATCGCATACCAGATTCAGCTTCTGATGGCTAACGCGAATCATTTTATTGAATGCGCGAACCTGATTTTCTTTAATTCCATATCTTGTCGTTGTCATAACTACTTACCTTATATTATTTTTTGCCTGCTGCGGCTTTTTTATTAGCGGCATGACCTTTAAATGTACGTGTTGGGGCAAATTCACCCAATTTGTGTCCAATCATATCTTCTACGATTGAAACAGGGATAAATTTATTACCATTGTGTACTTCAAATGTCAACCCAACCATCTGTGGTATAATTGTGCTACCACGAGACCATGTTTTAATTGGTTTACGGTCATCATTTTCAATTGCCTTGGCTGTTTTTTTCAAAACAGAAGGATGAACATAAGGACCTTTCCATACTGAACGAGACATCATTTACTCCGTTTATTTCTTATTATTTCTTTTTCGCCAAATGTCTGCTGCGAATAATCATCTTAGCAGTACGTTTATTGCTACGGGTACG
>JAZLCH010000008.1:0-132415 GCA_045614145.1 Candidatus Enterousia sp. | reverse complement strand
TGTCTTGCCAATCGATACGTCGTCGTACAGGCCAGATGTCGCCGAATCCAGTATCGGTTCAGATTCAATGCCGGGGCGCATGTCCAGGGCAGCCTTGCGTACCTTTAGATTGTTGGCCAGGTTAACGTATTCGCTGTACAGATTGATTAATTCATTTCCGCCGGGCAGTTGCACATTTTGTTCGCCGCCAGCGACACGTTTATCGCCGTATCTACATGAAAATGTTGCCAGGTATGCCGCCATTGCGCGTTCTGCGTCTTGGTCGGCGGATTGTTCGGCCAGTGCAGACATTGCCTGCATTCCGCCAAGGCCAGTTGCAGCCATGGTTGCACCACCCAACAGTTTATTTTCTGTGGATTGTTCTTTTGCCTTCATTGCGTCGGCGTTTGCCTGCAGTTCGTTGATTTTTGCCTGGGAATCTTCGCGTGATAATTTTGGTTTTTCTATTTCAATGCACGATTTTTCATCGTCGCTGCGTCTGTATCCGTCGTTACATTTTTTTATGACACAGACTTTTTTGCCGTTTACGGTTTTGTAATTTGCAACTTTTGTGTTCGGGTCACTGTGTGTGCAGTCGCCTTTGAGTTGTGTGCACTTGGTGCCTTCTTTGTTTTTTTCATAATTTTCATTTATGCATTCTTTGATCAGGCAGTATGCCTTGCCTTTGGCATTACATGCCATTACGCCGGATTTGGCATTTATTTTGTTCAATTCTGTCTTGTCGCATGCTTTTGTATATTGGCCATTTGCGTCTTTTTCCCATGGAGTGCATTTTTCGCCGTCAAGGTTGAAACCGCATTTACATTCCTGGGCAATACATGTTTTGTTATCTTTTTCACTCAGGCCCGTTGCCGATGCCCCGGCGGCCGTCAGGCTTTCGTGGTCCGCCTGTTCGCATTTTTTCAGTTTTTTGATGCAAGCGGTCTTGTCTTCGTTTGGGGTAAATTTAGAACTTTCGCATTCATTGACTTCGCAGCGCCATGCACGTTTTTCACCCATCCATACACCTGTCTTTGCATGTTCAGGTTTGCATTCTTTTTCAACGCATTTTGCCTGTGGCGTCTTTGCGTTTGTTAGTGTGTAGCGTGTTTCGTCGCATTCTGTGGGGATACATTTGCCGTTTTCCACATATCCAGCAATTATTTCGTCGAGATTGGATAAATTGCATGCCTGGACAGTGACTTCATTTATTAGTTGCGCGTCTTCGGTCAGTTCTATTGTTTTGTCGTTCAGGTCGATGGCGGATACACTTATTGTTTGATAGCCCATGTATGATATTTCAAATGTTGCATTGCTGGGGATTTGGGATAGTTCGAATTTTCCGTTTATGTCTGTTGTGGCGCCCGGGGTTGTGCAGTTTTTATTGATGCATTTGATATGTGCGCCGAAAAGTGGTTCTTTGTTATTGTTGTCAATTATTTGCCCGTTGATATCTATCAGTTTTTCCTTGGATTCAGGGGTTGGAGCGGCAGAATCGGGTTCACATATGTGTTTTAGTGTGACTGTGTTGGTTGAATCCAGATTGTATTTTTTTATTTTTTGCGCAGCGGTTGGTCTGAATCCATTGCGACAGGTGATATCACAATATAGTTCGCCATTCTTCATTTTGATTGTGCCAGATGCTGCGTCGTTGGCGTCTGATAGTATTTGATATTCGCAATCATTTCCAATATATGATTCAGGTGTGATTTTTGTCTGGTTTGTGGTTTTGCCTTTGTGTGTCAGTTCCTTTGTGATTTTATATGTTTTTTTATTGTTAATTTTTATGGTTTCAGAAAAGTCTTCAAAAAACTTTGGACTGGATTTGAACGTGAATTTTATGTTTATTGTGTCCATGTCGTCTGGGCATGAAAATGTTTTTTCTGCCTTGGCAGTCATGTGATGAAATACTGTTTTTATGTCAATGTCAGATGTGCATTTGCCACTGGTTTCTGTTACAGTATAGTTGCTGATACTGTATTTGTCTGAACTGGATTTCAAATCCCATTTTATTGTTATATTTTTAATTTTTCCCTTTTGTTGTTGTGTTGAGATTGGGCGGGATTGCACTGCCTGGTTTTTTTGGGGGAGGTCAGGAAAAGCCTCTTTGCATGCGGTGGTGGCCCATTTTGGGTATTGATCCATATGGGTACCATCTACCAATAATGTGTCTTGATAGGTTATGTTTGTGATTCCGTCTGCAGCTGCAGCTTTGACGAATGCATCTATAAAAAGTATCTTATAGGCATCGTTAAATTTTTCTGTTTCGCATATTGCGCATTCTTCTGGCAGGTAGGGTAAGCATTTAGCCCACAATTGTCGTGCTTCTTCTCTGATATAATAATCGCTACACAATGCGGGGGATGTGATTAGTGGGGCAATGATTGCAAAAATGTAAAATATTTTTTTCATGTGATGGTCGCTTTGTTTTACTGTGCGTTTGGCTTGAATATCGATTTATTTTCAAAGATTGAGTTTGAAGAGCTGTTGAGCGTTGTTTGCAACTTTGGTGCCGCCAGTTCTGTCATTTTGGTTTTTTGTTCCTTTTCGTATTCTTCCTTGTATTTGGCGTATTCGGGTTTATTGATTGTTTGCTCGCCCTGTATTTGGTATTTTTCCAATGGAGTTTCTGCATCTTTTAATCGGCTTTCGTACATTTCGTTGTTTTTTTGCTGCAATTCGCTGTTTTCTTGCTGCAATTTTTGGATGCTGCGGTCAAGTTTTTTTTCTTCGCGTTTTAATTGTTTTTCTGCTTTCTTTGCGTCTTTGTCTGTTACGCATTTGTTTTTATTATCATCCCATTTTTTGTCGCCGCATTCTGCGTTTGTGCATTTGCCGTCCGCCCATGTTCCTTTTGCCTTGATACAGCGTTTTTCTGCTGCATCTGGTTTGTTGTCTTCTGCGGAGTCTTCGTTTTCATCTGTGTCTTTGTCGTTACCGTATTCGGTGTCGTGTTCTTTCTGTGCCTGTTTCAGGGCTTTTTCAGCCTTGTGCGTGTCAATTGCGCGATCGATTGCACCTGATGTTATTGCGCCAACACCGACACCAATGCCTGCACCCATCAGGGCAGATGTGGCCGATGATTGTTCACGTGTCGCACGCATTGCGTTTTCTTTGAATGTCGTGATGTCAACGCCAAACCAATTTTGGTCGCAATTGAATGTGCCGCCGGCATATGCCTTTTTTGATGCGTACAGTGTGTTATCTTCGCCTGCATAGAAATTAACCGTGTAAACACAATCCAGTGTGCGTTCATCAAACATTGCCCCCAGACGTTCGCATGTGCTGCGCATTGCGTCGCGTAAATCATACAGACGCTGTTCGTCGCGTGCGATTGCCTTTTCTGCATCTTGGCGGATTGTGCCAAATGCTGACATCATGCGTGATGCCAGGCCGCTGTCCTGTTTTGTGCAACTGCGTGCGATTTTGTCGCATTTTTGGATTGCTTTGTCCCCGGCTTTTTTCCCCAGGCATTTTTCAAATGTCGTGCCGCATTCGGTAATTATGCATTTGTTGTATGAATTTCCGCACTCGATAATGGCGCTGTATCCAGCAATGCGTGCGTTCATGTCGCGGTCGGCTTTGATTTCCTGGGTGAATATGGTGTATTCGTGACCGGTGCAGGGCAGGTCGCGACGGCATAAATCCATCTTGTTACCCCATGCCGTATCGGTATCACCGGCGCATTTTGAATAGTCTTGGCCGCATTTTCCCTGCATACAGGTGCGCAGACCTTGGTCGCATGCATTCTTGCCAGATGCGGCGGCGTCCTGCATTTGTTTTGATGTGGCAGAAATTTTGTCTGCTGTATCCAGGGCGCTGCGTTGTGCGCGTATCTTTGCCGCCAGGTCAGATGAATTGTCTGAACCCGAAGACATTACATCGTCCAATGTTTCATCAAACTGAGATGTCTTATCTTCGATTATGTTTTCAGGGACAGGGGGTTCAGGCTGATCCCAGATTTCGGGTTCGGGATTTTTTGTTGTTGCCTGTTGTGTTGTTGTCGTTTTTGTTTCTGCTGTGGTGGTGGCAGATGTATTTGATTTTTGTGATGAAATATTTGCAGACATTGTCGGCATGCGCGATTGCGATGTGGTGGGGCGCTGGCTGTTGCGACGATCCAGAACGGCGGCAACAGAATCAAGCGTAAACAGCGTAATGGCCAGTACGCATAATGAAAATATTTTAATCAAATTTCTGTGTTCTTTTGTTTTTGTCATGTTTGATATGTCCCTGTGACCTTAGTCTATTATTGCGCATGCGGTGTCATAGAATTTGCATAATTCAAATGCTGCGGATTTTTCAGATTCATACCCGATGCCACATTTGTTGGGCATGTTTGTTGCGCATACCGTTTCGACACATGCGTCGCGGGCAGAATTGTCGGCACAGCCTGATTTTATGTCAGAAATCTTTTTGTCGCGGGCAGATTGATATGCAGAAATAATTTTATTCAAGATTGTGTCTGCGTTTGCAATCGCATCGTCACGCGCAGCAATCAGTGTTTCACGAATTTCGGATACGTAGTCGTCGCAGCCGACGGATTCAACACTGCAGCTGGCAAAGAATTTGTCAAAGTCTGCATCTTGCGCGCACTGGCGATAGTCGGCAGAACAGTGTTTGTCCATCACGATACAGGCCGTAATGTCGGATTTGCACGCGCTTTTTGTTTTCTTTTTTGAAACCGTGTCCAGCGTTTTGTCCAGCTTTGCCGCGACGCCCGCGGCGGTGCATGATTGTTCAATCAGTTTGTCGTATGTGCCGGAAACGTCGTCACTGGTGCAGCCAGGGACCTTTTTAATGCATTGTGCCGTTGCCCATGCATAGCGTTCGCCGGGGTCGGTCGGTGCAGACTTTAATTCCTTGTCCGTCAGGTTGTATTTCGCAGATGTGCCAACGGATACAGATTTCATCCCCTTTTTTTCAGACGGTGGGGTGCCTGCGCCAGACGTGCCGCAATACTGACAGCGCGCAGCGGGATTTGAAGATATGTTTATCGCACACGCAGAATCAAGACAACGGGTCAGGTTTGCCTGTGAACATTTGACAGCCGCATGCGCGTTTGCACATATCAGCAGGGTAGGTATTAAAAATAGTAAATGTGTTTTCATGATCTCTCTTGGCGAGAATTATATCAAAAAATACAAAAAGCTGCAAAGGAAAAAGAATTTTTTTATATTTGCGGTTGACAAAATAAAAAAGTTTGTCTATATTACATTCTGTAAATAAAACCAAAAGGGTAAAAAAATGGCACGTTTTGATAAAAAATGGTTGTTTGTTCATGTTCCTGCGGGGCTGGTAACCGTTGCGCTGATTGCGTTTGGTGTTGTGCAATGCAGTGAAAAGAAAGAATATGAAGAAGGCTTGGGGACTGCAGCAAAAGCTGTAAAGAAGGCGGAAAGCGTTTTAAAACAGAATATTGCGCAAATGGACAGTTTATTGCTTGTTTCAGCAGAGCTGTTTGAACGTAATGCACAGCAGGCGGATTCAATCGTTGTCTTGAACGATTCAATTGACACATTGAATGGCCAGGTCGCAGATTTGACGGTGGAAAATGATTCTTTGGCAAATGCGTTGGTGAAATGCAAGAATTCAAAAAAGAAACCCGCTGTGGCGAAAAAGACAGGTCGTGAAGAAAATAGCGCAGCTAGATCAGAAAAAAATGAAACGCCTGTGCAGAATAAGCCTGTGGTTCAACCACGTGTTGTTGCGGCAACGCCTGCGCCAGTGGTAACCCCAGAAACTGTTGTGGCAACACCTGCGCCAGCGGTGGCAAGTCCAGCAGTGGCAGATACAGTTCAGGCAGAATGCCACAGTGTAACTGCAAATGTTTGTCTGAATGCAGCATATAACAATGGTAATGTTGTTATTGATAATGGTGCATCTGAAACAGATATCAAGTTGGGTAATGGTGCGGTAAATAATGGTAATATCATTATTGGTAACGCAAATTCTGTTGCTGAAAAGACAAAACGTGCAAATATTGAAATGTCTGGTGGGTATAATAATGGTAATGTCGTCGTTGAAACAGCGCCAAGTGATGCAAAAATTGCGTTGGATTCCTGTGCGGTAAATAATGGTGCGATTATCGTTGGTAATGCCAATACTGTTTATCAGGTTATGCCAGATAGTGTTGTGCGCTTTACGACAACGAAAAATACAGTTGTAAAATGTAGCATTGTTACAAAACAACGTCAGTACAGATAATGTTTTGTCAGCTGAAAAAAAGGCCTGCGTCTTAGCAGGTCTTTTTTTGTTTTTTTTGTCTGGACGAAAAAAAAATCTTATGGTAAAATTTATTTAGTTATATGAAAGAGAATGTAGATGAGATTTATCAGATTATTGGTTTTTGCTTTGTTTTTTGTGCCGGTTGCTGTCAATGCAGCTAGTTCTGAATTTACAATGGCGGCACAATTGTTGGCCGCGGCCAAGGCGGCGGATATTCAGCAGGTGCAAAGTCTGGTAAATGCAGGGGCAAATGTTAATTTTGTTGATTCAACGGGTGTGTCGATTGTTTGTACGGCGCTGATGAATAATGATACGCGGGCGGCTCAGATTTTGCAGATGTATGGTGCGGATGCATCAAAGTGTGATCGTCAGATTAAGCAGTATAATAATCGTAATAAACCAAAGGGTGGGGGTGGATTGTTCAGCGGACTGTCGTCTGCCCAGACCATTAGTTTAGCGGCGGCGGGGGCCGCCGTTGTTGTAGGTGGTCTGTTGCTGTTAACAGATGTGTTTGACCCAGGAAATGAAAATGAAAACGGAGGCGGCGGTGATAGGCCAAACCATAATGGTGGTGGCAGCGGCGGTTCGGATACAGCAAATGCCTATTTGACGGTGCCGTACAGTCCAGCATACTTGGGGGTAGATGGAAAAATTAACCCCAGCAGTGTAACGTATCAGGAAAATTTAAGTTTGTGGAATCCTAGTGCCGGTGGTATTCGTGCATTGGATTTTAACTATTTTAGACCGACAGTTCAGCCCGAAAACAATTATTCGGCAGATGGTATTAAGGTTCCTTTGCAAAATTATTTGCTGATGATGCATGGGTATTCTGCATTTGCAAATGAATATATGGGACAGTCGATTTTTCGTGATGTGTTAAGTCGAAATCCGGTCTTGGTTGGAAATGCAGCGACGGGTGGGGTGCCGGTACGCGTGTCTTTGGTTACTGATAACGGAATCAGTGCGACGGGGTCGGCGGCGCGTGGTGATGGGATTGTATATGCGGCCAGTGCAGCGGCAGATGCGGCAACAGCCGTATTGGATAAATATTTAAACTATAATGCGCCGGTTGCTGGAGTCATGGGGGCGGAAATTTCTGGTTTTGATTTTTCAGGGGCAGGGACCGCACTGAACCCGTTTGCAACTTATTATGACAGTGCGCTGGGCAAGATTGTGGGCGGTTGGGATGCCGGGGGGCGTGTGTACGGTGATTTGTTCGGTTTTGTTCCAAATGGGCGGTTGGGAATATTCAGAACTGGCGGGGGACAATTCTGGCAGACGTTAACAGACCCGACTGGGGGGGCGGTTGTTGGTACGTTGGTTGATGGTGCGGCTGGGACAGCAAATGTTATAGAACCAGGTGATACAGTAACATTGAATGGTGTGACGTATAGTCTGTCTTTGGCGACATCAGGGGCCAGTGTTACAGACCCAACGATTACAATTAATGGTACGACATATCGTGTGCCAGCAGAAAGCACAATGATGCGTGGGGAATGCGTTGGGGCGACATGTGATGATGTGTCAGATATTGCAATTTATGTTGGGACAGATGGTTCTTATTATGTGAATACAACTGGCGGCGAGATGGTTGATGCAGTCTATATGGTTCAGGATGGTAATATATATGTGAAAAAGGAATTAGTCGATGCGGACTATAAAAATTTCCAGGCAATGGGTCAGGCATTAAGTGTCAGTAATGTTGTGGCCAATGTATCGGTATTAGATGGGGCGCGTGATACATCTTATCTGACGGTGCGTGACATGCCAGCGGCATTGGCATTAAGTTCGGCAACGGAGGCTGAAACATTTGTTTCGCTGATAAATTCTGTTTATGACAGAAATAATGCCGATGTGACATCCCAGGGTGGGTATGCAAATTTGATGTTTAACAGCTATAGTACTGGGGCGCCAATTATGCTGATGCCGGCAGGCGAATTTGAATATGGCAAGTCGTTGTCGGTGTTGGATGCAACGTTCGAGAACTATGCACCTTTGCTGTATGGGAATAATTTAGAACATATGTTTATGACGGTTGTCGCGGTTCAGCATACCAAGGGGACTGCGTCTGCAGATTCAATTGCAGGATATGGTAATGGTACGTCGGCCAGTTTTGGGCCATTGTATTTGTCTATGTGGGAAGATGCAGATGGTAATAAATATCAGTCGCGTAAATGTGGCGTCGCAGGAAAGGGACAAAATGGAATTGATCCATGGTGTTTCGCCGCGGCAGGACCAACGGCCGAGATGGCAACAGCCAGTGCAGCAGGTGCGGTCGCAGCACTGAAGGGCGCGTTTGATTATATGTCGAATCCACAAATTTTTATGCTGATGGCGTTGACGGCAGATGGCTACTTGTTGGGGGCGGATGATGCCGGTAATGTGTTTACAGCAGATACCTTGGCGGGGTATTTAAAATCTATGTATTCTTTGCCACCGGAATATTATGCGGATACTTTAACATCGGAACAGTATTTACAGGCCTTTGCGGACGTTTATGGTTATGGATTGATAAATCTGGAACGTGCAATGACGCCGTCTCATTCGATTTATTTCTATGATGGGAATAATATTATTTCGGTAAATGGCAACGCATATTGGCGCACAGCATCGAATACTGTATTTCGTCCATCTGCGGCATTAAATCTGCGGGGGGCATCAATCAGTGCACCATTCTTTGATGTGCTGCAAAGCGCAGATGGTAGTATGTCGATGCCGCGTGTGTGGGAAAATAAATTTGCATTTGGTGCGACGGGGCGGCGGGCGCTGTATATGGGGGATGTTTTGGGGGACTTTATGGTTCGGCGTGAAGATGCGCAGAAGTCAATGATTGGTGATATGTCTTTTTCAATGACTGTATCCCCGCGGGCATATAATGACAGTATGTCAGGTGTGGACAATATGAAATTAGGTTATATGTCAGATAATTGGAATTTGACTGCGTCATATCAGCGTTATCTGACCGATGGGGCATCGCGTTTTAATGGTGCGGTAAATCCAGTTCTGTCTTTGGCATCTAATGCGGTTGTGTCAGATGTTGAATATAATTTGGGTGCATGGGGGATTGGTGTACGCGCATTTTCGGGTGCGATTACGGATGAAGGATTACTGGAAAATGACCCGACAATTTCTGCACAATATATGCCAGCAAAATTGGGATTGGTTCAGGGGGCGCAATCACATGTGGCGTGGACAGGTGATGATTTAAGACTGGTGACATCATTTGGGGCGGTGCGCGAATCTGATACATTGCTGGGGGCGTATAGCGATGGTTTGTTGAATCTGGGGGCAGGTAATACGACATATCTTGATGTTATGATGCGTTACCGTGTTATGGATAATGTGGGGGTGATGGCACGTGCAACTTTTGCCCAGACAGTATCTGATGTGTCAGGGGATTTTGTTATGGGTATGTCGGATATATATTCAAATGCATTTGCGATTGGAATGGATGTGGGGAACTTTGAATTTTCAGCATCTATGCCGTTGGCAATATCAGATGGCGCATTACAATATGCACATGCGGAATATGATGTTGTTGAAACAGCAGATAATAATTATCAGTTAAATGTTATTGATACGTATGTTGCGGATTTATCATTGGCTGCAGAAAAACGCGAGGTGCGTTTTTCCGGTGCGTATCGTCATAAGTTTGGTGAATTTACCGATGGTGCATTTGGATTTATATATCGCGTTAATCCAAATCATACGGATGAATTTGGTAATGAATCCATATTGATGATGAAGATGTCACACAGGTTGGGGATATAAAAATGCCGGGCAGGGCCCGGTTTTTTTATTTTGTGATGGAAATATTTTTTTTGCATGTTCCGCGTGTTTCCTTGGTTTCGTGGTTAAGTGTCATGGGGTGACGGAAAAAGATGACCAGATTACTGCGCTGTGCAATGACAAAGGGCGTAATTAGCTTTTCCAGGTTTGGTGGTGGAAAAATTTTTATTGTATTAATTTATTTTTGTATCTACAATTTTCGGATGTGAAAAAAAGGATAAAAATGAAACTAAGTTTTAAATCAATTGTTGAATATGTTCGTGAATTGATGCCGATTATGAGTGGTTCTGTTGCGCCCAGTGATAATCCATATGCAGATGCGGCGGTATTGGCGCATATTTCCGCAGGTAAAGTTTTTTTTACGCGGGCTACTAATGGAGGGCTGTATTTTTATGCGATGCCATCAGAAGAATATTTTGAATTGGCAAAGTATATTATGCGTGGTAATGGTATGAAACCACGCCGTCATATGTCAAATTATTATTATAATGGAACACCTGTATTACGTGTGCCGTGTTCGGAAATCAGAAATAATGTTGCGGCGACATCTTTTGCGAATCGGGTTATGGCGTTTGCAAATGCAAATCAGGACCAGGATTTAGTTCATACACGTACACGGATTGATTTTCTGACAAAAAAGATGCAACAAAAAATGAAATAAATTTGTATGGAACCTAAAAGAAGAACCCGCCAGTTGGCGGGTTTTTTTACTGAGCGTAGTGTATAACGTTATTGTATGTTTCATACCAGTCGCCCCATTTGTTATCTTTGCAGCGACGGGTTGGACAAAGCCAATTTGTTTTGTTACATTTGATGTTTTTGCAGTCACGACGTTTTTTTATGACGGTGCATGTGTTCGCTACTGCATCAAATGTTGCGCTTGTCGTTATTTCGTTTACATTATCTTTTTCATTTGTTGGGACATATGATGTATATGTATTGTTTTTATCTGCTTCTGCAGCTTTTTGGGATAGACCCGCGTTTGTCAAACAGTATTGTCTGTTTGATTCGCGCTGTGCTGCAGCTCGCTGCTCGGCCGCAATTTTTTCTTCCTTGCTCTTGATTTCTATTACTTTAGCCGCAATATCAGCAAGCATTTTGTTGTTTTCACTGTTTATTTTATCGATTTGTGCATTATAGTTTGCACGAACCGTTTGTAAAACAGAGTTTGCAATTGCGGAATGTGTATTTTTGGCCAGGTGATCAAAGCGTACACCGCCTTTCAGATCTTGGCGTTTGCTGTCATCGCCACTTTTGGTCATACCTTGGACTGTGCGGCCTGTTGTACAGTGCATTACAGTTGTATCAGCTTCCAGCATTGCGATTGTTGATGCAATCAGTTTGTCTACATCTGATATTTCCTTCTTTTGTTCTGGGGTTAATGCTGGGTTACTTTCATCATAGGCCAGGTATTTAAATCCATCGGTTGTTGGATCTGAATAGACTGTTTCGCCTTTATTATTTTTCAGAATATTGCCATCTTCGTCATATTCGACGCTGTTGGATGCGAATGAAATCATATCCCATGGAACCTGACCATAAATTTTTGCTTCAAATGTTGCAGGTTCGATGTCTGCGCCTTCGCCCAATAAGTTAGCAGGAATCATTTCAACCTTTGCAAAGCATTCCGTGCCGGACTCCGTGCCAGACTCCGTGCCGGGGCATATTTTCGATGTTATGTTACGTGCACCCAAATTTTTGTCAATTTCCAGGCCGCTGCAGTCATCTGCATTGCCGCAGACTTTGACCATGGCTTCGTCAATGGCATTCTGACATGTGGTCAAGAAATTGTCGTCAATGTTCAGGAATATGCCTTGAATCATGTTAGCGATTGTGTCATAGGTTTCATCAGATGTAACCTGTTGTGCGCCGTATACTTCAACGCATCCGCTCAGTTTTTGGTATGGGCACATACGGATGATTGTATCAGTATCCAGACCAACACATTTGGTGTAGTCTTCGCCACACCTGTCTTCGGATGTCAGACATTGTTTAACCTGGGTTGTGCATGAGTCGACACGCATAGATGCCAAACGTGCAATAACAAAGTTCCAGATTTCGGATTGTTCTGCCTTGTCTGTGCTGCTGGCATCAATACCACATGTGTTCAAAGGTACCTTGCAAACGTGTAACATTGTCCCAGGACGCGACAAGCACATGTCATACTTTCCACTGGTATCGTCTTCGCCAAATTGAGAAGCGCATGCGTTCTGGAAACATTTGGATATATTTCCAATACAATCCTGGCGTGCTTTGTCTTCGGCGATAATTTCAGCACTTTTTAATTGTGGGGCAACCTCGCGCAGGAATGTATCCCATACCTGATCTGCGACGGCAACGCATGATTTTGTTATGGTTTCGCATAATGGTTTTTTCCCCATCAGAATATCATATGTTTGTGCAGAAATTTCAATGTTGGTTGCGGCACCTTTTATTTTATATATTTTAGATGTGGATGATGATTTCAATCCATATGCTGTGTTATCCAGTGCGCTCATTTGTGCGCAGTTTGTAAAGTCGTTACCACAACCTGCGGTGGTTTGCATACATTTTTTAAATTCAACCGTACATTGGCCCAAATCATATTTGTTTGCATTTTCCAGTTGTTCCAATGCGGCGTCACGTAGGGCGCGTTCGGCGGTTTGCAGTTTTTGGGCGCTGGCATTCTTTTGTTGCTTTAAAATATTTTCATATGCAGAACAATCTGATTTGATGCGCTGTGAATACATCATTTGCAGCAGGCTTAGGTCTGCCTTGCATTCTGGAATGCGTTCTGCACACAAATTGGCAGCAACACGATGTAATTCGTCGCCCTCCTTGCCATCGATTGGCGATGTTTCCAGTACCAACGATTCGCCAAACACGTCGGATTCTTCATCATCCATGCCGATTGGCGTATTCCATGCAGACAAATCAACGGTTCTGCGTGCCTTTTTCTTGGTCGCTTCGGCGTTTTGTTTAATTTCTTCTTTTGTTGTGAATTCTTCGGCTGCAGCCTTGGCAGCGGCGATTACGTCGTTTGCCAATGCGCCCATTTCAATTTTTTCAACCCCAAATGTTGCCATTTGATACGACTGTTGGTCTAATTTTTCAATTTCTGCCAGGATTGCATCAAATTTTGCATTATTATCACTGCATGTGCAACGACCGCCACTTTCGTTGTCAATCATACAGAACGAATCCATACAGCCGTCGTATTTCTGTTGGCAGGTTTCATCAACGGTGATGTTTTTGGTTGCAGTTGCAATCTTGGTTCCTGTGTTTATTACCTTTTGTGTTGTTGCCGCGCGGGCGGATACAACCGGTTTCGCACCAGTGGATGTGTTTGTCGCCGCACGGCCGCGATTAACGGTCTTGGCCGTACCTGATGCAGGGGCGGCACCAACCTTGCCAGATGGGGCGGTTGTTGCAGCACGTGCAGATACGGGTTTTGTGCCAGTTGTTGCCCCCGTGGCGCCAGACGAGCGTGAGTTTCCGCGTGCGCCTGCGCGTGCCGCCGCATTTGCGTCAAGTGCAATTAATGACAAAATCAGTGGTAATAACAGTATTTTTTTCATGAAAAATCCCCTTCCAATTTCTTGGATTATATCATTTATTGTGAAAGTTTGAAAGTGTTATTTTTTTGTGTTTAGCAAAAAAATCTTGTCCGATGTATGTGTGTTACGACGTGGGTAAAAAAATCCCCAGTTGCCTGGGGAATTTGTCCAATATATGTTAGTTTTTTTATTTTTGTTTTAAGTTCCAATTAATTAGAACTGAACATTCAGGCGTACACCCAATTCGGCCTTAACATCTGTGCCGTTTTGTGAATTTTCATGTGCATCGTCGAATGTATATTCGCCGTATATGGCAACCTGCATAGCGTCGGTCATCTGATATGCCGCAGTCAGGTTCAATACATATTCATCAAACCCGTCTTCCATATCTTCGACCAAATCCAACAACGTGTTGACGACCGCAGTCTGCAAAGGCTGAAGAGCCCCCATATCCTTCAACGAAGAAGCCAAACCTTCAACACCGTTATCCGAGTGATGTTTATATGTCAAACCACCACCAAACGACCAACGGTCATCCATCTGATAAAACGCCTTTAACCCGGCATTAATTTCAGTCGCTGATTTCAAATCAACCGAAATCTCATCAGGGAATCCTAATTCTGCGGGGGTTTTTATACCATAAGGTGTCGGAAATACCGCGCCGGAAATATCAATACTATTATTGTCATTGCCAAATGTACGTAATACTTCTATGAAACCGGCGGCACTGAATTTTGACCATTGTTTACCGACCTGGGTTCCGACATGAAAGCCCCAGCGACCATTTGAATAATTGTCATAATCAAAGCCTTTGGCCAAATCATAAGAACCACTCATTTCGCTGATACCGCCCAACTGTGCGTCGGCATACAAATCCCATACCCAGCCATCTGTCGTATCAATTGCACGATATTTCAAACCTGCGCGTCCCAGGTGCATACCCTTGCGGTCAATGTCGCCGTCGTGGGTATATCCAACCTTTACATACGCTTCCAGGTTGTCCAAGATACCGTATCCCAATTCTTCGTGTATACGCCAGATTGGAAATTCTGTTGCGCCATCATGATTTTTCTTTTGATGTGCATCTGAATCATCCGCGATTTTGTACATTACACCCGCAGATGTTTTGGAATACCCCGTACCCTGCTTTGGCATATACAGTGGGTTTTCCAGGTTTGCTGCAATTGCAGGTGCGCCCAATACGGACAATGCAACTGCTGCACTTAAAGTTTTTTTCATCATTTAACTCCTTGTTTTCGATGAAATGCCGTGCCCCCCATTATTGGCAAGAGCCGGGTTCATATCCACACCGCCCATTCTTGGCAACAGTATGTTTTTGCGATATGAACAAGGTAATTGTGACTGAATTTAGGACATATGTCAAAAAATCTTTTTTCTTGACAGGCGCCCCTTGAAAATGTATCGCGCGCTGCTTATATATATTTGCTGTGGGGAATGCCACAGAACTTCAAAGCAGATTAACCAAGGGAGTTCACTATGACAAATCAACAAAATATTGCAACCGCACAACAACAGTTTGTGATTCAAATTGATTCCAAGACATTACAACGCATCAAACCATTTGACCGCACAGAATTGGTTAAATGCATGTTGAATCTGTTTTCTGGTTTTTCATGGGTGAATTGGACCAATGGTTATTCACTGGGGCGCGCATGGCAAACAGCGCTGACCCAATGCGGTGCATTTTGCGATACCAAGAATGACAAAAATCCTGCTGCAAAATATCTGAAAGCCGCCGCCAAAGGGTACAAGAGATATTGGTCGCAAATTATAATGACGCATAAAAATCGCGAAAATACAATTAATCCGTCTGATGCACGTGTTTTGGCACTGCGTGAACATGGCAAACGTATGATTCGTACCGCAATTGACCAAATAAATTTAATCTTGGCGCGCTATAACGAATACTCACTGGATATCAGCATGTCGCAACAGGCGCAACAAGAAGCCGCGACCCAAACACAGGCCGCACAAAACCACGCACAATCCATACCACAGCCGGCACCAGAATCGGCCCTGCAACCTACGCGCACTGCCCCGATGGCGGCACCGGCCGCGCAACCAACACAAACCCAAATGGCGGCCGCAAGCGAACAAAAAGAAATACCCCTGGTGCAACCTGCTGCAATCCCAGCGCGCACAGTTGCGAAAAAGCCTGTGGAAAAAAACATTGAATTACCACAGCCCGCACGGACAGTTACAAAGAAACCATACGTGACACCAACTGCGACCATTAAACAGAATACGCAACGGATGTCATATGAAAAACCAACTGTGTCCGTACGCGATAATCCGTTTGCAAAGCAATCTGTCGGTCAGACGGCTAAATTCGTTCAGGCACAGATACAATTACAGCGTCAGATAAATATCATTACGATACGTAATATGAATCAACGTGCCGCGTAAAAGGTTCTCCCCCAAAAAAATGGGGGGATTTTTTTACCTCAGAAAACCTGTTGACACAGATTTCAAAAATTTACTAACCTTATACCATAAGGCAGGGAACATACTATGAAAGGATATTTTCACAGCGCACTTAATCGTATGGCATTGTTTACCGCATTGTTGGTTACGGGTATTCTGTATTTCTGGGCCGAATTCATTGAAATATCAATTGCAAATATATGGTTGAACGGCGTGATTATTGGTACGTCGTTGTTTGGGATTGGGCTGTGTTTTGTTCAAATTTTTCAATTGTTGCCTGAATACAGGTGGCTGAATGGGTATGTGAATGGTAAGCGCGGTCTGAAGCTGCCGCCGTATTTGTTACGTCCGGTCGCAATGATGTTGTATGCGCGGCCTAAACGGATTTCTGCGTCAACCATGAACGGATTTATGGAAATGATTCTGATACGATTCGAGGATTCGCGCGAATCGGTGCGGTATATTACAAATACTTTAATTTTTTTGGGATTGTTGGGAACTTTTTGGGGGTTAGTTTTGACCGTTGGTGGGTTCGCAGAATTAATTGGCGGTTTAAATTTTTCTGATGAAACTGTTTTAAATTCTATGCAGGCTGGTCTGGTTCGGCCGTTGGCAGGTATGGCAACGGCGTTTACCAGTTCTTTGTTGGGGCTGGGGGGCAGTTTGACTGTTGGTTTTTTGTCGTTGCAGGTACAATCTGCGCAAAATGCCATATATCATGAATTGGAAGACTATTTGTCTGCGCATACTCATATTTCTGCAACTGATACTGTGGCGCGTATATTGCCACAGATAAATCTGGCAACACATGAATTAACAAAAACTGTCCAGAAAATATCGGACACTATTGAGGAATAAACAAAAATACGAGAGAGAAATACACATGATGAATATTCGTTATCGTACATCAACCAGTGCATGGCCAGGATTTGTAGATTTGTTCTCGAATCTGGTAATCATATTAATTTTCTTGTTGATTGTGTTTGTTTTCTTGTGGACAACGACCAGTGTGTTTGGGCGGGCCACTAATGCAAAAGCGGTCGCAGAATTAAAAACAGTGAATGCAGCACAGGCAGAACAGATTCAACAAATGACAATGGATGAAGAAGAGGCCAAACGTCTGCTGATATTGGCACGCAATGAGTTAATCAATCTGGAACAAAGTAATGCGGATTTGACCAATGAATTGAATGACATGGATTTAAGCGTAGAAGAGTTGATTGCCGCCTATGAAGGCCAGGTTGCTGAATTACAATCCCGCGGACAGGAATTACAACAGCGGGTTAATGTATTAACGCAAGAGTTGACCCAGGTGACGTTTGATAAGAAAAAAACAGCCGAACTGGAACAGGAACGAAAAAAATTACAGGAAGAAATGGATGCACAACGTGCAAATCTGGCTGAACAATTGACTAGGTTACAAGCTGCGTTGGATGCGGCCGAAGAAAAATCTCGCGCCCAGGAAATTCAGTATGTGGAAATGTCCAGTCGTTTAAATCGTGCCTTGGCGGACAAGGTTGCAGAACTGAATGATATGGCGCAATATCAATCGGCGTTTTATCGGGCGGTAAAGTTGGCAATCGGTGATCGTACGACAATTCAATCAGATGGTGACCGTTTTATCGTTAACAGTGATATTTTATTCCCCAGTGGTTCGTATACCCTGTCCGAAGATGGAAAAAAACAGCTGCACTTGATTGCAAATGTTATCAAGGATATGGAAAACAAAATCCCAACGGATGTTGATTGGATTATTCGTGTTGATGGGCATACTGATAAGAAACAGGTTATTCGTGGTACGCGGGGGTATAAGAATAATACGCAACTGTCGTTGTTGCGTGCAACCGCTGTGGCGAATGAATTGGCAAATGCAGGGGTGTCAAGGCGTCGACTGGTCCCAAGTGGATTTGGTGATTTGCATCCAATTGAATTGGGTAATGATGCGGCCAGTTTACAAAAAAATCGTCGTATAGAGTTGCAGCTAACTAATAAATAAAAGACGCCCGTTAGGGCGTTTTTTATCTGGTTTTGTCTTTGTTGTTGCGATTTTTATGGTCGCGGTTTATTTCATATATGCGCTGGGCAGAATATACAAACATCAGCAACCATAGTAACATTATTATTGTGGTTTGTCGGTCATAGCCGTTTTCAATCATATGGTTTGCAGTGCGAATAACATTGCCAGTGGCGATCCCGTTAATCGTTAGGTATAATAATATAAATGCGTGGAACCCACCGTTGTTTGGTGTATTATTCTGATTTTGATTGTAATTCATGTTTGTTGCAGTCATGTTTATGAGTTTTGTGTAAAAAATCTGTTTTGTCAACTCAAAAAGTCTTTTGTTTGTTGCTTTTTTGTTTTATGATGTGCGTATGGCACGGGAAACTCCTGATTTTAGTTTAGAGATTGCGTCTGGCGCCAATTTGGTTGCCGGCGTGGACGAGGCGGGGCGTGGCCCCCTGTGTGGGCCGGTTGTTGCGGCGGCGGTGATTTTTCCAAATCGTGATGTTGTAATTCCGGTATCTATTCGTGATTCTAAGCAGATGACCGCGCGTCAGCGTGCGCTGGCCTGTGATTGGATTGCGGAAAATACAATCTGGGCGGTGGCACAGTGCAGCCCAGCCGAGATTGATGAAATGAATATTTTGTGGGCATCGATGTGCGCAATGGAACGTGCAGTTGCAAAATTGCGCTGTGTGCCAGAATTTTGCCTGGTGGACGGGAACAGATTGCCAAGTGGTTTAAATGGTCTGCCTGTGGTGCGTGGGGATGCGCGGTCACTGTCGATTGCGGCTGCATCTATTATTGCCAAGGAAACGCGTGATAAAATTATGCATGATTTGGCGCAACAATTCCCACAGTATGGGTGGGATAGAAATGCGGGTTATCCGACAA
The DNA here is from genome assembly GCA_045614145.1 of Candidatus Enterousia sp. Lineage (GTDB taxonomy): Bacteria > Pseudomonadota > Alphaproteobacteria > Rs-D84 > Rs-D84 > Enterousia. The sequence goes on along the minus strand of JAZLCH010000008.1, from coordinate 113,542 downwards.
AATCACATTTGCAGGCGATTGATAAATATGGTATAAATTTGCATTATCGTAAAAGTTTTGGGCCAGTTAAGGAAAGGATTGAAAATGAAGCTGAGAACAATTGAAAATCTGGATGTGCGGGGTAAGTATGTTTTATTGCGCGATGACTTTAATGTTCAGATTGTGGATGATAAAATTACCGACCCGTTTCGTATTGAACAAAGTATGCCGACGATAAACGCGCTGCGTGATGCGGGGGCGCGAATTGCAATTGTTGCGCATCGTGGTCGCCCAAAGGGGGGGCGCAATATGGAATATTCCCTGCGACCAATTGCAGACTTTATGGGAATTGAACTGATTCCAGATTGTCTGGACAAAGGGTTTATGGCGAATATGCGTGATGGGGATGTGGTTTTGCTGGAAAATGTTCGTTTTTATGAGGGCGAAGAAAAAAATGACCCGGCGTTTGCGGCAGACCTGGCGCGTGGATTTGATGTGTTTGTAAATGATGCCTTTGCGGTGTCACATCGCGCGCATGCCAGCACGGTTGGTGTGGCGGAAATTTTGCCGTCTTTTGCGGGTAAGCTGTTGGCGTCTGAGATTGAGCACCTGTCAGCGGTTATGGAAAATCCAGCGCGCCCGCTGTTGTCGATTGTCGCTGGCAGCAAGGTTTCAACAAAAATAGGCGTGTTAAAGGCATTGGCAAAGTTGTCAGATACACTGATTATTGGTGGTGCGTTGGGTACAACGTTTAACTATGCGCAGGGTGGGCGTGTTGGAAATTCGCTGTATGAGGCAGACCAGAAAGATACCGCCTTGGAAATCCTGGATTATGCGGAAAAAAATAATTGTCGCGTGCTGTTGCCGTTGGACAAAGGGGTGGCCAAAGAGTTTACGCGTGATGCGGCGCGTGTGAATAAAGATTTTACCGAAATAGAAGAAGATGATGTTATTATCGATGCGGGTATTCAGACAACGACGCGTGATGTTGCAGAAATTCGCGCGGCAAAAACAGTAATCTGGAATGGTACGGTTGGTATGGCAGAATGGCAGCCGACATGGTCATACGGTTCATTTGCAATCGCAAATGCAATTGCCGAACAGACGCGTGCCGGAAAACTGGAAAGTATCATCGGTGGTGGTGACACTGTTGCGGCACTGGAAGCGTGTGGGGTCAAAGATGATATAACATATGTTTCAACCGGGGGTGGGGCGTTCCTGGAATTTATCGAAGGACGTGTATTGCCCGGTATTGCAATTTTAGAAGATAAGTAAAAATCCCCCGGTTGGGGGGATTTTTTTTGTGTGGAAAGGGTGGGGCTAGTCGATTGTGACGGGTACAATCGTTTGACGCTTGGCCGTGTCCAGTGAATGATATTGGAACGGGACAGTCGCAAAATCAATCGATTTCATATCCAGACTGCGAATCGTTCTGTTATACATTGTGTGATAGTATATCGTCATGTTTTTCAGGTCGGTCGCAACTGTCCACTGGGTCGCAGATGGCATGTTGTTTGGTGCGCCACCAACAGCGAACTGAACACCCAAAGGTACATCAAAGTTGTTCAGGATATGAAATGCCTGGTCAACCGCGGCAGGGCCAGTGTCTTGTTCCAATGAATATGTTTTCAGGAACGCTGCACGGACGAAGCGTGATACGGGTGTAAAGTCACCCGGCAGCCCCAAGAAGCCCGAGCCTGAGCCAAATGAACGTAGGGTTATTGGACCGAACTTGGTTGGGCCGGCGCCACCTGGGTGCAGATTTACATAGTTGTTCAGGTTGGTCATTTGCCACTGGAAACCCGGCGCATTGGTCAGAACGCCAATTTCATTTTCATAGAAGTTTGGAACACCGTTGACGATTTCCAGTACAACCTGGCGGCCATTTGGTTCCGTTATGCGCCAATGAACGGTGCCGGCACTGGAATCTACATTAATGATGCGGACGTTGTTGATTGCCTGCTTTACCTGGTCAATGGTGGAAAAGCGCGACAATATCCATGATACAACCTGGAAATCAGCCAGGGAAATGTCTTTGTTATCTTCGTTATATGGTTGGTATTTGCCGTATTCTGGGAAATAGAACAGGGCGGCGGACAGGCCGGCTTCGTTGGTGCCGTCGATTATGAATTCTGGTTCGGCGGCGGCCAGGCCAGCATATCCATACAGTGATACAAATTCCAGACCGTCCATTGTCCCGTCAGGTAATAAAGATTGATGATTGTATCCGCGTGGTACAATTACATACATGCTGTTGTTTTCGGTGCGGGACCAGTCCATGGTGCGTGCAACGACGGTTGCGTTGTCGCGCGATTTCAGTGTTATGCCTGTGCATGCGTCGGCCGATTGAATCAGCCCCAGGCATGCAGCCAGTGTTGCAAAGAATTTTATTTTGTGCATTTTTCTCTCCCTTGGGTTGAAATAATTATTTCTGTTTTATAGATAAAAAGCATTAGGGGTGATTTCATATAAGATTTTATTTGCATTTTATAAATGAAGGGTATATAATGTGCCACGCATTGGGGCATAGTTTAATGGTAGAACTCCGGACTCTGACTCCGTCAGTGTTGGTTCGAATCCAGCTGCCCCAACCAGTAATTCAATCCGCCCAATGGCGGGTTTTTGTTATAAAAATGAACTGATTATGGCAAGGCAGATTATTAAATTTGGACAGGTCTCTGAAAATCGCAAGGCGCGGTTTAATTATTCTATCGAAGATACGATAGAGGCAGGAATTTCTTTGACCGGGGCCGAAATCAAATCGATTCGTTATGGGTTGGTTACGATTGTTGATGGGTTTGTTCAACGTCGTGGTGATAATTTATTCTTGGCGGGGGTCGAAATTCAAAAGCTGCCAACGGCTGCGCGTATTGTTAATTTTGATGAACGACGCAGTCGACAACTGCTGCTGCATCGAAATCAAATTAATAGATTGATTGGTAAATTACAGGAAAAAGGCGCGACGATTGTGCCGCTGAAACTGTATTTTAATAATCGTGGAAAATTAAAGGTCTTGTTGGGTGTTGGGTATGGTAAATCCAAGGTGGATAAACGCGAAACCATTAAACAGCGTGAATGGGACAAGAATAAAGCGCGAATTCTAAAAGGATGTTAGTTTTGTTGAGTGTCGTAAAAATAAAGCCCCGGATTCGGGGCTGTTTTTTATTCGCTGAAATATCTGTCGTGTTGTCTTTTTGATGTGTTATACATTTCTTCAAATTTTTTATTTGCAGCACTCATATCCTTGGGCGCGTTGGACGCAGTGGCATTATAGTCTGCACCATTTAAAATAATTAGACGTTCGGGTAACAGGGCGCTGCCACATTCGATGAAATAATCTGAACTGTCATAGTACTTGCCAAAGCAGCCGTTATTTTCAACGGCGATATAGCCAGATTTTGCCAATGTTTCACAGGTGGGTTGGATGTTGTGAACGATTTCGCCATTTTCAAACGTTTCGTCAGGATTGGATAATATGCCATGGCAATATACATTGACATATTTACCGTTTACAGAAATTGTTGAACCGTTTTTACCAAATTTCCTGCGGCCAAAGCATTCTGCATTCTGTGCAAGTGAATCAGTGTCATAGTCGGGTTTTATATTTTTCCCCTTTCTGATGTCGTTACGTTCCATTGCAACAGGGGCATCGGCGGTTGTGGTTAATGCCTGGGGGCAGATTAATTTTAATCCCCAACAATTACTGGTTGTATCCCACAACGCAGAATCAAAACCCGCGCCCATCGCGGTATAGCAATTCGTTGGATCCAAACGACACACTGTTGGTTGCAGCCACCATGGTGTTGCCGCGTTTGCAGTGTTAAGGTGTATTAATGATAATACTGTTAATAAAAATATTTTTTTCATTCTTCTTTCCCAGTTTTGTAACATTCTATCAAATTTTTTCCTGTTGTGCAAGTGCGGGTGTTAGTTTGCCGTTGGCCATGCACAATAACCCCAGGCGGAGTTTGCGTTTGTTTCATTATAGAATTTTTTATACTGGTAATCACCATAATCTAAATCGGGGCTGTTAGCCTGGATGTCGATGGGCCATTCTTTGTCGCGCCAGGTGCCACCCAGACGTTCGCATTCTTTGTTAAGTTCTTGACCCATTTCTTGTCGTATTTCTGTCATTAGTGTGTTTACATCCTGTAGTACCGTTGCAGGCAAGGAATCTGTAGAGCTGTCTGATGGTTTTACACAACTTTGTGATGCCTGGCGAATGAGTTTATGATATAAAGAACCAACGTATCCTTGGCAGCTTTGACTGACAAGGTCAGAGTATTTTGTCCCAGCAGGACAGTCATATCCTTCGGGGCATGTGTAGCAAGCATAGTTGTACAGATAATAGTCTTTATGGCATGAGATGTATCGTCTCTCGCAGGCGTAGGGGCCTGTGACGTTTTTGGGGAATCTGTTTTTTGCAGATGGTGTAAAAAATGCGTCTTGTTGGTCCTTGGCATTACAGCTGGGGTTGGTTGCCTGCTTGGCATATCCTGGATAGTATGTACGACATGCGTATGGATATGTGTGCAGGGTGTCGTTGGCATTCGGTGTGCAGATTTCACGAGTATATTTGCGCAGCGATTCAAGACAACTGCTGGCGATGGTTTGTGTTGTTATGTTTTTCATCGCAACAAGCAATTCTGCAAAGCCTTTTGGACCGCCACCGTACAGGTTGCTGCATGTGTCTAGTTTTTCTTGGCACAGAGCCTCGGACAATTCGATGCGTTGACCAAGTAATACGTGTTCTACGGTGGTGCTAAAATTTTTCAGGGTTTCGTTCTTTTCGTCGTAACATTTATTGACAACCTCTAGACATTCGTTTTTTACCTGGCGGACGCGTTCTTGTTGACCCTGATAGATTTCAGAGATTGCCTGGCGCATGAATTCGTCCCATACAGAATCTGATATGTCGCGACATGTGTCCAGACTGCGTTTTGCATAGTCGCGCTTGCGATTTAGTTCTGTAACCAACAGGCGATTAGACTGATTGGTCAGTATGTCGCCAGACAGCGATGTCATGGATTCAAGTTGGTAAAAACTGGCGGTGTAGATGGGTTCTCCTGTTTCGCGGTTTAGGTACAGTCCCGTTACGTCCAGACAATGTATATAGTCTGGACCGCACGCTGTTTCGGCGGTGATATCAGTGCGTACCTGGGCGATACAGTCGTTGATATTGGTCGCGTTGTGCGCGTTGTAATTTTCAAGACGGGCCAAATGTAATTCGCGTTCTGTTTCGCGAATGTTGGTTTTTGCGGTATTCTTTTGGCCGTCAAGAGTGTTAAGTAGGATTGAACAGTCGTTTTCAATATACATCCCGTATGCGGTTGTTACCATGTTTTGTATGGCGGGTGATGTGCATCTGTCTATGACCATTTCGGAACACTGGGCGTGTACAGCATTGTAAAGCGCTTCGCCTGTCAGGTTGGCGATGTTTGCACTGCCTGCCAGGTCGGATGTGGACCATAGTGAATTTATATCGCCCGCAATGTCCAGGGTTCCCTGGGTTGACAAGGATTGTTTTTTTGCTTGGGCTAAGACTTCGCTGATGCCGGCCAGCTGTTTGGCGCTGTTCGATTTATCCGTGGTTGTTGCCTGGGTGCGTTCGCCCTCAGTCGCGGTCAACATTGCGGATACTTCATCGGCGTTTTTGTTTACAACCTCTAGATTCAGGTTTTTAAAGTCGCTTAGTTGGTCCGTGGTCTGGCTAAGCGCGCGTTCGCGTGATTGAATCATTGATAATTTAGACGAACATATGCATCTGCGATAGGTGTCGCTGGCGGCAGCACAAAATTGATCCATACATGTAAAGTATGCGTCATGACATGTGTTGTATGCCGCATCAAAGGTTGGGGATTGGGTGGTGATTTGTGTGGCTGGGGTAATGGCGATACGGGGTTGGCGGACGTTGACCCCGGTTGGACGTGCAGTGCGTGCAGTTGATGTCGTGCCACGTGCGGTTGTTGTTTTTGCCGCGCGTGGTGTGGCGGTTGGGCGCGTGGTGCGTGCGTTTTGTTGTTTGCTGCGTTGTGAAACGCCGCTGGTGGAAATTGGTTTAGTTGCAGTTGTTCGGGCGGTTATTGTCTTGTCGTTTGGGCTGGTGCGTGACGTGACAGTGTCTTTGGTGGTGCGTGTAGGGGATTTTTCACTGCGCACGGCACCGTTGGCAATACCAACAGTGGCGAAAACTATCGCAAAAAAAAGACAGGCCTTTCGTAACATTCGTTGTTTAGTGTTTATTTGATGTTATCAAAAAATGGATATCTAGACAAGAATTTTATAATAAAAAATCCGCCAAAGCGGATTTTTCTATTGGTTTGTGTTTTCGCCTGATGGGCGATTGCGTTCAACAAATGTTATGCGTCCTTTGTCTAGGTCGTATGGGGTCATTTCAACGCGCACGCGTTCGCCGACATTTACCCAGATGCGTGCCTTGCGCATTTTGCCGCATACGGTTGCCAGAATTTCGTGACCGTTTTCCAATTTTACGCGGAACATTGTGTTTGGTAATTTGTCTTCGACTGTGCCTGTGAAAACAATTACGTCATCTTTTGCCATGTTTTTAATCCTTTAAATTTTCTGTGTTTTTTATGCGGGCTATGATATCGTTTGTGATAAAAAAATGCAAGCCTATTTTTATATGCTTGCGATTTTGGTAAAGATTTGGTATCATGTTTGTAATTATAATGAGGGGTGGAGTCTTATGAACGCAAGAATTTTGGCGGTTTTATTAGCGGTGATGTCTTGGGCTGCAGATGCGGCGCCGCGCGTAGACAGTGCGCGTGTCGGGGCGCGACGGGCGGGCGCGTCAGCGGAAAGTCGTATGCCGACAATGGTGACCAAGATTTCCGGGAATAAGTCTGTTAATGTGGATAAGGCGCCTGTTGAGGGCGATGATGTTGCGGGTGATGATGATTATGTTGAAGATGGTGATGATAAAGAAGATGTGATTGTTGAAACGCCAGATTCAAAACCGTCAGGCAGCAAGGATTGTCGCGCGGCGTATCGTGAATGTATGGATGAGTTTTGTTTGCTGGATGAGTCTGAGGGGTATCGCTGTGCGTGTTCATCTAATATTGATAAGTCAAAAGATTTAATTAAGGAAATTCAGAAAATTCAGGAAGAAGCCGATAAATTATATACCGAGGGTGTTGAGCGTGAACAGTTGGGGGCCAAGGCGCGTTTGGTGTTTGGCGAAAGCGAGGCAGCAAAGAAAAGTTCGCGTGCGTCAGGTTTAAGCTTTTATGATTGGCTAAATAGTGGCGTCGGGGAGGATGACGAGGCGCTGGATGCGGATATGGATATAGGTGATAATCTGTATTATATGGCAGCAGAATTTTGTGCGTCTGAGCTGGAAGCGTGTGGTGATAAAGCCGAAATGGAAGAGTTGTTGTATACGCGTCAGGTTGTTGCGGACTGTAAGTCATTTAATTTGTATTTGGCGGATCAAAAGGCGAATGCCGAAGCTAATAAGCGTACGGCTGAGGCCGCGGTGCGTCAGGCGCGTCTGGCGATGTTGGATACGACAAATAAGTACAATCGTGGCGAATGTTTGTTGGCGTATCGTTCATGTATTGCGGATAAGGGTGGATGTGGCGCAAATTTTGAAAACTGTTTGGATGCAGATTTGTTGGGGCGTCGCGCAAATGCATGTGAAAATGTATTGGAACAGTGTATGGCGGTAAAAACAGATGTTTTGGCTGACTGGGAAGCGGAGTCAGAGGCGATATTGTTGGATGCAGCAAAGTATGCAGATAAGTATCGTCGCCAGACTTGTTTGGCGCAGATTCAGGTGTGTTTGGAAGATGGTTGTTCGGCATCAACAAATTCTGCGTGTCTATCAGATGTTAATGTTGCAGCGGGTGTTTGTCCGATTATTGATGAATGTAATGAAATTATTCCGGGGTTAAAAAACGTTGTTAATGACAAGCTGGGGTATCTGCGTACGCAATTTTGTCAGAATGATGTTGATGCGTGTTTGCGTGACAGGTGTGGTGAAAACTTTACCGCGCCAGAATGTGTTGGTAAAAAGCCGTCCGAGATTATCGCAATGTGCCCGCAAGATATGTTCCCGTCGTGCAAGAATGAAACACAGTTTGATGTAATCGTGTCGGCGGCGGTTCTGCAGATGGATTATCAAATGATGCAGGGGTGCATAAATCATTTTAGTGAACAGTTGGGACGTACGTGTGGTACGGATATGGCGTGTTTGCCATCTGATGATACGGTAATGGCGTTGACCGAGGTGCCTGATAACGAACGGGATTTGGCGGCTTTGCGTGTTAGTGTTCGTGAAAATGCCAAAAAAGCGGTTGAAGAGTTCTTTGTGCAGTTTGAACAGGATATGACAATTGCGGCGTGTCAGGATGCAAAAAAACCGGCAGGGCGCAAAAGCCTGGGCAGCAGCGTATTTAATACGGCCAAGATTATTGCGGAAATTGGCGCAGAAAATCGTGCGATGCGTGAATTGGAGACCAAGATTGCAGAATTGTCCCGTGAACAGGAATTAGAGGAAGCAGAACAGAACTGTTTGAATACGTACAAGGTAGAAACACCGAAAGAGGGCGAGTCAAATTATACTTATATTCGCAGTGTATCGTTTGAACCGTCTTTGCGTAACTGTCATGTTTGCCGGATGCAGCGCGTTTGTGAAACAGGTGGCGAATCCAAAGGTACAGGGATTGCCAAAGGGGTCGCCGGTGGTTTGTCTGCGGGTGCATCAGCCGGTACGATGGTCAGCCCAGGTTGGGGGACCGCGATTGGTGGTGTGATTGGTGCAGTTGGTGGGGCGTTTGTTGGGGCCAGTGCTGCCGATGAAAAAGAATATTGTCAGGAAATAGAATCCTGTGAAGATATTAATATGTAATTCTTAGGGGGGAGAGAAGGCTATGAAACGTTTTGGCTTGTTTGGTTCTGTGTTTTGTGTGTTGGCGATTTTGTCGACACATGATGCGGCGGCGTTGACTAAAAAAACAACAACAAAAAAACAATCTGCCATTCAAAAAGGTACAACGGTTAGTGCCAAGACCGAGGCAACCGGTCTGTACGATCAGGAATGTTATGATATTTATTACGGTTGTATGGATCAGTTTTGCATTACTGATAATGACAGTGGTGGCAGTTGCGCATGTAGTGATTTAAGTATCAAATATGACAAGGAATTCGAAGAAATTAAAGAATTACTGGCCGAGGCAGAACGCGTTTCAACCGTTGAAGTGGAAAAGGTAAAATTAGGGGCCAATGCAGATATTGTTTTTACAGGCACGCGTGAATATGATGCGGATGGCAATCTGAAGGAAATTGATGAAATTGGTCGGGATGACAAAAAATCAAAGCGTGATGAAATGTTGGCCTTGTGGAATTCGACCTATGAAGACGAAGAAGATGAAAGTGTGGATTTTTCATCACTGAAAGGGGCAGAATTATATGGCGCCGCAGAGGAATTGTGCCTGGAACAGGTGCCAGATGAATGTGCCAGTGATATTACATTAATTCGTAATATGTATTCGCGCAGAATTACATCAGATTGCAAGGGCTATGAGAACAGTCTGGCGCAAAAAAAAGCTGAGGCGGAGTTGGCTTTAGCCAGTGCGGAAAGTGATGTTCGCCAGGCGTTAAAAGAATCTTTTGATGCAGCCAATAAGTATGATTTGGGGCAGTGCATGGTTCAGTTTAAAAAGTGTATGCAGACCGAAGATGCGTGTGGTGAAAATTGGGAAAATTGCGTTTCAACAATTGCATCTGAAAACATGCAGAATAATGAAGCGACCAGTACCGCAGGAACCAAGGTTGTAACAATTGATACGTACGAATTTACACCTTCTACGATGGAAATTTTAAGTAATAAGCGTATTATATGTGAAAATGTCTTGGCCAGTTGTGTCGCGGTTCGTGATATGGTTTGGCCAGCATTCTTGAAAGAGGCAGCCCCTACATTAAAATTAGCCGAGCAGCAGGCGGAATCAAAATTCCGTCAGTCTTGTTTGACAGATATTTCAACATGTGTTCAAAATGCTTGTAAAGACGATATCGTCGGTAAAGGTAAAGATACCATGGATGCTTGTTTGTCTAGACCAGATATGGTGCGCAGTTTCTGTAAAGTTGAAATTGACCCTTGCGAACGTATGGAACCGCTAATCTGGGGATATGTAAAAGACAAATTGGCTGCAATGCGTGTTGATGCATGTACCCAAGAAGTCAAAGATTGCTTTACTGCAGAAACACGTTGTGGTACGGATTTCCAAAACTGTCTGGGTATGGACTATAACTATATTCATGATATCTGTCCAATTGATAGTTTAGTTGTATGCAAGGCTAATAATCCAAAGTTTTCAATGGATGATTTAGATTCTATGTTGATGGGACTTTATCTTAATATTGATAATGCCGCAATGGAACAGTGTCAGAATCTGCTGGACGCGAAAATGCAGGAAGTTTGTGGCAGTACTACCAATTGTAATAAATTCGCAACTGACGATACAATGGGTACAGGATCATTACAGTATCAAAAAGATGGCGCGGTTCACAGATTGAGCGGGATGATTTCATTCGGCAAGATTAATGTTGGTTCCGAACCGGAAAATATGGGACAGATTGATATACAAGATTATGTTAATTTCTTGTCTGAATCCCAGACGGTGCCGGCTGAATATGTATCCGTGGCTGATTCTATCCTGTATGAATTAGAAAACATTCAGGGGACAATAAATCGTGTTGTAGATATGATAGAACAGGATCCGAAAATTCAGTTCTGCATTAACGGGCGCGATTTAGGACAAATTACAGGCAAGGAAGAAAAAACATCTGCACGTTTTCCAAATCTGTTAAACCAGGTTAAAGTACAGATTGCCATTTCTGCCCTGCGCCAGGCCCAGGACAATTATAACAAGAAATATAATGAATATCTGGCCAAGGCGATGGAAGGTGCAAACGTTGATATGGCGAATTTGATGTGTAATAAATTGCCAGCATCAAATGGTACGGCCCAGGGTATATCATCGGCAGAATTGGATACCCCATTAATAGCACCTGGTGCGATTGTGGTGGAATTTGGCGGCGTGTCGAACGCGTCGCTTGCCGCAGGCGGGACACATACATCCCAGACATTGGGTAAGGTCAGTATGTCAACCGCCAGTGGAAAGGCTGCCGGTGGGTCTGATGGTGGAAAAACAAGCACGATTGCTGCTGCGGTTTCAGGTATAGGTGGTTCATTCTTATCAATGGGCGGAGTTTTGGCAACAGGAGCCCTGTCATTTAATCCAGTAGGTATGATTATGGATGCCAGTGTTAAGATGGTTGGTATGTTGGCGTCTGATAAATATACCGCTGAATTTGATGGTGGTACACGTGAAATGTGGTCGACGTTTAATCGCGATACACGTATTTGTCACCTGTGTTCACTTACAATTACCAAGGATTGCAAGAACAAAGGTTCGCGTGGATTCTTGGGACTGTGGGATTCTCGTGGTGTTGAATGTAAAAGTGGTACGCCAATCGAGAAATGCGAGGATATACAAATGTAACAAAGCGGGGCAATGCCCCGCTTTTTTATGAATTTATCACATGTTTTTTTGTGAATTTTATGATAGAATAACTTTGCTATGGTACAGAAATCTAAATTTTTACCCGACAGTGTTTCGGGGGCGTTAAAGGGCCTGGTGGCGCGGACGTTTGGTGGTGTTGTTTGTTTTTTTGGGGTGTGGGCTGCGTTGGCTTTGTTGCTGTATAACCCATATTTGGATGGGGTGGCGGTGGCCAGTACATTTGGTAATCAATCGCTGATGGGTAATTTTGTTGGCTGTATACGTTTTACTGTGGGTGTGGTTCCGGGGTTGTTCCTGATGCTGTGTCTTGCGCGTTGGGGATTGGTGAAACTGGCGGGGTTGGAAATCAGTGAAACGCCAGAATATAATTTTTTACGCGTGTTTATCACGGTTTGTTTGGGGGCAATTGGGTTTGGATTAATTTCACCAAATGCTACGTATGGTGGTATATTGGGTGCGATTGCCGCTGCAGATTTAACCATGATTATGGGGCCAGTTTCTGTTTTGCCTGGTATTTTTGCCTTGGTTGCATTTATGTGGATGGGGGCAACTTTATTGCATATTAAATGGATGCATTTGCGGGCATTTGTAAAAGTTGCATGGCGTTGGTTGCGTTGGTTGGGTACAGCGTTCCATTTAGTTCAGTCGTCACGCGCTGTTCCCAATGATAATAATGTGGAAACAACTGTCGAAGAACAGCCAAAATCAGATGAAAAAACAGAGAAGAAAACGCGACGTGGATTGTTGGGACGCAAGGTGGCCAAGGTATCTGCGGCGGTGCCTGTTGCGGCCAAGGCCGAGGTGCCAATGCCCAAAAAAGCACGTGCTGGGTCAATGTATAAGTTGCCAGATACAAAATTATTGGAACGTTCTAATTTTAGTAAATATGTCGTCACACCGGAATTAAAACAAAATGCACGTAGTATGGAGGTGAAATTTGCCCAGTATGGTGTGCGTGGCAAGGTTGTCGGTATTAAGCCGGGACCAATTGTGACACTGTATGAATTTATGCCAGACGATGGGACACGTATGGCAGATGTCAGCAAGACTGTGACCGATATGACACGTGCGATGGCAACAGAAAGTATCCGTATTGCGCATATACCACGTACACAATTAATCGGTGTGGAAATGGTTAATGCAAAACGTCAGACCGTGCGTTATCGTGGTCTGATGGAAGATGAATTGTTTGTAAATACTAAATATAAAATTCCATTGGCATTAGGGGTCGATATCGGTGGTAATCCAATGTACTTTGATTTGGCAAAAATGCCGCACATGTTGGTCGCAGGACGTACAGGATCAGGTAAATCTGTTTTCGTTCAATCAATTATCACGTCAATTGTTTATCATTTTACGCCAGATAAGTGTAAGTTAATTATTATTGACCCAAAGGGTGTTGACTTTGGTTTCTGGGACGATATCCCACATTTGATTACACCGATTGTAAAGTTGGAACCAGAACCAGCGGTGAATGCACTGAAATGGGCCGTGCGCGAGATGGAAGAAAGATACAAGCAATTACAGGTCTTGAATGCCCGCAATATTGAAAGCTATAACGAAATTGCAGCGCAAAAACGTGCCAGCGGCGAAAAAATGACAAAGCAGGTTGCAGTTGGTACAGATCCAGAAACCGGTGAATTGTTATTCGAAACCCAGGAAATCGATTTGTCTGATATGCCATATATGGTCATTATTATTGACGAGGTTGCAGATTTGATGTCTTTGGCACGTAAAGATGTAGAAGCCTGTGTTCAGCGTATCGCGCAAAAGGCACGTGCGGCAGGTATTCATCTGGTTATGGCAACACAACGACCAGACGCGACAACAATTACAGGCGTTATTAAGGCAAACTTCCCAACACGTATTTCCTTCCAGGCGCGAAGCCGTATCGACAGTGTAACGTGTCTGGGTGAAGGTGGGGCAGAACAGTTGTTGGCAATGGGTGATATGTTGTTCAGCGAGGCAGGACGTGTCCCGGTTCGTATACATGGTGCGTTTATTGACGATAAAGAATTAACACAGATTGGTAATTTCTTGCGCAGTCAGGGCGAACCAGAATATGCCGAAGGTGTTACAGATGCCGAAGGGGCAGGTGATGCGTCGGGAATTCCGGGGGCAATCCCAGGTGCAGGTGGCAGTGGGGATAAAGATGCAGACTTGTATGAACGTGCAAAAGAATGTGTTATTCGTGATAAAAAACCAACAATTTCATATATTCAGCGACGTCTGCAAATCGGATATAACAAGGCGGCCGGATTTATGGAACGAATGGAGCAGGATGGTATTGTGTCTGCGCCAGATGTGAATAATAAACGCCATATTTTATGATTTTTGTGTTTAATTGCTGGTAACAATCTTGCGAAATATCTCTGCTGGAATTGTGCCACCGGTTATTTTGGAATCCATGGGGGTAAAATCGTCTTGGCCCATCCAGACGCCAATTATCATATTAGCAGTTGCGCCGATAAACCAGGCGTCGCGGTTTTCATTGCTGGTGCCAGTTTTACCGCCTAATACACCTGTCGCATGTGCACGACCGCCCGTACCGCCAGGGGCAATGACATCTGCCAGTAATTTTGTCATTGATTCAACCGTGCGTGGTTGCAATATAGTGATTGGGTCAGATGGGTTGCGTTCATACAGGGTGCGTCCTGATATGTCTGTGATTTTTGTTATTGAATAAGGGCGAACAGATTGACCGTTGTTCCAGATTACTGCGTATATATTTGTTAAATCCAGTAAACTCATTTCTGAGGCGCCCAAGACCGTTGAATATTCGCGACGCAGCTTTGTGCCAACGCCCAGGCGACCTGCCATATCCAGAACAGAATCAATACCGTATATTTCTGTCAGTTTTAATGGAACAGAGTTGACGCTTTTTGCAAATGCGGTTGCCAGTGTTATGTCACCGTAATAGCGTTCGTTATAATTTTTGGGATTGTAATCACCAATCGCAAAGCGTGAATCATTAACATATGAATCCGGCAGCATACCGTTTTCCAGCGCAACCAAGTATACAACAGGTTTAAACGCACTGCCGGGTTGGCGGGGTGCGGTTGCACGATTAAATTGACTGCGCTGATAATCTGTCCCTCCAGACATTGCACGAATTGCGCCGTCAGGATTCATTGCAACAATTGCACCTTGGTTTTCGCCGACTTTGGCAGGTAAAATTGATGCGATTTTATCCTGCAGGTTTGTGTCCAGTGTGGTGTGCACATACATATCTGTTTCAAATACGCCAATGCGCGATTTTAATTCGTCCATAACAAAATCTGTCCAATAGCGATATGTGTTTGTGTCTGCCGTCGGAATAGCAGGGGCCAGGCCTTGGGCTGCAATGCGCGCCTGGGTAATTGTTATGTAGCCTTGGCGTACCATTTCTGTTAACACAGTGCGGGCCCGTTTTATGTTTTTATCTGGGTGGCGCAGGGGACTGTATGTCGTTGGTGCCTTTAACATGGCGGCAATTTGCGCAGATTGACCAATGTTCATTTGGTGGGCCGGTATACCAAACATTGCACGTGATGCCGCATCAATACCACGCAGACCGCCAACCAATGATACACGGTTCATGTATAAATCCAGGATTTGGTTCTTGCTGAACCGGTTTTCTAGCCAATGCGATAGAATTAATTCTTGAACCTTGCGTGAAATCTTTTTTTTGCGGGATAAGAATATATTTTTTGCTGTTTGTTGGGTTATGGTCGAACCGCCTGCTGCCACGCGACCAGTGGCCAGATTTGAAAATACAGCACGTGTAATACCGCGCATATCGATTGGACCATGGCGAAAAAAGCGTTTGTCTTCGATTGCGATGATTGCCTGCCATACGTGTGGGGGCAGTGTTTCAACAGATACAGGTGTGCCCATAATGCGATTTGCACTGCGCAATTCATTGCCGTCTTGATCCAAGAATATAATCGTTGCATCACGCGTTTCATGTAAAATCGCATCCAGAGACGGCATCGTCATGTATATGTATGCAATATAGCCAAACAGCGCAACAAATGACAATATGAATAAATTAAACGTCCAAACTAATAATCGCCGTTTTAGTGGGATTTTTTGTGGTGATTGGGATTGTTTTGATGAAACTTTGCGGGGCAAATCTTTCTCCTTTGATGGGAATGTTAGCACAAACAGCTTGCCTTTTGCCAGTGTTTATAAGTATAATATAGCACGTAAATTAAGGGGTGGGTATATGAAAAAAATTGCAATTATTTTAGCATGTCTGTGTACAATGCCTGTGTTGGCAGAAGAATATGTGGATGAATATGATTACTATGAATACAGTGATAATTCTGCAAAAAAATATGAAACATATGCAGGTATCAGGATTCATAAAAATGAAAGTATTGCGTTAAAGTATGAGGTGCGGGATGGCGGTAATTCAACCGTGCGCGCGGATAACTTTGGTTTTGGTGCGGTTGTTGGGAATCGATTGAATAATCATGTTAAATTAGAATTTGAGACATCGTATGTCGGTGTCGCAGAAAGCAAGCGCGCAAATAAATATGACTTTGATGTGTGGGCGAATATGTTAAATGTTTATTTGTTCCAAGAATACGAACAGACCGTTGCACCATATGCGGGATTGGGAATTGGTTTCGCAACAATATGGGGGGACGTAAAGGTACCGTATGGACATATGTCAGACAGTGTGTTTGATTTATCATACAGCTTGATGGCGGGGGTGAACTTTGCACTGAATGACAGAATTGACCTAAACCTGGGGGTAAAATATCAGTACTATGGCGAAGTAGAACATAAACTGCATGATGAAACATTTGCCACAACAGATGTTGATGCGACGGAATTTTATTTCGGTGCGGTATATAAGTTCGGTATTTAATCGGATTCTTTTTCCGTTGTATTATTAAATGTGATTTTCTATAATTCGGGTATGAAAAATATACCCGATTTATTTATTTTGTCTGAACATGCGGAATTGTTAAAGAAACTGCACGAATGGGATATTGCATATCACCAAAATGATGCGCCGGTTGTCGATGATGCAACCTATGATGCGGTTAAGCGGCGCGCATTGGAGATAGAGGCCCAATACCCAGATTTGGCACAGGGGGGGGCGTCCAGCCATGTAGGGGCAGCTGTTTCTGGCAGGTTTAAATCTTATCGGCACAGTGTGCCAATGCTGTCTATATCTGATGTCTTTAACGAAGGTGAGGTCGCAGATTGGTTTGATAAATTGTCCAGTAAAGATTTGTTCGTGGAATTAAAGGTTGATGGGGTTTCTTATGCGGCACGATATGAAAATGGAAGGCTGGTGCGTGGTCTGACCCGTGGCAGTGGGGTTGAAGGCGAAGATATCACAGAAAATTTGAAAACAATACCTGATATTCCGCAGGTGCTGACAGGAATTTTCCCAGATGTTATCGAAATTCGGGGGGAAGTTTATATGACGCGCGCGGATTTCGCAGCGCTGAACGCAGAATCAGAAAAGCAATTCGCAAATCCACGTAATGCGGCAGCGGGATCATTACGTCAGTTAAATCCGGCAATTACTGCAACCAGAAAATTGAGTGCGTTTGCATACACGTATGGCGAAATATCGAATCGGGATTTCAAAACGCAATCTGAATATTTTGATAGGTTGGAATCATGGGGATTTAAAACAACACGGCTTTGGGCGCGACACGCAAAAACAATAGAAGATGTTCAGCAGGTTTATAATGATATAATGCTGATACGTTCTGATATTCCATTTGATATAGATGGATTGGTATTAAAAGTAAATGATATCGCAACCCAAGAACGTATGGGTAGTCGCGCAAACAGCCCCCGGTGGGAGGTTGCATATAAATTCCCTGCAGCGCGCGCAATTACAATACTGCGTGATATCACAATTCAGGTTGGACGCACAGGTGTTCTGACCCCGGTTGCAGAATTAGAACCGATTAATATAGGTGGGGTTGTTGTTTCGCGTGCGACCCTGCATAACGCGGACGAGATTGTACGTCTGGGGGTGCGTATCGGTGACAAGGTTATTGTACAGCGCGCCGGTGACGTTATCCCGCAGATTGTTGGTGTGACAGAACATGCGCCAGGGGCTGTTGATTTTGTGTTCCCGACAATCTGTCCGGTTTGTGGTGGTAATGTTGTTCAGGAATCGGGAATGGTTGCACGCAGGTGTATAAATTCCCTGGGGTGTCCTGCACAGTTGGTGGGTGAACTGGAACATTTTGTGGGACGCAAACGATTTGATATTGATGGACTGGGCGTGAAACAATTAGAGAATTTTGTTGCGCGTGGCTGGATTAAGACACCGGCGGATATATTTTCACTGATACATAATCACGGTGACGAAATTCGGCGAATGGAAGGTTTTGGGGACAAGTCTGTTGATAATCTGAATAAATCTATTGAAACTGCCAGAAATGTAGATTTGCACCGTATGTTGTTCGCCATCGGAATACCTGAGGTGGGCGAGGTAACTGCGAAAATATTGGCGCGGGCGTTTGGTTCGTTGGATGCAGTGCGCAGTGCGCCGGCATGGAAATTAAAATCAATTGATGGTATCGGTGATGTTATGGCAGATGAAATTGTATCGTTCTTTGCCGATGAACATAATGCGGGTGCGCTGGATAAATTACTGGAACAGATACATGTGCGTGATGCAGAAATTGTTGCGCCGGTTGCGAATGGGCCGTTGGCGGGCAAGAAGGTAGTGCTGACGGGGACATTGTCAAAATATACACGTGATGCGGCACGTGATATATTGGAACGTATGGGGGCAACAGTTACAGGCAGTGTTTCTGCAAAAACAGATATTGTTCTGGCGGGGGCGGATGCCGGCAGTAAATTATCAAAGGCAGAACAGTTGGGAATTACTGTTTGGGGTGAAGATGAATTTGAAAATGCAATAGATGATGCAAAACTGGAATAAAAATCCCCCTGTTTTTTTGGGGGGTATTATTATTTTTCTGCTTTTTGAATGACGGCGGTGAATGTTGCCTCGGCTACTTTTTTGCCACCGACTAGGGCAATCCCATGGAATTTATATAACTTCATTTTCGTCAGCAGCAATTCAACATGCAATTCTAATTTGTCGCCAGGACGTACCATGTGCGAAAACTTAATCTTTTCCATCGTGGTAAAGTACCCCAGCATGCCTTGTCTTTCTTCGTCGGTCATGCGATTGAACGCAACAAAGCATGCGGTTTGTGCCAACGCTTCGACCTGTAATACGCCAGGCATAATTGGGTCGCCCGGAAAATGTCCCGCGCACCAGAATTCGTCATCGCGTACGTATTTGACGCCAACTGCGCTGGTGTCATTAAATTCGCGCACTTCGTCAATCATGCGCATATTGCCACGATGGGGAATAACTTTTTCGATTTGTTTTGCGTCAATCATTCGATATTCCTTTCCTATTATTTTTGTTTAGACAACATCCAACTTTCAATTATAATTTTGGTCTGTGGTTTTAACAGTTGATTATCAGTTTGCATTTTTTGCAAAATGCGTTTTGGTGGATAAATACAAATAATATTTTTATTTCTATTGTCTATCATTTTTGTGTGAATTGATTATTTTTTTACATTTTTACGCAGCCATGCATAGTGACGCATGAATTCTGTACCCGGTCCCGCCGGATAGCCCATGTGTGATTCGCCATCTGGAATGTTACGGAATACGCCACTGTTTGCGCCAACAGATGCGTCATTGCCAATCTTGACACCGTTCGCAACGCCAACGTGGCCGCCCAATAAGGCGCGGTCACCAACTGTGACACCGCCAGCAATTCCAACGCCACTGGCCAAGAAGCATTCGCAACCAATTACAACACCATGGGCAATCTGGCACAGATTATCAATCTTGGTCCCGTCGCCAATGCGTGTATCTGTCATTGCGCCGCGGTCAATACATGTGTTTGCGCCAACAGATACACGTTCGCCCAATACAACACGACCCACGTGCGGAATAAATATGTTTTTGCCATTCTGACGCGTGTAACCAAAGCCATCTTTGCCAATAACTGCATTTGAATTAATTACGCTGTTTGCGCCAATTGTTGCGTTTTCAATGTGGGCGCCACTGTGCACAACTGTGCCACGGCCCAAGACAACACCACGACCAATAAATGCACCAGGATAAATTTTGACGTCTGGTTCAATTGTCGCACCGCGTTCAATCGTTGCAAATTGACCAACATAGACGCTGCGTTTTTTCCGGAAGTATACACCACGGTCGATGTGAGCATTTTTGCTGATGCCGAATCGGGGTTTTTCACGATAGATTTCGCCCAGAATTTTTACAATGTTACCACGCGGACTGTCTGTTATTAATAATGTTGCACCACGCGGCGCATGTGCGGCCATTTCAGGCTGAACCAAAATAACCGTTGCACGGGTGTTTTCCAATACAGATATAGGCAGAATCTTGAAAGCGTTGCTGTTCTGTTCTGTTGAATAAAATGCCAACTGACCTCCACGGGCATCTGCAATCGGCGCAACACCACGTACGGGGGCGTTTGCATCGCCTCGTAATTCCAGACCAAATTTGGCCGCCAATGCGCCGGCTGTGGTTTTGTTTGCCGCCGGACCGAACAAAGATCTTAGTATTCTTATCATAGCAAAGAGTATTATATTTAAAAATTTGTGGTTTGCCACATTTTTATCATGATGCAGTTTTTACTTGATTTTATGCGAATCGAATTATATAATGTGTGCGTTCTTAAAATAAGTTTTAAGGGCGGGGTTCGGAGACAGACCCCGCTCTTTCAATAAGATATACAATAAACGCGAAGGAGTATATAAATGTCTTTTGTATCTATGCCACGTCAGGATTTGTTGCTTGCGATTGATTCGTTGGCCCAGGAAAAGCAGATTGATCGTGAAATCGTTATTGAATCGTTAGAAGCGGCAATCGCGAAAATAGCAAAGCATAAATATGGCGAAGAGTTTAATATTACTGCGGAAATCGACCGAAAAAATGGCGCAATTCGGGTAAAGCGTTTATTTGATGTTATCGAATCACCAGATGCGGCAGGTGAAGAATATAATCCAAATACTATGCTGACGGTCGCACAAGCGAAAAAGTATGCAAAAAATCCAGTTGTTGGTGATGTGGTCGAAGATGCACTGCCGGAACCGGAATTTGGGCGTATGGCATTCCAGACTGCAAAGCAAATCATGACTACACGCGTTCGTGATGCCGAAAAAGGTCGTCAGTATGAAGAGTTTAAAGATACAATTGGCGATATTGTTAATGGTGTGGTTAAACGTATCGAATTTGGTAATGTGTTTGTTGATATTAACGGCAAGGCCGAAGGATATATCAAAGGTACAGAATTAATCCCAGGTGAACGTTTGTCCGTCGGTGACCGTGTTCGTGCATTGATTATGGATGTCGCACGTTCTAATACAGGGCCGCAGATTTTCTTGACACGTACACACCCAATGTTTATGGAAAAACTGTTTGTTCAGGAAGTGCCTGAAATTTACGAAGGGGTTATTAAAATTAAATCTGTTGCGCGCGCACCTGGCTCGCATGCAAAAATCGCTGTTGAAACCGCAGACCCATCAATCGATGCGGTTGGTATGACAGTGGGTATCAAGGGAACACGTATCCAACCGGTTATTAACGAATGTCACGGCGAAAAAATTGATGTTATATTGTATTCTGAAGACCCGGCGGTATTCATTGTTAACGCAATGCAGCCAGCCAAGGTCGCAAAGATTATCGTTGACGAAGATACGCGCAGTGCTGCGGTTGTTGTGAATGAAGACCAACAATCTTTGGCAATTGGACGTCGTGGTCAGAATGTGCGTTTAGCATCACAACTGACAGGATGGAATATTGATGTTATGAACGAAACCGAAGAACAGGATCGTCGTGCAAAAGAATTTAAAGAAAAGACAGAACTGTTTATCGGGGGACTGGATGTGGATGAAATGATTGCACAATTGTTGATTACCGAAGGGTTCCGTACAATCGAAGAAATCGCATTCGTTGATACTGCAGAATTAGAAGAAATCGAAGGGTTTAATGCAGAATTGGCAGCAGAACTGCAGAAACGTGCAAAAGATTACCTGAACAAGATTGAACAGGATTATGTCGATGCAGGTCACAAAATTGGAATGCAGGACGATTTGTTGCATTTTGATTTTATTAAGCGTGCAACAATCATGAAACTGGGCCAGGCGGGGATTAAATCACTGGAAGATTTGGCTGATTTGGCAACAGATGAATTGGTTGAAATCCTGGGCGAAGATACAATGAGTAATCGTTTGGCCGGACGCGTAATTATGAAAGCGCGCGAAATTGCATACGGAATAACCAAAGATAACGAGTAAAAATAAAAAAAACTGATGGAGTTGTTTAAATATGGCGACATTGACACTTGGAAAATCTGTAACAACTGATGCGGTTCGCAGCAAAAAAGGTGATGCGGTCTTTGTGGAACGCCGTCGCCGTGTCGTTGCACCAAACAGTAAAGAACTGCGTGACGAACCTGTTGCGCCGGTAACACAAAAAAATGCCGCCGATGAAAAATTGCGCGCGGTATTGGCCGCAGCCAAGGCTCGTGAGGAAGAACGAAAAAAACGCGAGGCAGAAGAAGCCGCAGCACGTGCGGCACGTGATGCGGAAATCGAACGCGAAAATCGCGAATATGAACAGGTGAAATCTCAGTTGGCGGCGCGTGAAAATGTTGCCAAAGATTCAGAAGTCGTCGAAGAACCGGTGCAACCACAAAAGGTAAAGCCAGCGCAACAGCAAAAGGTATTTACAAACAATGCAATTGCAGGGGCAGGTCGTGGTAAAAACCGTGGAGGGGATGATGAAGATGGACGGCCGGGACGCTTTAACAACACTAAGAAGGATTTCAAGAAATCAGGTAAAATCCATTTGCACGATATTGTTATGGGCGATGGCGAAGATGACGATGAAATCGGTTTGCGTGGTGCAAATCGACGCCGGTCCGAGGCTTCGCTGAAACGATTCCGTGAAAAAGCACGTGCGGTGTTTACTGTCCCACAGAAAATCGAGCATGTTGTTACGCTGGGGGATACGATTACAGTCAAAGACCTGGCGGCAGCAATGGCCGAAAAAGTTGGAAATGTTATCAAAAAACTGATGGAAATGGGAATGATGGTTTCTGTGAATCAGTCTATTGATGCAGATACCGCAGAATTAATCGCAGGTGAATTTGGGGCGACTGTTAAACGCGTTGATGTTAAACCATACGCGGATATTCTGGAACGTGAACCAAACCCAGAAAAAATGACACCGCGCGCACCAGTTGTAACAGTTGTTGGACATGTTGATCATGGTAAGACTTCATTGCTGGACGCGTTTCGTAATGCGAATGTTGCAGCGGGTGAAGCAGGGGGAATTACACAACATGTTTCTTCGTACGAGGTGAAAACAAAATCAGGACAGATGATAACTTTCTTGGATACACCAGGACATGAAACATTTACTGCAATGCGCGCGCGTGGTGCGCAAATGGCAGATATTGTTGTATTGGTTGTGGCGGCAAACGATTCGATTATGCCGCAAACAATTGAAGCAATTAACCATATCCGTGCAGCCAAGGTGCCATTTATCGTTGCTATTAATAAAATTGATTTGCCAGAAGCAAATCCAATGCGCGTGAAAACAGACCTGTTGCAACAGGAAGTTCAGGTCGAAGAAATGGGCGGCGATGTTCAATGTGTTGAAATTTCGGCAACCAAGAAAATTGGTCTGGATAAGTTGGAAGAAGCAATTTTACTGCAGGCAGAAATAATGGATTTAAAGGCGGATGCAGAAATGCCCGCAGTTGCATATGTGGTAGAAGCCAAACAAGAAAAAGGATTGGGCGCTGTTGCGACTGTCTTGATGCGTCAGGGTACACTGAAAATTGGCGATGTGTTTGTTGTCGGTGAAACTTTTGGGCGTGTGCGCGGTCTGATTAATTCTGTTGGTGAACGTGTTAAATCTGTACGTCCGGGGCAGCCCGCAGTTGTGTTGGGCCTGAATGCGGTCCCAGGGGCGGGTGATGATTTACGTGTTATGGAAACAGAAGCGCAAACACGTGAAGTTGCAGCATATCGTGCGCAAAAAACAAAAGACAAGGCAAATGCTGTAAAACGCTCGTCCTTGGAAGAATTGTTCGCAAAACGTGATGAGTCAAAGAAATTAATCTTGCCAATTATTTTGCGCGCAGATGTGCAAGGGTCGGTCGAAGCAATTTCTGATATGGTCAAAGAAATCAACACGGACAAGGTTGGTGTTGAAATCCTGTCTTCTGGTGTTGGTCAGATTACCGAAGGTGACATTCGTCTGGCAACGGCATCTGGTGCAGTTATTATTGCATTTAATGTTCGGGCGGATTCAATGGTTCGTGACATGGCACGTGGCAATGGTGTCGATATCCGTTATCACAGCGTTGTTTATAGAATTACAGACGAAATCAAAGAAATCCTGTCGGGTAAATTGGCGCCAGAAAAGCGTGAAACATTTATCGGATATGCAGATGTTATCGCGTTGTTTACCGTTGGAAAAGGTGTGCGCGTTGCAGGGTGTCGTATGACCGAAGGTGTTATTAAAAAGGATGCTTTTGTCCGTTTGTTGCGTAACAATGTTGTTATATATGATGGCAAAATTGGGCAACTGCGTCGTGAAAAGAACGAAGTTAAGGAAGTATCTGGTGGTGTTGAATTCGGTATGTCTTTTGATAAATATAATGATTTAAAAGAAGGTGATCGGGTTGAATGCTATGAGGTAGAAGAAGTTCGTGCGCAGTTATAAAAAAATCCGCCCGCTTGGGCGGTTTTTTTTATGTTATTTTATGTGTAAAGGTTTCAATTTGTTTCATGTTAGATTCTTTGAATATCCGGGGATGGCGATTTATTTGAAACAGACGTTCTTTTGTATTTTTGTAAAAAAAAATCCCCGTGCGGGGGATTTTTTAATTTCCAAATACCCGGTTGTATATTTTTTCGTTTATTTGCACAGGATATTCGCGTTTTAAGAATGAATCATAGTCATCTATGATGCTTTTGTCCGACATTGTTTGAATTTCCTGGCGTAAATCGGCCATTTTTTTATTTTCGACCGTTGGAGCAATTATGTTTTTTATGCTTAATACATAGAACGCATCTGGGGCAGAGACAATAGAATTAGGGGCTGTTCCGTTACGAAATGCCGCAACTAAAACGTCGGTTGGGGCGCCAGATGTGCGTGAAACACGTGCTGTCTTTTTGTTTTTCAGGTTATTGTTTTGGTTTAAATCAACTAATATTTCATTTGCGCGAATATAAGCCTGTTTTTTTTGTTCTGATTTTTTCCAGTCGGCAATCAAAGACGTTTTTACATCTTCGAATTCTGCGACGTGTTTTGGATTTATTTTATTAACTCGTACGAATAAAAATCCATCTTTGGTTTCAATCATTTCACTTTCCATACCTTCGTCCATGTCAAAGATTTTCGCAACTAGTGCGTCGGTCAGTATTTTATCTGCAGGGCGATTATCGCGCGCAAATGCATTTAATGATGTATATTTTGCGCCGTGTTTGTTCGCGGCATCCATCATCGTTTCACCGGCAATAATATCGTCTTCGATTTTTATTGCGGTTGCATAGCCGGCGTCATATTTGTCGGGTTGTGCCATGTCTGTTTCAATGAATACATATGATATGGCACGTGTTTCCGGTACGGTTTGCGGATTTTGCTGATAGTATTCTGATAATTGTTCGTATGTTGGCGAAGGAACATTGAAATCAGAATATTTTACTGTTGTGTATTCGATGTCACGCAGGCCATAGCGGGCATTGTATGCCGCCATAACAGCAAAGTTTGGAACCTTGATAGGTTGCGCCGGGGCCGCCAGTACCATTGTCCGTAAAATTTGGGCACGTATTGCGTTTGCAAATGCGGCCTCGCTTAATCCTGAATTATTCAGGGTACGGTCAAATGCCAGTGGCGAGAATTCACCATTTACCTGAAATTCTGGATATTCACGTATTTCATGTGCGATTCGTCTGTCGCTGATAACAAAACCCAGATCTTTTGCACGGTTTTCCAACATTTGGTTTGTCGCGACCTTTTGTAAAACCTGGGCGTTGAATGTACTTTGGGCGGCCGGGTCTGTGTAGATTGCGCGCTGTTGTTCGCGTGTCATTGATGCCAAATCATTTGATTTTTGTGAATTAAATTGTTGTACAGATACCGCGTGTTCGCCAACGTTCATCAGGGCTGTATCTGTGGTGCCACCGCCGAATATCCATTCGGCAACACCCCATCCAACGAACGAGAATGATAAAATTCCGATTAAAATCTTAGCAACTGGTTTTTCTGATGCGTTTCTTAAATATTCTAGCATTTGTTCCCCTTTTGCGCTACCATAGCAAAAGAAAACGATAAAAAGCAATAAAAAAAGGGGATTTTATAATGAAAATTATTGCAGGAAATTGGAAAATGAATGGCACGTCTGCCAATTTGAAAAATATGATTAATGATTTAGAGGCCGTTGATACAGAAAATACAGTTATTCTTTGTGTTCCATATACTATGTTAAATGTAAAATCTGAAAAAATTGCTGTGGGGGCCCAGGATATTAGCCAACATACGCATGGGGCATATACTGGCGAAGTGTCTGCACAAATGGTGGCAGACAGTGGTGCAAAATATACAATCGTTGGACACAGTGAATGTCGTCAATATCATGGTGATACAAATGATACTGTTCGGGTCAAGGCGGAATTGGCATTGGCCAATGGTTTGATTCCAATTATCTGTGTGGGCGAGACTATGGATGAAAAGCAGGCGGGTAAAACCATGGAAATAATAGAGGCGGGCGTTCGACTGTCTGTGCCAACGATGGTGGAGTCGCCAATTATTATTGCGTATGAACCACGCTGGGCAATTGGGGCAGGGTTGACACCAACAAATACAGAAATTGCAACTGCGCATACTTTAATCGCAAACACGTTGTCTGATATGGGATTGGCAGGCACACCTGTTTTGTATGGGGCGTCTGTTAAAGGGGCAAATGCAGCCGAGATAATGTCTATTCCAAATGTAGATGGGGTATTGGTAGGTGGGGCATCCTTGAAAAGTGATGATTTCATACCTATAATAACCAGTGTGAAATAAATATATAGTGTGTAACAAACGGATATTATTATGAATGATGAAAAAGAAGTAAAAGTTGAGGCTGTGTCAATTGATGGGGCGTCGGCTGAAAGTGTGACTGAAAAAGCCGAGAAGACAGAGATAGAAACGCTGACGGCGCAATTGGCGGATGTTAATGATAAATATTTGCGTTTGGCGGCTGAATTAGAAAATACACGACGTCGTGCGGCGTTGGATGCCGAAGCGCGTGCGCGTAATCGCGCAATGATGGTCGCAGAAAAAGTTTTGCCGGTTATGGATGCTGTGGATGCGGCGTTAAAACACAGTCCAGATGATGCAGGTATTCAATCTATGGCACGTGCATTGGAATCTGCATTTGAACAAATCGGAATTACAAAAATAAAATCTGTAGGTGAGGTATTAAATCCAATGCACCATAATGCAATTCAGGTTATTGACGCACCAGATGTAAAATCAAATACAATTGTAGATGAAATGCAGTCTGGATATCTGTATGGTGATGCCGTACTGCGAACCGCGATGGTAATTGTTGCAAAGTAACAGCACAACTAAATTTTTTCTATGTCTTTTGTAGTTGAATAAAAATCCCCACCAGATGGTGGGGATTTTTGTAGGTCCTTTCATTAGAACTGGGTACGGAATTTAATCATACCTGTCTGTGATGTATAATCTTTATGCAAATCCAAATCATACATCAATGTAATCTTCAGACCTTCGTAGTCTGCGGTCAGACCGATACCAAATTCGCCGCCCAAACGTTTCAGGTTTTCACCCGCAACCTTGTACGATGCAACACCTGGCATATCAATAACTGCGGCATCCGCTTCACTGATCAGGTCATAGGTCAATGCTGCGTGCAATTCTGGACGAAGTTTAATTGCCCAATCGTTTTCAATTGCGAACGCGTATTTGATACCTGCAACACTGGTCAAGAAATTGGTGTCTGTTGCAGAAACTTTGGCGCCTGTTTCTTTGGTATATTCATCTTGGGCAATATGCAGATAACGCAGTCCGATTTCGGTTGTGATACCTGTATTGAAATCATATCCACCCATGATTTGTGCACCATATGAATCAACGTCATACACATCATTAATTTTTGTGTTTAAAACGTTTGTTTCTTCATCATATTCAGACATATTGTATGTCAATGTCATATTTGCGAACCATTTATTTGGTTTATACTGACCATAGACAAACAATGTCTTGCTGTCGATATCTGTATGTCCACGACCATCAGAATGAACATCAGAATTATTGAACGCCAAACCACCACCCAATGTGTATTTGCCATCAATTACTGTATCCATACCAAATGCAACCCCACGTGTATATCCATGGAATTGGCCATCCAGTTTAGATTTGTTAAATAAACCATGCATCCAGAAACCATTTTCCTGGGCCGTATCACCACCGGCACGTCCCATCGCTACACCGCCGGACATACGCCCAGACGCCAAAGACAGCACCTGATTCTGAACAGATGATGCAATCGACTGTGCAACTGGTTTGTCTTCTGGATTCAGTTTTTTGGATTCCTGTTCAACCAATTCCGTATTGCCAGAATTCAAGACTTCCTGCAATGCCAATGAAATCTGTTGCATTTTGTTGCTGTGTGAATTTGCCAACGACGCAACCACACCTGCGGCCTGTGTTGTCAAACCGGTATCTGCCGCCAGATTCTCAACAGACTTTGTTGTGACTTTGATAACACCATTATCCAACTCTTCAACCAAATAAGAATCACCATAGGTTATCTTGCTGAACTTTGCAATATTGCCATCAAAGATATCATATTCCCCAACACCACCAACAGACAATTGCAATTCTGCCGTATCCTTAATATTCAACAAACCTTCATCAGCAACCAAACGACCATACGAACGATTACTCAAAACAGACAATGCGACTGTACCTTCAATAGTAATCGCACCTTGCTTAATCGTAGAATTACCAATATCCAACGTGGCACCTTGCGCCAATGTCAGCGTACCATTACCCAAAATACCACCACCAATCGTGGTCGTACCATCTACGATATTCAGTTCACCATCATTGTAAATATCATTCAAGCCCTTTCCTGCAAAATTATTTACAAATGTATTATTTCCCGACATTGTGATAATGCCACCATCATTATAGATAGCGCCACCCTTTTCACCGGCAGTGTTACCTGAAAACACATTATTTCCACTCAGATTCAGGACACCATGATTTGTTGACATCACCCCACCAGGAACACCATAGTTCTTGTCAATACCATTATAGATTGCACCACCTGCCTTGGCTGCAACATTTGATACAAACTGAACATCTTTCATATCAACTGCGCCACCATAAACATTGGCGATACCACCACCATAATTACCAGACTTGTTCGCTGTAAATACGGCCGTATCAATATCCAGGGTATACTTAGTTCCATGACGCGCAGAAATCGCACCACCACGTGCACCAGATTCATTTTCAACAAATATGACATCCTTCATTGTCACATTTGCTGTTCCACCAACCTGAACCGCACCACCGCCATCAGATTCATTCAACAATGCCTTTTTACCATCAAAATCAATCGCAGCGGTATTTTCACGGAAAATAACATCTTCTATATCAACATCACCAAAGAAACCCGCAGCACCTGCGTCAGCTGTTGTATGATTTTCTTCAAATAACGCATGCTTAATTGTTGTTTTAGACACCAAACCTGGATAATCTTTTGTCACCTGCATATCCGAGAAAGCCCCACCAACATAAGCTATATTATCTTCAAACACAACACGCTTGTCTGCAGTGCCCTGAATTGTCATATCACCATAGTAATTAAAGACAGCACCGCCGTAACCATTTGCTAAATTCGCCTGATTATCTTCAAAAACAGATGTGTTAATCGTCATAACACCACCCTTGCCATTTATATCATGACGCCCATCATTATAGATTGCACCACCATAACGGCCAGCTTTATTGTTTTCAAAGACACCCGCAACTGTAACACCATTCCCCTTGCTTAACCCATTATCTTCATAAAAAGTATTATAAATGGCACCACCATCTTTAAGGGCCTCATTACCAACAAACGTTGCCTCAATATCTAACTTAGCAGCATTACTGTTCTTCTGCGCAAAACGCGTACCAATTGCACCACCATATGTCCCAGATTTATTATTTTTAAAAGTTGTCCCTAATATAGAACCAACGGTCGTTTGCGATATAGACCCCAATGAAATCGCACCACCACCAATCGCTGTCGAATCTTCTACAACAATTGACCAATCTTTTGTTTCTTCATTATAATCATAATCAGCGGTATTTCCTTCAAACAAAGAATCTTTGATTACCAAACCACCATAATTCCCAATTGCACCACCGTCATAATGGGCATGATTTCCAATAAATTTTGAATTATTTACAACAAACATAGCCTCTTTAAAATTTGCAATTGCACCACCAACATACGCATTCTCATTATTCTCAAATTTAACATTGTTAAAGGCTAAAGTCGAGTCAACATTAGAAAAAACAACCGTTCCAAACGCTTCATTTCCAGATATATTGGTGTTCTTATTCCCAGAAAAAAAAGCATTTTCAAAAATTATATCTTTTTCTGGATTAAAATACATCGCCTGTGTCAACACTTCCCCAGAACCACTACCTGTTACAACCCCAACCTCAGATACAGCTGGAACCTCTGCCATTGCCGGCATAATCGCCAAGGCTGGCAAAATACTGCAGACTTTCAACAGGTCCGCAAAGTGTTTGTTATTGGACATAGCCACTCCTTTTTTATGATTTAAACAAAAAATCTTTCCTATGACTTAATTCGTATCACACAAATTTAAATATTCAAGTATAAAAAGTTTTTATTCCTACTTGCATTTTTATTTATTTATGCTTTCGGCGCGGGGGGCAGGGAATGTATTCCGATTCAAATATCTTGAAAAACCCGCCAGATGGCGGGGATGGTTATTTGTTGCAGTCTTTTTTATTGCAGCTGGCTTTTTTATCGCACATGTCGTTGTTCATGTTTGAACAGTTTTTACATTTGCAGCTTTTGTTTCCTGATTTTGACATTTTTATTTCCTTTGTTTATGTTTTTGGGTTTTGTCCGGACGCCTGCATAATACATTTTACAGCGGGGCGGCGGCAATATGCGTCTTTTCCCAAAAATAAAACGGGCCATGGCGGCCCGTTATTTTGAAAATTATCGGTCGGCGGTTAAATCTACGGAACGATAAAATTCCAAAAAGTCATTTATATTGCAGCCTGTTGCGGACAGTATTTTGGCAATGCTGCCGGTTGATGGCCAACGTGGCTGGCCGTATTTAGAATAGCGCTTGCTTTTGTTAAATGTTGTTGGGTCCAGACCGCTGTATTTCGCCAGACCAGAACATGTCATTTTGTGCGCGTGTGCGAATCGGTCAATCGCATTCCAAACTTCGTTATGTGTCATTTTTTTATCCTTTTGGTTATTGTTTCGTTTTGCCACGTTAGATATTATAAAATAGGTTTTTATATTTCTTTTTATGCTAAAAATATTTTGTTCTGTGTATAAAAATAGGCAGTAGACTTTTTGTGTTGCTTATGGGGCTAGGATTCTGTGTATTTTTTTTGTGGGTTATGAATTCTTTTTTTTTAGGGATATGGGTATTTTTTCCTTTGTTTTTTGAAGAAATGTTGGTGCAAATTCCTTTTTTTATGTGTATTATGTATTAAAAAGGGGTGTAAGATGGCGACGATTAAGACTAAAGTGGCGTTTTTGCGTGAATTGTTGGCGTTAAAAGAGGTTATAGATATTGGTCAAATCCAGGCTGCAGCTGAAAGAAATGGTATAAAACATTCTAATTTATCTAAGATGATATCAGATTTAGAGGGACGTTTTAAAACAACGTTGCTGATTCGTAGTTCGGCGGGCAGTGTGCCAACAAATACAACGCGTCAGCTGTATTCCGATATAGAGGTGATTTCAGATGCGTTGGATAATTTACTACATAATTTGACGGAACCTGATGAGTTGACGGGTTTTTTGTCTATTTGGACAGAAGAAGGGTTTTCAGGCAGTGGTTTGTTGACAGAATTATCCAGATTTTATGCGGCGCATCCGAAATTTCGTTTGGATATTCTGACTAATAGTCATACTAATATGGCCAGTCCAGATATATCCATAATGGATGCGCGAATGTTAAGTAAAATTCCGGGTAAGGCGTTGTTTAAGTTTAAGAGTAAGGTTAAATTTTACAGTACACCAGAATACATGTATAAACGTGGGGCGCCCAGAGATATGGAAGATATGTTAGAAAATTATGATTTGTGTATTCGACAAAAGTTTTTGCAGTTGCCAGAATTTAATTTTTTATTGAAACGTGCTAAGAAATTAAATACGACAGCGGATTCTGCATCGATTATATACCAGTTGATATCAGAAGGAGAGGGAATTGCTTTGATGCCGGAATGGTGTTCTAATAAGAATAAAAGGTTGGTAGAAGTGCCGAATATAGAATTTGACTATGAATATATATTGACTGGATTTGGTAATCCATTAAAGGTAAAAAGTCCTAAGGTTCAGGCATTTCTGGAATTCTTTTATGAATTTTGTAACGAGCATGATATTGCCCTGGAAATGTTTGAATAGTATAAAAAAGTATTTGTAATTTTTGGGTTCATGATTTAATATGCGTGCGTTGTCGGGGTGTAGCTCAGCCTGGTAGAGTACTTGCATGGGGTGCAAGGGGTCGCAGGTTCGAATCCTGTCACCCCGACCATAAAAATTCAAACCGGTATTTCGCCGGTTTTAATTTTTATCAGTGGGTATAACGGTTCGATACATCGTATTCTTAAATATATATGTATTGTTGTTGACTGTAATTAATTTTGTGCTATATTCATGCGGCATGATTCAAAATGGTGATTTATTTACAGTAAATGATTTAAAGGATTCTGTACGGCAGGTGACGGATAGGCGGTATCTGGGCTGGGCCGAGACGCCCGCGCAATATGCCAACAGGCAAATTGACCTGTATGCAGATATAAAATCCAGCGCGGTTAATTTAGATGCCAGCATTCGTAATGCGGGATTTAAAACAACGTACAAATTTTCCTATGATTACAATATTCCGGGATTGACCAGTGATGAAATTGTAAAAGATGCGTATAGGCTAGAATACTTTTACAAAATAGGGTGTGGTTTAGCGCATAGGAATAAAAATATTTATGCAAATCAGCGTATGGACGATGCGGCGCGGGTGTCTTATTATTATGCACAATATATTTGGGCCGCAAATCCCAAAGCGTGTTTCGATTTGCCGAAGAAACTAGATATGTATATGGATTGGGGACGGGTGTTGTGTTTCTTGTTGGGGGTTGGTTTTAGGTTTCATCCGTGTGATGTTTATGAATTTGTAATGAATTTCAATAATCCGAATTTGAATGATGCAGAAATGCAGGCCGAGCGTCAAAAGCAACAGGTGTTCAAGGACTGGTGCGCGCGACACAGTGTTGATACAGGGTGTCTGGTCTTGTCGGATTTAAATCGCGATAAATTGCGCAAAATTATTACAAAAACAGATACGCCATATTTTTTACAGTTGGTAATGCAGCTGTTTAAGGGGCGCTAGGTTTTGCTTGCGTTTCGGGGGCGCAGTTGGCGGAAATTAAATCGTTTATATGTATCTTCATGGCATAGGCGCGTGCAGCAGGCACCGCGCATGGATCACAATCGCGCCTTAGTTGCCCGGCGCGGCATGTAAATGCGACGTCTTCACAGATGCCAGATGTGCGTGTTGTAAATGGTTGATTGATATAATCTGTGGCGATTGCCCAGTATTTTTCAGGAACAGCCTGGGGATTTAATGCCCACATACGTGTAACGATTTCATTTACGCGCTGTATGCATGGTTCTGTATTTTTTATGTGGATTATATTTTGGGATATATTATTTGAGGCTCGGTTATTGTTGCGACTTATCATTATCCAGGCAATTACTGATATGCAAAGGCCTGTGACCAGAAATAGTAAAATATAGTGGGCGATGGTAAATGCGCTGGTGTTATTTTTGAATGCTTTGTCAGATTTTTTTGCCATGATTTTGCCTTGGTTGATATTTGTTTGAATTTTATCATGCGGGTGGAATAAAAAGTATGGTTTTGTATTCCCAGATTTTATTGATTTCTTGGTTTTTTTAATATAAACTGGGTGGGAAAATATTCAAAAGGGGAATGCCATGTTTGTAACTGAAAAATTAAAGACATTCTCGTGGGTTAATGTTGGAAATCCAGATCACGAAGATTTTGAAAAACTGCAGACTGAATACAAAATTGACGAGGATACGATATCTGACATTTTGGACCCTGATGAGCAGCCACGTCTGGAAATAGAGGATGATTACAAGGTTATTATCGTTCGCTTTCCAATTATTAATCGCGAATCGGATACGTTGTGGCATACAGAGCCGCTGTCTATTATTTATTCGTCCAGTCGTGTTATCACTGTTTGTCGCAAGCGGTGTGATTTGCTGGACAGAATAAAGAAGTCTGAAAAGACATCGCGCGAAGAATTTATTCTGAATATTATTTACTATATCGCCGAATCGTATCTACGTATGTTAAAGGAATTGAACAAGCGTGTTTTGGCATCAAAACGTGTTCTGCAGGAACGTATTCGCAAGAAAGAATTAATGGATTTGTTAGAGGTTGAAAATAGCTATACATTATATATGGCGGGTATTCGCGGTAATGTGGCAGTGTTGGATAAATTGGAAAAGGTTCGTGGATTCGTTAAAACAGATGATGCCCAAGAATTGGCCGAAGACGCACGGATTGAGTTGGGACAGGCGACCGAGGTTGTGACATCATACAGTAAGATGCTGAAATCGATTAAGGAAACATTTGAAAGTGTTATTAATATGGATTCAAATACGAATATTAATCGATTGACCATGTGGAATATTATTCTGGTGGTGCCAACGGTGATTGTGGGGTATTTTGGAATGAATGTGAAATTGCCGTTCGCGGATTACCAGAATGTCGCAACAGCAATATTTATATTTATAATGATTTTATTGTTGGGATTTGCTTTGTTTGGCGTGATACGTCGCAGGATTGTATAAAAAACACCCAAACGGGCGTTTTTTATTTCGTTTTTTGCTTTGAAAACATATGGCGCAGTTTATCCATGCCGTCTAGGACGATGTCAATCATACCATATGCATTAAGGCGTTCTTCTTCGCGAATGTGCAGGTAATCTTGCTTTTCGTTTTCGTATTTTTGCAGGCGGTCTTTCATAGTGGTGCCTGGGATTTCAATATTTGGGTCTGTTATGATTGGTCGTTTGTATTTTGACATTATTTCTTTACCTTTGGATTTAAACAACTTCGGTCACAGCACGCAGCGCGCCGTCGCGTGATAGCTGTACAACACGAATTTTCTTTTTCATTTCGTTTATTAAGTCTGCGCGGTCGTATGCCGGTTGTGTGTGCAGAATACGATCCGCGAATGCAGCATAGGCGGCTTCGGCGCTTTCGGCGTGGATTGTAGTATAGAAATGGTCGTGACCAGTTCCCAACATTTCCCATAAAATAGCCGCGTTATCGGTCGATATTTCGCCACCGATAATAACATCGGGGGTCATACGTACAACCAAGTCCAGCAGTCGCGCATAGTTAAAATCGTTGGACTGTTCGGTTCGTGACAATATGAAGTGTACCCGATTCGCCTGGGGGACACGTATTTCGCGTGCATCCTCGACAGTTATAACACGACTGTTTTTATTAATCAATGTTAACATATGGTTTAAAAATGTCGTTTTCCCGGTCGCGGTGGCGCCAGATATTAAAATTGGACTGCCGTCATTAATGGCGGTCATCAGTCGGTCGTATGGATCGTCGGGGCGAATGTTTTCGCGTGGCTTTACCTTTAGTAATTCTTGGCCGCGTTTCAGGTGATAGTTTTCAAAACTGGTGTCATGTGCGCTGCTGCCACGGATGTTCAGTGCGACGCCACCGGTTATGTCGCGTTCGTCATATTGAACATTTGGGCCCGCAATTGCGGTAAAACGGTGGTTGCCGGGCAGGGTGGCGTATACCACCGGCATCCCATGAATTGGATCAAATGGGCGTTCGTATATGTTTGCAACTGTATGTATCAGGTCAACCAGGTATTGCTTGCTTAATACTTCGGCCTGGTATGATACCCATGGAACCCGCGCGCCGTGCAGGCGCATCCATACTTCGCCGGCATGATTGATTGCAATCTCTTCTACAAAGGATGGTTCGTAAAATTCTGCCAGTGGTTTTAATAAAGATTCAAGGACTATATTTGACATCAGGGTAATTTTACCATAAATCGTGACTTGAATCAAAAAAGTTTATTTGTTAAAATCAGAAAAAAGAGAGAAATATATATGAAGAAAAGTTTTATGTTTATGCTGTTGGGTGGGCTGGTTTTGATGGGATGTGCCGGCACAGATGCACCGTATAATGCTCAGGATTTTGCCCAGGGTGGTGAAGATGCGCCGCTGTATAATGAACGGACCAGTTCGTTTATGCAGTCTGATAATCAGTATGCAAATATCGATTCGTATAAACCAAAAACGGCCGAAGAAAAAGAAAGAAATTCAAATCGCTGGAAGACGTCACGTATGGAAACGCGTTGGCAGGAATACAAGGGGGCGATGGTTCGTGTCCAGATTTTGCTGGGGAATACTGATTTGAGGGAGATGCGCCTGCGTCTGATGCAGAATGCAGATGGGATGGATATTGATGGTGATGCGCGTACTGTCTTGGCGGCGGTTGCAGATTATGAAATGAAACGCGTTTGTGGTCGTAATGCAGACAGTATTGTGATGGTCTATGACCAGCCGTCGTTTGATGTAATGCGTCCGACACCGTATTTTGACTATAGGATTGAGGCCGAAGGTGCAACAATGCGTGAATATGGTTTCAGGTGTGTTTACAACAATTAACAAAAAACAAAAGGAAAGAAAAATGAAAAAAATAGCATCAGTTATGGGGGTATTGGCAATGTTGGGATTGACAGGTTGCGGTGAAAAAGCACCGGTTGCAGAAAATGGTGATACGGTTGTAATTAATTTTGCAGGTTTCTTGGACGGTGTTCAGTTCCCAGGTGGTACTGCAGAAAATTTTCCATTGAAATTAGGCAGTGGTCAGTTCGTCCCGGGCTTTGAAGAACAGGTTGTGGGTATGAGCGAAGGTGAAGAACGTGACGTTAATATCACATTCCCAACAGAATATGTGCCAGATTTGGCTGGGAAATCTGTTGTGTTCAAGGTAAAGGTTGTTGATATCTTGGAAAAATAATCTGGTTTTAATACAGGTTGACGCCCCAGATGGGGCGTTTTGTTTTATACAATATTAAAAAATACTTGATTTTTGTTAGAAAAACGTCATAATTTGTGGCGTTCCTGCTGATGACATGGGGTCGTCGGCTGATTAAACCATAGGAAAATAAAAATGGCTTACTATGAAAGTGTACTGGTTTTTCGCCAGGACTTGACTGAACCGCAGGTTAAAGAAAAAGCGGCAAAGTTTGCAGAAATCATCAAAGAATTGGGTGGTGATGTTAAGGCAACAGAATTCTGGGGCTTGAAAAATTTGGCATATATCATCCGTAAAAATCGCAAGGCACACTATGTTATGTTAAACATTGAATTGCCAGGCAATCAAATTACAGAATTGGAACGTCGTTCACGCATTGACGAAGATGTTATCCGTTTCTTGAACGTTCGTGTTGATGAATTGTCATCTACACCTTCTATTATGATGAAAAAGAACACCGAGGAGGCAGAATAATGGCAGTTCGTGCAGCAATTTATCGTAAAAAATCAAACCCTTTGAAGGGCAAGGTTATTGATTATAAAGATGTTAAGACATTGTCACACTATATCACAGAACGTGGTAAAATTGTGCCAAGTCGTATCAGTGGTGTTTCCCAGAAAGATCAGCGCGCATTGGCAACTGCCATCAAACGCGCACGTCATTTGGGCCTGATGCCATTCGTTCGTAACAATTTGGGTTAATCCCTAACTTATAAAACAATAAGGACAGATTATGAAAGTTATTTTAACAGAAAAAATTACAAAGTTGGGCAATATCGGCGATACGGTCGAAGTTAAAACAGGTTATGCGCGTAACTATCTGTTGCCAAATGGCAAGGCAATGCGTTTCACACGTGAAAACGTTGCATTGTTCGAAGCGAAAAAGGCAGAATTGACCGCACGTCAGGAAGCGGCAAAAAAATCTGCAGAATCAAATGTTGATGCGGTTAAGAATGCAAAACTGTATATGATTCGTCAGGCCGGTGATACGGGCCAGTTGTATGGTTCTGTGTCAACACGTGATATTGCACGTATGTTGAAAGATGTTGCAGGCGTTTCTGTTGAATCTGCGCAGGTTATGTTGGGTGCGCCAATCAAAACAGTTGGTGTTTTTGAAACACAAATTGCATTGCATCCAGACGTTATTGTTCCTGTGAAGATTTATGTCGCACAGTCACAAGATGAAATCGAGGCATTGGTTGCTGGTAAGTCTTTGACATTCGGTTCCAAGAAGGTAGAAGAGGTTGAAGAAGAACCAGTGGCTGAAGTGGCAGAAGAAAAAGCAGAAGATGTTGTCGCAGAAGAAGCAACAACAGCAGATGCGGAATAATTTTTCTGTGATGAAAATAAAAAAAACGCCCCATTCATGGGGTGTTTTTTTGTTGAGTATAATTTTATTTTGTGTTACAGTTTATTTTGAATCAACAGGGATGTTGGCTCGGGGACGTAAGAAATCCTATATAAAAGCGGTGTGTAAAGCACTGGATATCCGGCCTGGCAGAATAAAAGGGGACAGCGCGGATGCGCTTTTTTTATTTTGCTTTATTTACTGCCCGATTTCGGTCGGGGGGCCCGTGGTTATAAAACAGCGCGTATGCGTGAAGACTACGGGGGTCATTCTTTTATATGATTTTCTTAACCCTCTGACCGTCATTTCCGTGACGGTTTTTTTGTTGTGGTGATGTGGCCAAATGACAGTCCACCGATGATTGTCGTGCGCTCTTATTCTTATATATGGTCGCATCACCACCAATATAGAAAGACGGGAGAGATTATAAAATGCAGGCTGATGCGAAAAAGTTTATGATAACCATATCACTGTGCGCCATGTTGGCGGTAAATCCAGTGTTGGCATTTGCTGCGGATGAATATGATTATACGGGTGATGGGCTGAAAACGGACCATTCATCGGATTTTGTAATAGATGTGAACAGCCTGCCCACGGTGGGGATTGCAAGTGTTAGCTATGTAAATAATGTGGTTGAGCAAGCTGGTAATGCTGCGGTGCATGCCGAAGAACATGCAGCGGAGGCGGGTAAATATGCAATTTCGGCGGGCGAGTCAGCAGACGCAGCCCAGACAGCAGCAGATGAGGCCAAGGAAGCTTTGAGCGGTAAAGTTAATGTTGAACAGGGGGCTGATAATAAGAACAGGGCCATGGTGACGGACGAAGACGGCACGGTCTATCCGGGGTATATAACATCGGATATGATTGAAACCACAGCCCGCCAAGGTCTAGTTTTAAAAACAGACGGGAAAGGTAATGTTTTTTGGGGCGAGGTGACGTCTTCTGGTATCGCCAACGATACAATTGGTCCACATAACATCTCTGGCGCGGGTTCTTACTGCAAAGGGTGTACGCTAATCAGCGACAATTCATCTGTTCAATGGGGACGTTATCAGACGAAATTACAAGATATAGTGCTTGATTATGATTATAAAGACCGTGATGGTTGGCCAATTGTTTATGATTATGGTAGCACGGGAATCAGAGCTATGCAAATAACCTCAGATGCAATTTCCACATTTGGGCAAGGTGTACCTTCGGGGGCAGTTATGATTGCAAACGGCTCCAACGGAGGTTACTATGATGTAAGCTGGGGAAAAATTGGTAGCGCAAGTCTTGCCGATGGTGCCGTGACAAATGAAAAAATTTCTGCCGGTTATGTTGATGGCAGCGGGAATTATCACGGCGCAGGCATGGGACAAGTCCTGGTTTCGACAGATAACAATGGAACCGTGGATTGGGGCCAGGTTGATAGTGTGGGCATTGCTGATGGCGCCGTGACAGAGGATAAAATTGACGACGGTGCAGTGACGACAGACAAGATTAAGGGCACTGAAAATGGCATGTCAGGTGTTATGACGTCGAATGAAAGAGGTGAAGTAGCGTGGACCAAGCTGATGCCGGAGGTGATTGCGGATCCTGGTACAGGTTTAGCGCTAGTTGCTAATTCTGATGGCAAAGCACATTGGGGCAAGGTGACATCGCATATGATTGAGGGGCCTGGAAATGGCACGCCAGGTGTTATGGTGACGGATGGCGGTACTGGATCATGGGACAAGGTGACATCGAATTTGATTGCCGATGGTGCCGTGACAACAGACAAGATCGAAGGTTATAGTTCGGGGACGGGCGTTTTGTGGTCGGACGGACCCGGCAGCGTAGAATGGGGCCAGGTGACATGGAATGTGATTGCCGATGGTGCCGTGACGACAAATAAGATTAACGACGGTGCGGTGACGTCTGACAAGATTGGCGGCGGCGCAGTGACGACAGACAAGATTGGCGGCGGCGCAGTGACCGCTGAAAAAACAAACGGTGTTATTGGGGCGGTGCCGGTTGGCAGCAAAGATTCAACAACATACGGCGCATTTTGGATTGAATAAGGGTTATAATGGCTGCTGGTGAAAAAAATCCCGCTGGGCGGGATTTGTTAGATTGTTTTTTGAAGTGTTTTTTGTTTTATGTCGGCCGCGCTGATTAATTTTCCGCGTTCGCTGATAATCCAATCGCACAGTCCGTATTTCAGACATTCGTCGGCGGTTAGATAGCCCGATTCGCAACGCATCATTCTATCCAGTTTCTTTTGTGGAATCTTGGTATATATTTTATATTTATCGTGTACAATTTTTTTATGTGCTGCGACCTGTTGGGCGCGAACACTTAAATCGTCAGGATTTGATATGAAAATACTAGCGCTGCCAAAATGTACCATATTGCGCGCATCGTGTGCCATTATGCGAAAACCGGGTGTGCCCTGGATTGCCAGCAGACAGCCACAACTGAATGCGCGTGACATCACGGTGGTGCGAATGATTGCACCACGGGATTTCGCAATGTTTAACAGTGTTGATAGGTTTTGCAGTTCATTTGTTGAACCACCGGCTGAATCAATAAAGATATCAATAATTGGATTTTTGATATTCTTTGTGTCATATGGCGATGTTAGTGTGCCTGACATCCTGTATACGGGATGTTCTGGCAGGCGGAATATCAAATTGCCCAGATTCCCAGTCAGTTCATTCATTTCATTGGAACTGAAATCACTAAGGATATATACTTGGCTGCCACAGATATAGCTGTTGCTGTGAGAATTGTTGATTATGTCGCCAGATGCCATTTGTTTGCCTTTTTTTTTGTGTATTATTTCATTTTTTGAATGATATACCAAAAGATATATTTGTCAATATAAAAGATGTTTATAAGTCTTGCCTTGGTTGGGTGCTGGTGCTATTATCAACTCAATGTTTAATATGTTTTAGGTAAAGGAAAGTCTTATTATGTCAAATAAATTAATTGTTGATGGAAACTGGGCCGCAGCGGATGTTGCGTACAGATGTGTCGATTTCGCTGCAATTTATCCAATTACCCCCAGCAGTACTATGGGCGAACTGGCGGACGAATGGTCTTTTCAGCATAAAAAAAATATTTGGGGCGCAATCCCGCAGATTATTGAAATGCAGTCCGAGGCAGGGGCGGCCGGGGCAATGCACGGTGCATTGCAGATGGGCAGTTTGGCAACAACATTTACCGCATCGCAGGGTTTGCTGTTGATGATTCCAAATATGTATAAAATTGCAGGTGAACAGACGCCATTTGTTATGCATGTGGCGGCGCGCGCTTTGGCAACGCATGCATTGTCAATCTTTGGCGATCACAGTGATGTTATGTCGGTGCGTTCGGTTGGGTTTGCGATGCTGTCATCGCACAATGTGCAACAGGCACACGATATGGCGGCGATTGCGCATGCGGCAACGTTGCGTGCGCGTGTGCCATTTTTGCACTTCTTTGATGGATTCCGTACCAGTCACGAAGAATCACGCCTGGTTCGTATTTCGGATGAAGTTTTGGAAAAATTAATTCCGAATGATTTAGTGTTGGCGAATCGGGCGCGCGGAATGACGCCGGATAATCCGGTAATTCGTGGTACTGCACAAAATCCAGATGTTTATTTCCAAGGACGCGAAGCGGCAAATCCGCTGTATGCAAAAAACCCAGAAATTGTTCAGCAATGTATGGATGAATTTGCCGAATTGACCGGGCGCAGGTATAACTTGGTTGATTATGTGGGTGATGAAAATGCAGAAAATGTTATCGTTGCCATGGGCAGCGCTGTTGACACAATCGAAGAAACATTGGCGCATTTGCCGGCAGGACTGGGTGTGTTAAAGGTGCATTTGTATCGCCCATTCCCAGTCGAAGCGTTTCTGAATGCAATGCCAAAATCTGTTAAACGAATCGCTGTTCTGGACAGAACCAAGGAACCGGGCAGTATCGGTGAACCGTTGTATCAAGATGTAAAATCAATCGTGCCAGATGGCGTGGCGGTCTTTGGTGGACGGTATGGTTTGGGGTCAAAAGAATTTAAACCAAGGGACGTCAAGGCGATATATGAAAACCTGATGCGTGGTACATTACACCATAACTTTACAGTTGGAATTGACGATGATTTGATGGGATTGTCTTTGAAGACTGACCCGGCGTTCGCGGTCGAAGACCCAAATTTTAAAACGGCGATTTTATATGGTATTGGCAGTGATGGTACAGTTGGTGCGGTAAAAAATATTGTGAAAATTGTCGGGGAAAATTCTGATTTATATCCGCAATCGTATGCGGTCTATGATTCCAAAAAATCAGGTGGGCTGACTGCATCACATGTTCGTTTTTCAGACGCGCCGATTAAAAGTCAATATTTGGTAGAAGTTGCAGACTTTATCAGTGTGTCAAACTTTATGATTGCACAGCGGTTTGATGTGTTCCGGGGCCTGCGTGCAGGTGGGACGGTTATGATTAATACATCCCTGGCGCCAGATGTGGCGTTTGCGAATCTGCCAAAAGACACCCAGGAATATTTAATCAGAATTCGTGCAAATGTTTATTTCTTGGATGCGAATCGCGCAGCGGCAGAATTGGGATTGGGAAATCGTATCAAT
Source organism: Candidatus Enterousia sp. (assembly GCA_045614145.1). Classification (GTDB taxonomy): domain Bacteria; phylum Pseudomonadota; class Alphaproteobacteria; order Rs-D84; family Rs-D84; genus Enterousia. Next base: position 70,646 of record JAZLCH010000008.1, on the reverse strand, counting down.
ACGTTTATTATGTTGAATTTCTTTAATCTGACAAATGTAATTGACCCGGCCCAGGCGGCAATCAGTGCCAAGGCGGCGATTGAGAAAACGTATAAAAAGAAGGGGATGGAGGTTGTCCAGGCAAACTGGGCCGCAGTAGACAAGGCAGCGGAATATCTGCATAAGTATAATATGCCATCTTCGATTTCAAATTTCGCGCCTGATTTCATCCCTGCAATGACACTGGATACGCCGGCGGAAATTGCAGGTACATTGGGGGAAATGGCGGCGCAACGTGGGGATGCAATACCTGTGTCGCGGTTTCGTGTTGAAGGGCAATTTGGTGCAGGACAATACCCTGTTGGTACATCAAAATATGAAAAACGGGCAATATCAGATCGTGTCGCAACCGTTGATATAGATAAATGTATTCAGTGTGGTAAATGTTCTATGTTGTGTCCACATGCAGCGATTCGTATCAAGGCATTAGATGAGGCTCAGGCCGAAGAACTGCGCGCCAAGGGGGTGCGGGTTGTGCCGATGAAGACGCCTGAACTGGGGGCGAATATGTATTTCACAGTTAATATTTCGCCGGCAGATTGTACAGGGTGTAATGTTTGTGTGAAAAACTGTCCGGTGGGGGCTATATCTATGGTGCCGGCACGCGATGTCATGGCAGATAATCAGGCGGCATTTAATGCAGCAGAATTTAATGCAGCAGAACAGGTGCCAGATTTTCCGCGTGAAAAATTAAACTTGAATATCCCAAAGCATGTAGAATTATTGCCGCATTACTTTGAATTCCCAGGTGCGTGTGCGGGGTGTGGTGAAACACCATATGTAAAATTGCTGGCGCATTTGTTTGGCGACAGAATGATTGTTGCAAATGCAACGGGATGTTCGTCAATCTATGGTGCGAATTTGCCAACAACCCCATGGACCAAGGACAAGGATGGACGGGGACCAGCGTGGTCTAATTCGTTGTTTGAAGATAATGCGGAATATGGTTTGGGAATGCGTTTGGCACTGAACCAAAAACGACATGCGTTAAAGGGACTCTTGTTTGAATTGGGAATTGAAAATGTTGAAGAACTGTTTGCAGAAACCGATTCGTATAAACAACGCAAAATAGAGCAAAACCTGCGTCAACAGTTGGCAAAAATAGACGGGCCGCGCGCAAGATTGGCGGAAAGTCAGATTGGGGAAATTGTTGATAAATCGGTCTGGATTGTTGGTGGTGACGGATGGGCATATGATATCGGTTATGGTGGTGTTGACCATATATTGCACAGTGGCGAAAATGTTAATATCTTGGTTTTGGATACAGAAGGGTATTCAAATACAGGGGGACAACAGTCAAAATCTACGCCGTTCGGTGCCAGTATGAAATTCGCAATCGGTGGTAAAGATCATGCGAAAAAAGACTTAGGCATGATTGCGATGATGTCGGGGGCGTATGTTGCACAGATTGCGCTGGGGGCAAATCAAGCCCAGGCGATCCGTGCATTCCGCGAAGCTGAATCATTCAACGGGCCGTCAATCATATTGGCATATGCACCATGTATTGCGCATGGATTTGCACTGCAGAATGGCGCAGAGCACCAAATGCAGATGGTGCAGACTGGGGCATGGCCGTTGTTCCGATTCGATCCGCGGTTGATTGTTGATGGACATAATCCTTTGACAATGGATTCCAATGTTGATAATCCGTTGCCGTTAGAGGAATTCTTGAAAACAGAAAGCCGATTCGGCGCAGCGCGGGCAGCAAACCCACAATTTAATAAATTGGTTGATTTGGCCAAGGCAAATAATGCATATAAAAGTGAATTGAAAAAGCATATTGCCCAGTTCGCAATGCTGAATAAACCGGTTGTTAAAGAAAATGGCGAGGGATAAAATGAAAAAAGCGTTATTGTTGATTGTTGCAATAGTGGGGATGGCGGCATGTACATTCCAGACCAAACATCGTGGGTATGTCTTTCCGGCGGATTTGGAACGTCAGGTCGCTGATATCAAGACGACTGCGGATTTGATGGATAAAATCGGCGCGCCATTGGTCAAGACTATTTATGGTGATGAAGTTTGGATCTACTATGGTACAGATGAAAACTATCGTGGGCCACTGGCGCCAACATTTACAGATGAAACGGTGTTGTTGGCGTGGGTTAAAGGGGGACGGGTCTTGAAAACTAAGGTTTTGCACGATGCAGATTTGCCTGATGTTAAATTGGCAGACGGTGAAACAGAAATCCCAGCGGCAATTAAGCTAAATGCATTAGAGGAATTGTTTAACAATATCGGGCGTTTCAGTCCAGCTGGATTAGGGCAGTAAAAAAATGCGCCATGATGCGCATTTTTTTGTCTTGTTAAAAATTATTATATGTTATAAAATACATGGTATGAGAAAGAGAAGTTTTATTTTTGCAATTTGTGTAATGTTGTTGCCGGTTGCAGGGAGTGCGGCCTTTACATCGTGTGGGCCGGGTTATGTTTTGGTGGAAAGCCGTCAGAAAATTGACGGCGTCCCAGTGGCGGAATGCCAGAAGTTATGGTGTCGTGATTTGGAAAACGGCAAGATGATGGGGGCGGATAATAAACCAAACAGTGGTTATCAGGCAACAAATGGCGCTGTCGAATTGTGTGATGCGTCGGGAAATTGTATTGATTGCTGGGGAACACGCAGGTGGTGTGCAGGCGAAGCGCGTGGGGAATGGAATCCTGAATACGGTGCCTATACGCGTGGTGGTGACAATGCAACATATTTGTCGTACCAAAAAGGAACGTGTTTCGCATGGCGTTTGGAAAAGCCAGAGTGTGATGCGGGCGAGACGGCGGTCTTGAAAGATGGTAAATGGGTGTGTGCAACGGCATCAAGTACGACTGAGGCCAGCCGTGGTTCTGGTATTCGCAGAACAGGAACACTGCGGCGCATGTAGTTGTTTGTTTAATCCCGGATATTTCCGGGATTTTTTTATGTCAATTATTTGTTTTTCTGGTTTTTTTATGCTATAATGCTTGGGTTGAGAGAATGGCAACCGTAAAAAGGTATCCATAATGCCAAGTAAAAAGTTAGATTTTAAAACAGGACAATATGTTGTTTATCCAACCCAAGGGGTGGGTAAACTGGTGCGTATAGAAGAGCAGACAGTGGCTGGCCAAAAGGTCAAAATGTTGGTGATTGATTTTGAACGCAATCACATGACATTGCGTGTGCCAGTTGAACGGGCCGAGATTTCTGGTCTGCGACCGTTGTCGTCAGCCAAAAAAATGGACGAGGCAATTGCGTCTGCCAAAGGGCGGGCGGGGGCAAAACGTATGATTTGGGCGCGTCGTGCGGCACAGTATGAAGAGAATATTAATTCAGGCGATCCCATGAAACTGGCCGAGGTTGTACGTGACCTGCAAAGGCGCAGCGCGGCCGATACTATGACATTTTCTGCACGTCAGTTGTATTTGCGTGCGTTGGAACGTATGGCCCAGGAATTTGCGGTTTTGCATAAAATGGATTTAGACGCAGCGTCAGACAAGATTGAAGATATCCTGGGGGTTCCAAAAGAGATTGATTTGAATGCAGTTGATGTTGATGAAGAAGAGGAAATAGAAGAAGAAGATTCATAAAAAAAAGGCGTTTAAACGCCTTTTTCTTATTCTTCGGGTGGTAATGGTGGGGTTGGTACATTGAATGTGCCAGATACTGTATAATCCCCAGTCATCGTTTGTGTGCCGGTATCTGTTTTTGATATAGTTACACAATTGTTGTCTACGTATTGCCTGCTGGCTAAATTGATTGTTTTTGCGGATACAGGTGTGATATTGCAAATGAATATCAATAGCAGTAATGTTTTTTTCATGAATTTAATCTCTCTGTAGATACTGTTTTAATTATAATTGTTTTTTCTGTTGAAGGCAATTATAAAAAAATGCGATTCTGTACACTATTTTATTTGTTTTTTTCTTGGTTTATTATAAAGCGTTTGTTGTTGGCTTCTTTTAATATTCGGTCGCGTTTTAGTGTTGCAGTAGAGCGATTCGATAAATCCATGTGCAGACCGTCGGGGCGTTCCGTAATTTTTTTTGCATGTACCTGATATCCGCTAAATTTTTGTATGTGCTGGCTAATGCGCAGGTGTGCAGATGTGTCGTATACCAGCCATATGGGTGATTGCGGCAGGTTTTTATCATCTGTTACGATACCATGAATGCCCAGCAAGGTGCCGTCTATCAACAGTTCTAATTGTGTATTAAAGTGGTTTGATAATACTTTTTTCCCGTTAATGTAAACGTTGTTATATGGGCCGTGCAGGTCTGATTTTACATATTCTACATATACTGGGATTTCTGATGTTTCTTTTTTCACTGCGTGTGTGCTGTGGGACTGCTGCAAGTTTTGTATGTGGTCGTGCCTTATTTTGTTGGGGGTGACATGTGGCTCGATTGCTGGGGGTGGGGTTGGGATTGTTTCAGCAGTTGGATTTTCCAGTATTTTTAAAAATGCCAGATTTTGTGCATCGTTTGTGTCATAGTCCCCAAGTATTAATACTGGGTTAATGCTTACAGTTCCGTCATCGTTAATCAGAATGGTTTCTTTTTTTGTTTGTCCTGCGATTATTTGGGGCAGGTTGCTTGGTATATTTATTACCTTGGTAACGATTTTATTCGCAGAAATGTGCCATTTTGGCATTGGGGTATCGCGGTGCTTTTTAGCGTAAAGTTCGTGTGTTTGTGGGTTGTAGGAAATAATAGATACCCCATTTTTGACGTCGGCAAGCACTTTGCCGGTTTTATAATTTATGATGAACAGTAAAAATTTTGTCGGGTTGATTGTTTTACGAATTACTGCCAGATTGGTTTTTGTGTCAATCAGACATACTTCGTATGGTTGAGCGGCGCCGACCAGTATACGATTGTCGTTTCCATTATTGTTAAAGTATAGACTGTAGTGTCCATAAGTCGTTGGTATGGAATACAGCGGGAACAGTGTGTTAGCTGTTTCAGGTAAGGTTGTTTTTGTTGCCTTGGTCTTATTGTGGTGTGGTAATCGTTTGTGCGTGAATTTCTGTGTTTGGGCCTCATAACCAGGAAATGTTGTAATCAAGGCTTGGTTTAGTGACTGTTCGATAGGGCGGTTGTGTCTCTTGCGATAATGATATGCTGCGCGTAGAGAATGTTTGTCGACTTGGGACCAATTGATGGCTTTTGTTTCTTTCTTTGGTGTTTTTTCTTTAATAAATGTGTCGGTTTCTGCGTCATAGTTTGGAAAATGTTTTTGCAGGGCAGTGATTAGTTCGGGTTCCAGCGGTCGCTTGCTTGCGCGACGATTCAGGCGGCCATTGCGCACCTGGTCTGGGGTTGCGTTTGACCAATCTGTGATTCGGGGTTTGCCTTTTGTGCGCGTGTGTGGGATGGCGAATGTGTTTGCGGGGGGGGATTCAGGGGAGTGTTGGCTGGATAAATATGCAGCTGTTTCAGAAATAATTGCACGACATTCTGAAATTTGTTTTTGTATATTGTCAATGATTTTAGATAGGTCGTTCAAGAAATCTGTTGCGCTGTCTCTATTTATCATTTTTTGTGTCCTTTATCCGTATTATCCCCCCCCTTTTTTTTATTATCGTTTTTGTTGTTTTTTATCTGTTTTGAATTGAATGTCGCGCAATTTTTTGTATTCACCATTCAGTTTGCATAATTCTGCATCTGTTCCTATTTCGATGATTTCGCCGTTTTTGATTACGCATATTATGTCTGCGTCCAAAATCGTTGACAGACGGTGGGCGATAACAAATGTTGTGCGCCCCTGCATTAATTCATTCAGGGCGGACTGAATTAATTTTTCGCTTTCTGTATCCAGTGCAGATGTCGCTTCGTCCAGTAACAATATTGGTGCGTCTTTTAATATTGCGCGTGCGATTGCAATACGTTGTTTTTGACCGCCAGATAATAGACCGCCACCTTCGCCCACAGATGTTTTGTATCCTTCGGGGAATTCGTTAATAAATCCGTCTGCATTTGCAGCACGTGCCGCAGCAACAACCATTTCATGTGTTGCATCAGGATTGCCGTATTTAATGTTGTCTTCGATGGAACCATTGAATAAGAATACGGATTGTGAAACCTCGGCAATGTTTTGGCGCAGAGATTTAAGCGTGTATTTACGTATATCTGTTTTGTTAATTGTGATTTTTCCAATTTGCGGTTCATAAAAACGTTCCAATAAATTAAACAATGTTGTCTTTCCGCCACCGGACGGGCCGACCAAGGCACAAACCTTGCCCGCGGGAATGTTCAGGTTCAGGTTCTTGATAACTGGTTCGTTTGGATTATAGGCGAATGATACATTATGGAAACCGACAGACATATTTTTCGCAGTCAGTTCGCGTGCATCAGGCGTGTCAGTGATGTCTGGTTTGCTGTCCAGGAATTCAAACAAGATTTCCGCCGCCAGCAGGCCGTGCTGTAATGTGTCGCCGGTGCCGGTGATGCTTTTTGCGGGTTTGTATGCGGCAGTTAATGCCAACAAGAATGCAGTGAAATCACCAGTTGTGATTGCACCACTGGAAATAAAATGCCCACCCATAATCATGGCAATGCACAGCCCAATTGAAATCATGAATTCCATCAATGGCGAGCGCAGGGCGTTAGCCTGGGTGCTTTTATACGAGTTTATAACAGAAGAATTCAATACGCGGGCAAAGTTTTTTTCTTCGCGTTCTTCGGCGGCAAATGCCTGGATTGTCTTGATGCCGTGCAGGGTTTGGTTTAATTGCTGGGAAACGTTATTGGCAATCCCAAAAGACTGGCGTGACAGTTTGCGACGTTTGCGCATGATGATAATCATTGGAATCATAATTGCCGGCGCCAGAAACATCAGCACAATACACATCTGATGCGCATAATAGAACATTAACGCCAGTGTCATAACCAGTGTCGCAACGTTTTGTACCAGTTTTATTATTGTGCTAGTTACCAGGTTTAATACTGCACCCGCCTGGACCCCGAAATAGTTCAGGTTTTTCCCAATCCCATCGCCGTAAAATCGGGCCAGATTCATGTGCGTCATGTGATGGTAAATCTTTTTTTGCAGATTTGCACTGGCCATCAGGCCGCCTTTGGACATGATTAGGGATTTGGCGTATGTAAATGTGCCTTTGGCCCCGAACGCAACAATAACCTGAATACCCAACCAGTATATGGCATTCATGCTTTTTTCAATAAATGCCTTGTCCACAACTTGTTGGACCAGGGTGATTGTGTAAGCCTCGGCCCCGGCAGCCAGAACCGTGAATATTATACCAGCCGCCAGCCATTTCCAATATGGGGCGCCAATTTCACGCCATACGCGTCCATACAGTGACCATTTGATGCGGCCGTTTGATTCGTCGCCCTTGATAAAGGACTTGATTTTATTAGATATCTTTTTCATAGTGTGTGTATTATAGAAAACCTTGCGGATTATGTAAAGTTTATTATTTATTTCCTGTGTTGCAGTGCGAATCGTTTTTGTGATTGTATAAGACGCAGAATTGCACCCCAATCTTTGTATTGGTCAATAAAACTGTGACGCGATTCTTTGAAGACAACAAATTTCCACAGGTGTGCATTCTTGCCTGTGCGCAAAATGTTAAATTTTTTGCGCAGTTCTTCGGGTGGGGATTTTTTGTCACGTCCACCAGCCACTAAAGTGATGGGGATATTATATTTGTCCATTAATTCTGGATGAAATTCCACTGAATCTGTGTCGTCATAGAATGTTGGTAATATCGATATTTTTGTGTATTTGCCATCTGGACGTGGTTCGTGTGGACTGGTTAGGCCGATTGCAGATTTTTTGAATGTCTCGTCATCAATCTGATTCTTGAACGAGAATTTTTTGTAGAAGTCTTGGATGTATATCGTAAAATTGTGGTCTATGTACGGGGCAAACATAACTGATGCACTGAAACGCAGTTTCTTGCGTTCGCTAATTCGTTTGTTGTAAATTTCGAATGTGCCTGTCGCGCCCGCGCTGTGGCCGATCAGACATGAATATGCATATTTTTTCGTTTTTACGTCTTTTTCAATTACGTCCAGGCCAGTGTCAATTAAATCAATGTATTCATTAAATGTGTGTTTCATAGCCAATTCTTGGGAAATATCAGGCAAGAAATCGCCCAGGAATGTGTCCAGACAATAGATGTCGTGTCGATTCATTAATGCCCAGTATTCAATAACTTTCATTAATGGTTCTGTGCGGGTGTTAGATGCCAGACCTGGGATTAATATCAGACAATTATCTGCGGGTGTATCGCCAATGGCATAGTGTGTAATGTGGCCAATGGTTTTGTTTTCGGTGCGCGAACTAAAATTCATTTCCCAACAAAAATGCGTCCCTTTTAGTTCTTTTAGAACATCGGAATAATTGTCTGGTATAAAGGTAAGTTTGTGTTGTCTTTGCATTTTTTTGTTTTTTTGAATGTTGATGGGGTTAGCGTTGCTTTTTCATAGCGTATGACAGGAACTTGTTTTTGATGTTACGTATGAATGATTGTTGTGTTGGCTTGGCAGGGGTTGCTGTGTTGGCCAAACCCAATAAGGTTGTTATAACAATTTGACCAAAGTTTTCACGTTGTTCATCTGTCAGTTTCTTTATGTCGATATCCTTGGACAGGTGTAACAATTTTTGTATTGTTTCTTCTGGCAGTGTTTCTTGAAATCGGCGGTGTGTTTCGCGCAGATATTCAGGACATGGTGTGATGTTCGTTATATGTCCGTATGATATGGTAAATATCGGCATAAATGGTTTCTTGCCAGAATTATCAATAATCATGGCGACGTCTTCGGTTGGTAAAAAAATCGGTAGCATGTTCAGATATTCTTCATAACGTTGAAATATAATATCTGTTGGAACGTCATGGCCGCCTTTTTGAACACGCTGTTGAACGCGAGAAACGCTGATTTCGGGGTGCAGTACACAGATATGAGATGCAAAAATGTTGTAATTGTTACTTTTTGCTTGTTTGTTAATTCGTAATATCCCGGCACCAGTTGTTTCAAAAATAATATTTTGTTTCTTGGCAAAAGAAGAATCTATTCTTTGGCGCAGGCGTCTTATGGCCAATTTGCGCAAAGTGTTATCCAGGTCTTCGGTTTTGCGTGTGCTGTCATTTAAAACAATTGTTTTTTTGACTTCTGGATTGTGAACCAGTTTTTTATAGGTTGGGTACCAGTTGGTACTTTGTGTCTTGGCATTTATACGTTCGTGTATGGTTTGACCACCGATACATTTTGCTAAATCTTGTTTAGAATACAGATTTGGTTTTATGTGTTCCCATTCAACAGGTATGCGCGAAAGCAGGCGGTATTGTGCGTGCCAATATTCCTTGTTTTCAATTGGTTGATTTATGCGTTCGTGTAATGGGCCACCGATTCGCTCCATCTGTTTTTTAAAGGCAGCTGCGGCATTTGTTTGTATCACATCAATGTTGTATTCTGTGTCGCTGGCAATCTGCTGGTAACGGGTGGAATATTCTGGCAGTGATTTTAATTTCTTGATTTCTTCATCATAATTTAGGAAAACAGCGTCCGATAAAAATGGATTGTTTGATACTACATACTTATAGAATGTGCTTTTGCCGGCGCCGTTTGGGCCGGAGATTATAAGTAGCCATGGTTTTTTGTCCATTTGATTCCTCTTTTTTACCAATAATAGACGGTGTTTTAAATTTGTCAATATTTTTGTGTGCCTTTTTAATTTCTTGTTGACATTTGTTGAAATAATGTATAAAATGCCTTCGCTTTTATGATGAAAGTGCAAAGTTTTGGGGTTGTAGCTCAGTTGGTAGAGCACCTGCTTTGCAAGCAGGGGGTCGTCAGTTCGAGCCTGATCAGCTCCACCAAAACAAAGAGGGAAGGGGACGGAAGTCCCTTTCTTTGGTTTAACAGATAAAGAGTGCGTTAAAGGGGGTGAATACATATGGTTAAAGTTCTGGTTCGTGATAATAACGTAGAACAGGCGCTGCGCGTTGCAAAGCGTAAATCGCAGAAAGAAGGACTGTATCGCGAAATGAAGGAACGTCAGCGTTATGAAAAACCAACAACAAAACGCAAACGTTTGAAAGAAGAAGCCGTTCGTAACGAAAAGAAACGTCAGTCAAAACAACGTATGGTTTTCGGTTTCTAGGTTTATTAAATCCGCCAGATGGCGGATTTTTTTTATTTATTTTTATTTTTATATGGATTTGATTTGTTGTTTTATGTTAAAGTGTTAGTTATAGAAAATAAAGGAAGGGAAAATATGTTGTCATATAAATTAAAACATTTGTGTGCACGGGTTTTGGCGTCTTTGTCGGCATTTGGAATTGCCAGTATTTCGCAAAGGGCATTGGCCGAGACAGAAGATTTTTTGCAGGCTAATGGCGAGTATGTCTGGAGTACGCCTTCGCATTTAGCCTTTACGGCTAGTTATGAGGTGCCTGAATGTACGGAAGTGGCAAACGCAACCTATACAATGAGCAATGAGGCGCTGTGTACATATACATGTAACGAAGGTTATGCGGTTTCTAAGAAGGATGGCTCCCTGGTGTCATATGATGGCCAATCTGGGAAATATTTGATTCGTTTTACTAGCCAGGCGAATGCCGCTTCTTCTGCTTTGTCGGGATGTAAAAAGGTGGATTTTGCGGGACTGTCATGTAAATCGATTGACCTAGATGAGGCAACGGGTGGCGCTTATAAAACACAGCCAACGACATCTGTCCGTGTTGTCGGTGATTATGTAGAGAAAGGTTGCGCATGGGAATGCAACCGTGGATATGCAACGACCGAGGGGCTTAGTGGTCTGAAGGGTGATGAATTGACGGAAGCCGCAAATGGTTTTGAATCATTAGATACAGGTATGGGGTCGGGTTACTGCTATCCGGTTTGGTATAATGTTACATATAATTGTGCAGGTGGAACTGTTGTTGGTACAGGTGTTACAACAATAACAGAAAAGCGCGCATACAGTGAAAAGTTTAAAGTTGAAACAGCGTGTGAAGATACTTCGGGATTCTTTGTGGGCTGGAAAGTGACGCTGGAATAAAAAAATCGGGGCTTTGCCCCGGTTTTTATTTTGCCTTTCGTTTATTTTTTATTGCTTGTCTTTTTCTTTGCCTTTGTCGTCGCCCAGTCCGATTGTGTTTTTTATTGGGTCGACAATTGTTTCTTTGGCGCTGTCCAGTGTGCGTATCAGGGCGCGACGGATTTTACCACTGATTGTCATGGGCAGGCTGTCGACGTATTCAATAACGCGCGGACATTTATAGTGTGCAGTACGCGATTTTACATGATTTTGTAATTGACGTGTCAGGTTGTCGGTTGCCTGGAAATATTTATTCAGGACAATTGTTGCCTTGACCGCTTGACCACGTGCGGCGTCTAAAACGCCAGTGACCGCAACCTCGTGAACGGATGGGTGTTCCAACAGGACGCTTTCGACTTCGAATGGGCTGACGCGATATCCGCTGGTTTTTATCAGGTCATCGTTGCGACCAACAAACCAATAATATCCGTCCGAATCGCGATATGCTACGTCGCCTGTGTGGTAATAGCCATCACGAGATACGCTCGCAGTCAGTTTTTCGTTTTTATGATAACCTTTGAATAATCCCAGGGGCCAACCAGATTTCAACGAAATGCAAATTTCCCCAACGGTATCCGATTCGGTAATCTGACGACCGCGTTCGTCCAGTAATTGTATATTCCATCCAGCCGCCGGCATTCCCATAGACCCAGGCTTTGGTTCAATCCATTGATTGTTAAATAACAAAACGCATGTTTCTGTTTGGCCAAAACCTTCGCGTAGTTTAATTCCGGTGATATCAAGGAAACGTTCATATACTTCTGGATTTAATGCTTCGCCGGCGATTTCTGCCTTGCGCAGACTGGACAAATCATAATGCGCCATGTCTGCGTGAATCATCATTTTGTATGCCGTTGGTGGTGCGCAGAATGATGTAATCTTGTTTTCTGATATCGCAGTTAATAAATCGTGCGCGGTAAACACGCGTGAAAAATCGAAAACAAATACTGTTGCCCCCGCCAGCCATTGACCGTACATTTTCCCCCATGAACATTTTGCCCAACCAGATTCAGATAGTGTAAAGTGAATGTCGTTGTCACCCAGTTGTTGCCAGAATACAGCCGTGTTTATATGACCCAATGGATATGCAAAATTATGCGCAACCATTTTGGGCATGTCTGTGGTGCCACTGGTGAAGTATACGACCATGGTGTCGTTGTTATCATTTGGCACGCGTTCAAATGTTTTTGGGTATGTTTCACATGCGGATGCGATTTCGGCACAGTCAATCAATTGAATATCGGTTGCATCGCCAATTGCATTTTTTATTTCTGTGACAATTGTACCATCATCAAATGCGATAACCGTGTGTGTGTTTGCTGCATTCAGACGGTATTTGATATCTTCGGCCTTTAGTTGATTGGTTGATGGAATTGGAATGACCCCCATTTTGTGCATTGCTATCATCAAAATCCAATATTCCCATCGGCGACGCATAAACAGTAATACCGTATCGCCACGTGTCAATCCGCGCATTGTTAGAAAATTTGCCACAGAATTTGACATCTCTGCCAGCATTTTGAATGTTATTTCTTTTTTTTCGCCACTGTCATTAATCCATAAAACCGCAACTTTATCCGGTGTTTCGTGCGCGATAACATCTATGACATCGTATGCAAAGTTAAAGTTTTCAGGAATATTTGGTTTGGCATTTTGAACATAATCATCGTAATTTTCGAATCTATCTTTGTTCAAGAAACGTGTTGCAAACATCTTTCTTCCTTTGTTTTGTGCAAAATAAAATATATCGCACAGATTCCAAATTACAAATAAAAAATGAAATTTAACGATTGATTTTTTATGTAAAAGGTCGCATAATCGCTCGGCAGTTTTCGGAGTGTAGCTCAGCCTGGTAGAGCGCTACGTTCGGGACGTAGAGGTCGTGGGTTCGAACCCCGTCACTCCGACCAGAAATTTTAAACCGGCGTTTTGCCGGTTTTGATTTTATGCGACTTTCTTCATGTCTGATTTAATTTGACGAATGTATTTGCGCAGTTCGTCAATGGCAACCAGGCTGCCATCGCGTTTTTCCGCAGACCAATAATCCCATCCGTTAAAGCTGACGCTGCGTTGCATTTTGGCGGCCATTACGTGTATTGATGCCTTGCCATGTAATTGGTGGGTTAACATGCCATCGTGTGTTATCATGACACGTTCGCCACGTGGGCTGACCAATGTTTGGCCTGCGTATAACAGACCGGCCTGGATTAATTCTTTGAACGCAACACGGATTTCGTCGCGCTTTGGTTTGGTTACTTCGATATCAGATAAATCAATTGGTGTTACATTTGCAACGCGTGCGCGTGCAGCGTTGACGTATTCGGCTTCGCGTTCTATCCCGATAAACTGGCGCCCCAGTTCACGTGCCGCCGCCGCTGTTGTGCCAGAACCCATAAATGGATCCAGGATAATATCCCCCGGTTTGGTCGACGCTAAAATAACACGATGCAATAAATCCAGCGGCTTTTGTGTGTTGTGCAGGCTTTTGCCATCATTGCCTTTGATACGTTCTTCGCCCAGGCAGATATTCAAATCCCAATCTGAACGCATCTGTTTGCCGCCATTTAACTTTTTCATTGTTTCATAGTTAAATGTGTATTTTCCAGTTTTGGTTGGTGTGGCCCAGATTAAGGTTTCGTGCGCGTTCGTAAAGCGTGTGCCACGGAAATTTGGCATGGGGTTTGTCTTTACCCAAACAATATCGTTCAAAATCCAGAATCCCATATCTTGCAGGATTGAACCAACGCGGAATATGTTGTGATAGCTGCCGATGGTCCACATTGCACCGTTGGGTTTCAGCACGCGCTTGCATTCGGTCAGCCATTGGCGTGTAAAATTATCGTATTCTGTGTTCGAGGCAAACGAATCCCATTCGTCGCGAACTGCGCGTGCGGCTGTTTGATCTTCGGGGCGATACAGGGTCTTGGCGCCCAATTGCAGGTTATATGGTGGGTCTGCGAAAACAGCATCAACTGAACCGTCTGGTATTCCACGCATCAGTTCCAGGCAATCACCCAGCAAAATTTGGTTCAGGTATTTGTTCATCTCTCTGTTTTCTCCGCTGATATACATTTTATCATATTTTTGATGCTAAAAAATTTAGAGCAGGGTAGACTTTTTCAAATAAAGCGCTTGATTTTTTGTAAAAATGTTTTTTTTGAAAAAAATAAATTTGCTTGCGAAAAAATGATTTGATTGCTACCGTATATAATTATGAGATGTCCATATTGCAATTCTACGGATAGCAGAGTTACGGATTCACGCCCAGATATAGAAGACGCGATTATTCGTCGTCGTCGTGTCTGTGAACAGTGTGGTGCAAAATTTACAACGGTTGAACGTGTGCAGATGCGTGATTTAATGGTGCGTAAAAATAGCGGAAAGCTAGAGGCGTTTGACCGCGAAAAGTTGCGCCGCAGTATTAAATTAGCATGCAGAAACAGGGATGTGGGGGACGAACAAATTGAAAAATTGGTGACGTCAATTCATCGCAGACTGGAAACAGAAACAACAGATGATGCAGTAACCAGTGCGTTGGTCGGGCAGATGGTGTCAGATTCTTTGCTGAATTTGGATCCGATTGCATTTGTGCGATTTGCATCTGTGTATCGTAAATTTTCACGGATTTCTGATTTTAAAAAGATTATTGATAAGATTCCAGAAGATGATGAAGGGGCGGTCGTTTGCAAATTGCCCAAGGATTCATTGTTCTGATTTATGATATTATGAAAAAAATTTTCTTATTTTTTGTTTCTTTGTTCGTGCCATTGAATTTGTTGGCGGCTGATGTGCCTGCGATTTTGACAGATGTTGATGCCAGTTTGTATGAACAGATTTTTGCACTGCAGGACAGGGAAAGAATTGATACCGCAATTAAGGTCCAAGATCAAATCGCAGATAAATTACTGATGAATGAGGTTTTATTTCAGCGATATATTTCGGATACGTACCGCACACGCGGGGCAGAAATTGCAGCATGGATGGAAAAATATTACGATATGCCGGGGGCGGCGCGTATGGAAAAGTTGGCAAAAATAAAAAATGCAACTGTACGCAAGGCTCGAGCCCCCAGCATTATCAGCGGGTCCGAATCAATTGAAACAGCGCAGTCTGAAACGTGGACCGCGAAAAAGTATTCAGGGGCAACAGGGAAAAAGATTAATGAATTTAAACGGGCAATTCGTAGCGGTTCAACCAAGATTGCACGACAGATATTGGAAGATAAAGTATTCAAGAAAAATCTGACCGAATCGGACTATGGACGATTGGCGGGCAGATTGTCGTATATATATTATACAAATGGTGAAATGGAATTGGCAAAAAAATGGGGTTTTGTTGCGTCTGATGCGGATTCTGAATACGGTTTGTGGGCGATGGGGTTGTTGTATTTCAAAGAAGAAAAGTATGCCGAATCGCAGAAATATTTCAGCAGAATCCTGGATTTGCCACAGATAAATAATGCGCGCAAGACCGAGGCCGCATTCTGGGCGGGTCGCGCCGCTGATTGGGCGGGCCGACGTGATATGGCAAAAAAATACTGGCAAATCGCTGCGACGCATCCGATGGCGTTCTATGGGGCGTTGTCTGCCACAATGTTGGGGCGTCAGCCGCAGTATGAATTCTTTGAAAATCAGGTGACAGATGAAGATTATGCAGAATTAGCAAATACGAAATATGGTCGGGTTGCACTGGCGCTGATTCAGGTTGGACGCAAAGACAGGGCCGAAGAATATTTGAAATATCTGGTTACGCCCAAGGTGACAGACCGTGTTTTGCACGCGGTTAATTCGGTGGCAATGGAATTTAATATGCCGCGTCTGTCTGTCCAATCGGCCAGTGTAATTAAAGACCGCGGAATTTTGGAAATTGATGATGATATTATTTATTCGGCACAGTATCCGTTACCAGATTGGGAACCGTTGGGCGGTTGGTCAATCGACCGCGCATTGCTGTTGGCGATAACAAAACAAGAAAGTAACTTTCGCGTGTCGGCAAAATCAGGGGCCGGTGCAAATGGTGTTATGCAACTGATGCCTAGTACCGCTAAACGTGTTGCGCGTGCGAACAAGCTGGATATATCGCAAATGGATATGTCAAATCCGGAACATAATATGTTCCTGGGACAGCAGTATATTGTTGATTTACTGGCGCATGACCGCGTGGAAAACAGTATTATTAAAATGCTGGCGGCATATAATGCAGGTATGGGAACAATGGTAAAGTTTGAAAAGTCGTTCTATACATATGACCCATTGTTATATATAGAAAGTTTCCCTGCATATGAAACACGCAGTTATATTAAACGTGTAATGTCAAATTTGTGGCTGTATCGTGCGCGTTTGAATCAGCCGTTGACGTCAATGGAAGAATTGGCAAATGGTAATTGGCCGTTGTATAACAGCGAAGATGAATATGTTCAGCAGCAAATCGAAAATCGCACAATGATTTGATGCGGTCGGTTCTTCGTCCGCCCAAAGCAAAAAAAAATCCCCAAGGGGGGGGATTTTATTTCTGGTGGCCCTGGTCGGACTGTATATTCCCATGTTCGTTTACACTCCATGGGTCCCTTTCACTGCGTAAGACTCGAACGGCGCGTGGCTTGTTCTCGTCAACTGACGTTCCGAACCGGTCGGTTCTTCGTCCGCCCAGGGCAAAAAAAATCCCCAAGGGGGGGATTTTATTTCTGGTGGCCCTGGTCGGACTCGAACCGACACTCATCGCTGAACTTGATTTTGAGTCAAGCGCGTCTACCAATTCCGCCACGGGGCCAAAGCACAAGCCGTTGTTTTTAAGCAGCCTGTTTCGCTTCAACTTTTTTTACCAAGCGGGCACTGCGATTCGCCTTGTGTGCAGGCTTCTTTGCAGGGGCCGCAGGTTTGCCAACCTTTTTTTCAATGGCTTTTTTAATCGCAGCCATCTCGCTGGTCAAACGTGATACGGGTTTCGATGTTACATATGCATCCAGACCGCCATGCTTGGTCAATGTGCGCAGGCCGGCAGTTGAAATACGCAGTGAAAAATCACGTCCCAAAATATCACTGTGGAACTTTAATGTTTGCAGATTTGGCAAGAATGTACGTTTTGTACGACGATGAGAGTGGGAAACGTTCATCCCAACTTCTGTTTTCTTACCTGTAACTTTACATACACGTGGCATAATACTTAACCTTTAATTAATAGCGACGCTAAATTTATAACAAAAATAAGGGAAAGTCAAGCAATCTTTTCATTTTTTTGTTCTTTTATTTGTGCGTTGGTTTTATTAGGTCGGTTATAACCTTGACCGGGGTAAAGGTTGACAGTGGCGTTTCAACAAATATTGTGTTCCATTTTGCCATCGCACCATTCCACAGACCGGGACGTTCCATCGCGCGAAGTGCGCGGCCGTTCTTGGATTTGTCGGCGATAAATCCTGTGGTCATGTCAACAAAGGCGTTCAGGTTGAATTTTTTGCCATTGATGTCACGGGGCATGCAGACAATGTCCGTCGGACTGAAAAATTCGCCGTCGTGCAGGATGTGTTTCTTGTCATCTGCGATTTGGCCGGGTTCAACAATCTGCAGGCTGATGCGGCCGTCTGTGTCGCGTGTCCAGAATGGCCCACCACCAGGTTCGCCGGTGTTCTTGATAATGCCGCATACGCGCAATGGGCGATTTAATATTTCACGCAGGTCATCGGTCGCGGTTGTTCGTATGCCCAGGGTTTCATTTATATATGTCTTGATTTCGTCCATGTTTGCCGTATTGCCGTCAATTGCGCGGATGTATTCAAAAATCTGTTTTTGCGTTTTTATTGCCAGGCCGGCCAGGGCGCGTTTGTGAAATATAGTATCGACACGCGCGTGTTCAGGGCAGATGTTGTCAATGTTTTTGATAAAGATTATGTCTGCATCTATGTCATTTAAATTTTCAATCAATGCGCCGTGGCCCGCAGGACGAAACAGTAATGTGCCGTCGTCGTTCCGGAATGGGGTGTTGTCCAGGTTGACAGCAATTGTGTCGGTTTCAGGCTTTTGCGTTGATATAGATATGTTGTATTTAACACCAAATTGCGATTCGTATTCAGGGACAATTTTGCTAAATAACTCTTGGAATCCAGATATGTGTTCAGGAGACACTGTGAAATGCAGGTTGACGGTATCGTTTGCACAGGCGTATTGGGCGCCTTCGACCAGGTGTTCGGCCACCGCGGTGCGATTGAATGTGGCGTATTTGTGAAATTGTATCAATCCCTTGGGGGCGTTGCCGTAATTAAGACCGCGGTCTGTGACCAGGTATTCGATTATTTCGCGATTGGTTGCGTTTTCAGGTAAATATCGCTTTAAATCGTCGTAAAATGCAAATTCGGTCAGGTTATCCACAACAGTTTGGGTCGTCGTGTTCATTCGCCCGGTTGACAGGTATTCAAATAAGTCTTTGAACATGCGGGTCGCTGCGCCAGAGGCAGGTACAAACTTTACAATTTTATATTTGTTGCAGTTACTCATATAGTATTCGGCGGCCGATTCGTCCAGCATCGGCAGTACGCCATTGTTTATCGTGGCGGCAGATATGATATCTGCGGGTGGAAAACCAGTTTCAAAGTTGTGTATTTGCCGGGTAACAGTTTCAAGGGTTAAGCCGTGTTTTGTTATCTGCTGAATGTCGTGTGAGCTAAATTCTGACATAATCCATCCTTTTTTCTGATGATAAAACAAAAAGTATCTCTGCGCAAGTGGGTGGGGGGATTCGTTCCTGTGTCTTGAAAGGCGGTTTTGTGGCACTATATATGGGATAACAAGAACACAAGGAGTTATTTGATGAATCCAGATGATTTGCAGGAAACGCCCGCCCAGGCAATTGAGAAATATACAACTGATTTTACAAAACTGGCGGCAGATGGAAAGCTGGACCCTGTGATTGGGCGTGATGAAGAAATTCGTCGTGCAATCCAGGTGCTAAGTCGTCGTACAAAAAACAATCCGGTTCTGATTGGTAATCCGGGTGTCGGTAAGACAGCAATTGTTGAGGGGTTGGCGAATCGCATAATATCGGGCGATGTGCCGGAAAATCTGCTGAAAAAACAGTTGTTGAGCCTGGATATGGGGGCGCTGATGGCGGGGGCATCGTTCCGTGGACAGTTTGAGGGGCGCTTGAAAGCTATTCTGAAAGCGGTCAAGGAATCAGATGGTAAAATTATTCTGTTTATTGATGAATTGCATACCCTGGTTGGTGCAGGCAAGGGTGAAGGTAGTATGGATGCGGCAAACCTATTAAAGCCAATGTTGGCGCGTGGTGAATTGCACTGTTTGGGGGCGACAACGCTGGATGAATATCGTCAATATATTGAAAAAGACCCGGCATTGGCGCGTCGTTTCCAGCCGGTCTATGTTGATGAGCCGACAGTTGATGATACAATTTCAATTTTGCGTGGGCTGAAAGAAAAATACGAAGGACATCATGGGGTGCGAATTGCAGATGCTGCGCTGGTGTCGGCGGTAAAGCTGTCGAATCGGTATATCACAGACAGATTTTTGCCGGACAAGGCGATTGACCTGATTGATGAGGCAGCTGCACGTGTCAGGATAGAGATTGCGTCAAAGCCAGACAGGTTGGATGAAGTGGACAGACATTTGATGCAACTGAAAATTGAACAGCAGGCGTTGAAAAAGGAAAAAGACGAAGAATCAAAAAAACGACTGAAGGATTTAGAAAATATTATCGCCGGGGTTGAGGCAGAATCAAAAGCACTGACTGCAGATTGGCAGGCGGAACAACAGAAAATGCGTGGGCTGTCTGATGCGATGGCGGCATTAGATGTGGCCAAGGCAGAAGTCGCAACCGCAATGCGAAATGGAGACTATGAAAAAGCATCGGCGTTGCAGTATGGCAAGATTCCAGAGCTGGAGGAGAAAATTGCCAAGATGAATGCAGATGCGCGTGAATATAAAACTGTGCTGCCGGAACATATTGCCGCAGTTGTTAGCAAATGGACCGGTGTTCCTGCGGACAGATTAAATGCCGAAGAACAGTCAAAATTGATGAATATAGAAGATGAATTACGTAAGCGTGTCGTCGGTCAGGATCATGCATTGGGGGTAATTGCGCGTGCGATTCGTCGCAGTCGTGCGGGGTTGTCTGATCCGCGCAGACCAATGGGCAGTTTTATGTTCCTGGGGCCAACAGGTGTGGGCAAGACCGAGGTGGCCAAGGCGTTGGCAGAATATCTGTTTAATGATGATGCGGCCATGACCAGAATTGATATGAGTGAATATATGGAACCGCATTCTGTGTCGAGACTGATTGGCAGTCCCCCGGGGTATGTTGGATATGAACAGGGTGGGGTGCTAACGGAAAGTGTTCGTCGCAGACCGTATCAGGTGTTGCTGTTCGATGAAATTGAAAAGGCGAATCCAGATGTCTTTAATGTTTTCTTGCAGATATTGGATGATGGGCGTTTGACCGATGGTCAGGGGCATGTGGTGAACTTTACAAACACGATTATCATCATGACCAGCAATTTGCCAGATATGGATGCGGTAAAGAAGAATTTCAGGCCAGAATTCGTCAATCGTATCGATGAAATTGTATTCTTTAACCCGTTGGGCAAGGATGTGATGGCCGGAATCGTTAAGATTCAATTGGGCGGTTTGCAAAAGCGCTTGAATGAACGCCGGATTGATATGAATATTACAGACAAGGCAATTAAGTGGCTGGGTGATAATGGATATGATGCCGTATTTGGTGCACGTCCGTTAAAGCGACTGATTGTGTCGGCAGTCGAAGACAAGATTGCAGATTTAATCCTGACCGGTTCAATCGGAGAAGGCAGTACGGTGTATGTAGATGTCAAAGGCAAGGATTTAACTGTTGGGTAAAAAAAACGCCCGTTTGGGCGTTTTTTTTTTTGTATTTTGCTTTATTTCCATACTGTTGGCATTGTTGCATAGTCAGTCAGCAGTGTGTCGCCAGCAAATGTGTTGTTTGCCTGGGCGGTGGTGGCGTTTGGCCAAATTTCGTACAGGAATTTGTAGCCGTCATCAGTTAATGCCTTGGGCGAATAGCCGGTTAAGGCTTTGCAGCCATTAAAGGTGTCTGCGAAGGAATACGAATCGAGTGCGCCCGATATTTTTCCAAACAATTTTTCGCCAACGCTGGTTAGTGCAGTACAGTTTTGGAATGTGCCATTGAACATTTGCTGGGCAGGTGTACCATAAATGTTGCCGAATAAGTTTTCAGGTATCGATGTTAGTTTTTTGCATGTTGAAAATGTGCTGCTGAACATTGCGCGCGCTGGCGTACCACTGATTGTTGCAAACAGTTCTGCAGGGATTGACGTGATTCCGGTGCTGGCGAATGTGCGTTCGAACATCCATGGCGCGGGTGGGCCATAAATCCCAGCAAACAGATTTCCTGGGATTGTGTTTAATGCTGAGCAGTTGCTGAATGTGTAGTAAAACATTTTTTCGGCTGCAGGCCCGTTGATGCCGGCAAACAGGTCACCAGGAATTTCGGTTATGCCAGTGTTTTTATTGAATGTGTATGCAAACATATTTGTGGCAGGGGCGCCAGTAATGTTGGCAAATAAACCGTTTGGAATTTTTGTGATGCCATAATTTTGATGAAAAGTGTACATAAACATGGCTTCTGCTGGTTCGCCTGTTATGTTCGCGAACAGATTGCCGGGAATTTCTGATAGCAGGCGACAATCGTAGAACGTTGAGTCAAACATGTGCGGGGCAGGATTGCCATAGAGGTCTGAGAACAGGTCGTTTGGGATAGCGCCAGTCATTTTACGGTCATTGTTAAATGTACGATAGAACATGTATTCGGCAGGTTCGCCTGTCAGTTTGCCGAATAATTTATTTGGAATTGAACCCGTTAAGTTTGTTAGACCGTTAAAAGTATTTGCGTACATGTAAGGTTGTGGCGCGCCGTTAATGCCGGAAAATAATCCGGATGGTATTGGGTCGGTAATGCCGTTGCACCCATCAAATGTGCCGTTAAACATATGTGGGGCGGGTGCGCCACGTATGCCAGAAAATAATTGGCCAGGAATTGCTGATGTTATTGCTTTGCAATTTTTAAATGTGTTATAAAACATATAACTGACGGGGGCACCGTTGATGCCACTGAATAAATTTCGTGGAATTGATGGAATCGATTTGCAGTTATAGAATGTTTCATAAAATCGTGGTTGTGAACCATCACTTAATGTTGGGAAAATTTCGCCTAAATTGCCAGATATTCCAGTTATTATGTTGTAATAATTATAATCTGTTGGGGAAAAACTGACTGCTGCAATGGTTTCGTTGTCGCTGTATGCGGTGGCTTTGCCATTAATCTTGATTGTATATGGTATTGTTGCTGAATAATAATGATAATACGTGGTGTTGTCGGTGTCCGATTTTGAAATGTTTTCTATTTCGCCGTCGCCCCAATCAATTGTAAAGTCGCCTGCGGCGGATATCTTGAATTCAAAGTATGACGTTTCTGCAGTTTGGATTTTAAAGCCAGGTTCTTGGATTTTTATCAGCTTATCTATGGCGTTGTTTGTTGCGTCTGTATCTGCGGCAGCAGTTGTGGCGTATTCACTGTCGCCATATTCAGTTGTGTTTTTTTTGTTTAAAATTTTATTTGCGCGATCAACGGCAGTCAACAGGTATTTCATGTTGGCGGCAACGCGTGGATCTGTTAGCTGGGTATTATATGGAATGGTAATGTCCCATTTTTTCTGAATTGCATTGTGGATATATTCTACGTTTGCAATTTGTGCGGCATGTGTAGTTGTGGTCAAAAATATGCTGAATAATGCAATAACGAACTGTTTCATTGTTCTTTTCTCTCTGTGTTGATATGTTTTAGTATATTAGAAAAATGTTATACATTGCAATTGATTTGTTTGATGTTTTTCTGCTTTACTAATTTTGTGAAAAATCGTATAATAACAAGGATTATAAGAAAGAAGGGAATTTCAAATGAAAAGTAAATCTTGTGTGGCAACATGGGTTATTTCACGTATTCTGATGGTGGCGGGTGTTGTTATGGTGGCGGCTTGTGCGCGTCAGAATGACAATATGATGCAATATGATGGTGCGGTTGTGACGCCAACCGTTGACTATGTGGAATCGTTGGATGTTTATTCCGCCCCACACCAGGATTCCTTTTTGAATCAATTGGCGATGAATTATCGTTCTTATGCGATATATAATGCACGTACCAGTGGATATGCAGATATGGGCGAACTGTTCGCGAACAAGGCGGTCGCTGCATTCAGTGGCGAAGTGCCGTTCCCAGAATCCATGGATAATTGGCCGATTGAAAATGAACAGGAAGCATTTGAATTGCAGGCTGCGTATAACGAGCTGATGGATCAGTTAAAAAATGACGCTTCTTATTTGAATCCAGAAATTGCCGCCGAAGCCCAGGCAAAGTTTGATTGCTGGTTATCGGCAAGTGCCAGTGGTCAGGTTGCAACAGCGCAACAGTGTCGTGACAGATTTTTAAAGACGATGGATGTCCTGCGCGAATGTGATAAAGGGCAGGTCGTGAAAAGTACAAGTGCGGAAATCACAGAGACGGTTGTGGAACAATTTGTTTCAGAAGATGGCCAGACGGTTGTTGAGGCAACAAAACGCAGCGCAGGCGAATATTACCCAGAAACGCGTTCGTTGAAATCTATGAATAAAGGCGTGAAAAACCGTGAAGGTGTTATTATTGTCAATAATGTTAATGTGCCAGAACATTTGATTAACCCTGTGCCGGTTGAGCCAATGCAACCAATCGTATTTAATCAAAATATTTATGGTGGGGATAAATCCTTTACAAAAAGCCAGGCCGATAACAGTGTTAATAACAGTAATAACAGTTTAAGTGCAACTGTGCCAGATGTGCAACCTGTTGTGATTCAGGAACAGGAACCGGAGACAGTGGATCAGGCGCCTGTTCAGGAAATTCCGATGATTGGTGATGAATTGGTGTCGCGTGAAGAATTTGTCAATATGATGATGGCAATGCGTGAAGAACTGCGTGCGATTAACGCGCGTTTGGATATGATTCAGGCCGCTCAGGGCGAAAAAACAATGATTAAAGTTCAGCAGATTCCATTAGAACCAACACAGCATGTTATGGAAGAAGTGTTTGAGGTTCGCTTTGATTTTAATAAGGCGACGATAAAGCCGGAATATCAGGAACTGATAAAAAAATTGGCGACGGCAACCCAAGAAAACAAAAATATCAAGGTTTCGGTTGTTGGGCACACAGATACAATGGGAACCAGTAATTATAATTATGCATTGGGTGGACGTCGTGCCGAAGCGGTGCAGAAGATGCTGATTCAGTATGGTATCCCAGCCAGTCAGATTGTCGCGGTGTCTGCAGGCGAAGAAGATTTGGCGGTCCCAACCCCAGATAATACGGCAAACGCAGCGAATCGCCGCGTGCGCGTGGTTAAGGAAATTCACTATACAGAACAACCAAAGCCTGTCCCGATGGAGATTCAGGTAGAAGAGGTTGTGTTCGGCGAATGTGGTGAATTCGGGTGCGAGCAGTAAAATATTTGTGC
Source organism: Candidatus Enterousia sp. (assembly GCA_045614145.1). Lineage (GTDB taxonomy): Bacteria > Pseudomonadota > Alphaproteobacteria > Rs-D84 > Rs-D84 > Enterousia. Next base: position 46,029 of record JAZLCH010000008.1, on the reverse strand, counting down.
AAAATACTTGACAAAAAGTTTTTTGTTGTATATATTGACTGTCGTCAGAGAGATGTTTGATAAAGGGCATTTGAAATGACTGATATGGTAAAAGATTTGAGAATAGGTACACAGAACCTGGAACAGGGGATGCGTGCGCATGCGTTTAAAAAAGGGGCAGAGGCGATTAATTTGACCGAGGTTTTTTTGAAACGTAATATTCGATTTGATGGGCTTGATGATAAATAAAAAATAGATATCTTAGGGATTTTGTCGCGCAGGCTGTACTGCGCGATTTTTTTTTTATGGCGTTTGTATTTAATGAGATAAAATAGGAAGGGAATAGCTTTAAATTTAAACGTTTGTGTTCGCGGGTGGTTGCGTCGCTGTTTGCGATTGGGATATTCAGCATTTCAGGTAATTCGGATGCGACAACTTGTTACATCAGGTGGATACTTTTCACTGAGTGTACCGAAAGGAATGACTTTTAGCGCTGATTATAGCCGGGCGTTGTCGTGTCGCGAGCGTCCGAATTCTCGTGTTGAGACGACGGATACTGCCTGTATATATAGGTGTGATGATGGGTTTACGGTGAACAAGTATGCAGTTGAAACAGCCAATGCAGTTTGCCGCTGGTGGTGCGGGGCGCTTAGTGGTGATGCCGGCCTGGCGTATTTTAGTGTGGATGGCAAGACTTATTTTATTAAATGTTTTAGCTATGTGTGGGAAACTGGGCTGCCAGATAATATTTGTGTTCCTTTGCCAACGGGGGGGTAGCGGTGGTACCGGGTTCGGTCTGATTTCGTGTGATGGGTATGGCTCAAGCAGCTGTAATTCTAATCTTGTATTTGGCAGTTCGGGCATAATTAATATTATGTGTTCTAGGGAAGACTATAGATTTAATGGCCGGACATATTCGACAGACGAATAATTTGTATCGTTCAAAGGGAAAAAAACGGGCGTGTCCCGATTTTTTATGTTGTAAAATATAAATTTTATTCCAGGATCGGATATAGAATGTTTTCTGGATTATTGCAGGAATTGCCCCAGGTTGCCGCCCAGCGATTTTAATGCGCCACCGGCGCCGCTGTTGGCGGATCCTTGGACCATTTGCATTATTTGTGATGTGTTGGTTTTTTGACCCAGATTACCAATTGAATTAACCAAGAATTCACTCCACATTGCACGTTTGCGCGCATTTAATTTCGAGTAGGAACAGTTTTCAATCTTGGCAATTAGTGTGCCGGCCATTTTGGCTTCGTCAATTGTATAATCTTGTTCCGAAAAATCTACCAGGTTAAACAGGTCGTACATGTTTGTTACATACTCGCGGTTTTTTTCGGCGCATGATGGACTGCTGGGGTCGTCGGTGCAATAGTATGCCTTTTGTGCGCGTGGGTATTCGTGCCAAATCATGTTTTTATCGCCAGAATCATCAAAGTAGTCATAGCATATCAGTGAATCTTCGTTGGTTGCGGCCGCAATTTGTACAGATGTTTGATATCCGCCAGTCGCGGTTTGACATTTTTGAATGTTGCCCAATGCGCTTTCGACATCTGATATTGTCGCGGCACCAGTTTTTATCCATTCTTTGAAAATTCGATTTACAAATTCAATTTCCTGGGACGAAGGGATGCATTCGCTGGTTAATGTTTTTTGCCGGTTCGTGATATCTTTAATCCCAGATACCAGATTAATTACCGTGGGTAACAGGTTTGCACCGGTGGCCTTGGTATCATTTTGCTGGGGGGTGACTGTCGCAGCCTTTTTTATTGTAATGGCATCCGCTGGCACAAATTGTGTCATGCATGCAAGTCCAGTCAACAGCAGAATTCTTTTCTTCATCTCTCTTGGGAATAATTATAGCACAAAAATATTTGGTGTTGAATATAAAAATTGCATTTTTGATATTTGCGCGCTAAAGTGGGGGTGTGCATAAAGATAAACGAAATTTTATTATATTGACTAAACATAAACGACTGAAGCGTTTGTGGCAATTCTTCTTTACCGGCTGGGGGTTGGTGATGGTCGCGGCCCTGGTTGCGGGTGCATTATTTACTAAACAGTTGTTATGGACGCCAATATCAGTAATTAATATGGCTGATATCGTTACAAATCAGTTTAAAATGTTTGAGGCCGCGTTCGTTGGTACAGATAAAAATGGTGAACCGTTTAAACTGCGCGCAAAAACAGGATACCAGGAATATGATAATCCGGATATCGTGTTTATGGACGGTGTATCTGGTACTGTCAGTCGCATGATGGGCGGGGTTAAGGTCACAGATAATATTGTTGCAAATCAGGGGCAATATAATCGCAGAAATAAAACAATAACATTGATGGGCAATGTTCGCGTGGATTCCAGTAATGGTGATAAACTGCGGACGGATGAATTGGTGATTAAGTTATGAAACAATCAATATTACGTGTTCAGCATTTGTCAAAAACATACGGAAAACGTATGGTTATCAAAGATGTATCACTGGAAGCGCGACAGGGCGAATCGGTCGGCCTGTTGGGCCCAAATGGCGCAGGCAAGACGACCGCGTTTTACTGTATCACGGGGCAGTTGGCGGCAACAGGAGGGCAGATATTCCTGAATTCCCAGGATATTACGCATCTGCCATTCTATCAGCGGGCGCGTCTGCATATCGGTTATTTGCCCCAGGAAAACAGTGTCTTTCGTGGGTTGACGGTCGAGCAGAATATTATGGCGATTCTTGATGTGGTTGAACCAGATAAAATGAAACGTAAAAAGAAACTGGATTCCCTGTTGGAAGAATTTTCAATCGCCAGTTTGCGTAACAGTCCGGCAACTGCGCTGTCGGGTGGGGAACGCAGGCGTGTCGAAATCGCCCGCGCGTTGGCCAATGACCCAAAGTTTATCTTGCTGGATGAGCCGTTCGCGGGTATTGATCCAATCGCGGTTAATGAAATTCGCAGTTTGGTGTCGCAATTAAAAAATCGGGGATTGGGTGTTATTATCACAGACCATAATGTGCGTGAAACATTGGGAATTACAGATCGCAGTTATGTTTTGCATGATGGAAAAATCTTGAAGCATGGAACAACATCCGAAATCGTCCAGGATGAAATGGTAAAGAAGGTTTATCTGGGTGAAGATTTTGTTATGTAAGAAAAAAACGGGGCGTGCCCCGTTTCTTATTTGGAAAATTGATGTTCCAGTTTAAGCATGTGTGATATTTGTTCGCGCATAAACATGACTTTGTTTTCATTGTTTTCTAGGCTTTTTTGAGATGTTGGATTGGTGCGCAGGTCGTCGGATGCCTTGATAAAACGTTTCAGCAATGCGACCATCAAGCGATATTTCATTATTTCACGCAGATTTGGGTTCTGTATGCTGGGCATCGTATATTCTGAATTGTTGTGCAGTTTGCAGTACGTTTCATATACGGGCCTGAAAATATTTAATTCAATTTGCAATGGGGCAAATATGTCACGATAAATGAAACGATAGTTTGCTTCGGCAAAGTCGATAAATGACAGGGTGCTGGTTTCTGGATCGTATATTACATTGCCAGGGTTCAAATCGCAGTGCGACCACGCAGGACGTGTTTCGTATTCAAATGTGCCAATACGGTCGCGAATCGCAGACATAGTGTTTACTTCGGCAGCAGTAAACCATTTCTGCATTTTGTTTGTGACAAAGTTATCCAGACGATTGAATTTTAATTCAGATGCAATTTTATGTTTTTGCAGTGGCTGAATTGGTTTTAATTCGTTCATGTCAACCAAAAATGCAGCAATCCCGTCAATGATTTCATAACGTTGACGGCGCGAAACCGTGGCGAACAGTTCGTGGGTTAATGGTTGACCGTGGGCGCGTTCTTCCAGTAATTGGAATTCGTCGTCCTTGATGAAGCGCATGCGTGGAATGTTATAGCGTGGATTGCCAACGTTATAGATTTCATCAATTACTTCCTGGGTGCGATGTTGTTTGGCCAGCCATTTTTGGCGTGCATCGTCACCTAGCGTTGGCAGGGGGCGTTTCATAACAAAGTCTGCCCCAAAATCTGCGATATATGTTTCGCGACCGTGGATAAGATTCTTTAATTTATCTGCCATAGTTTGCCTTTAGTTTCTCCAGAAACAGGTTTTGCGTCCTGGACATGCATTTATACATATAGTTATAGTATGTTTTTTTATCGCCTTTTAGGGCTGCGCGCAGTGCCGCGGTGTATTCATGATTGTCGCTGGCGTGGTTGAATGCAATCGGACGGTAGCCGCGATTAATTAAAAACCAATTCATTAGCATGCGGGCGGTGCGTTTATTAAAGTCCTTGAATGGTTGCAGGACGATTAATTCATAGTGTGCATCGAATGCGCGTTGCAAAATACTTTTCTTGCCGCTGTTCAGGCGATAAATTATATCGTCAATTTTCTGTCGTGTGACTTCGGGACTGGGGTCGGCAGGGATGATTTGTTGCAGATTATATACGCATGTTGTGCGAAAAGCACCAGGTACAACGTCGGTATCGGCACTTAATTTGCAGTGCAGGTCAATCACATTGCCTAGTGTAAAGTTAGTTATATTTGTTCGAGATACAATCATGTCCCAGGTGGTGCCAATGTTATGTATGCTTTCACTGCTGGTTTCGTGACGTATTGCATGATCGTCGCATTGATTTAAAACTAATGTTTCTTTGATAAACGTGCTTTTTACCCATGCGACATCATCCAGATGCTTTGCGTGTCTGTGCATTGTGTTTGTGATAAGTTCGCGCTTGTGTTCAATGTCGCGTTTTATGTCGTATGTGTCTTTTTTGGTCATAGGATTCTCCTTTGACATAATTGTTGTTTTGTATTAATATAGTACTGTAAATGTAATTTGTCAATATTTTGTGTTGTTTTTTGTTCTTTTGTTAAAAATCGTGTTGAAATGTGCGCTTGATTTGTTTTATGCTGTGTTTTGCAATAGTTAAGGGGTAGTTTATGTTAAAATATTTATTAGTATTATCAATGATATTTGCGCCTGTGCTGGTTGATGCAGCGCCAAAAAAGAAAAAGGAAGAGCCGGTTGTGCATTTAACGGATTCTCAGATTTACGAAGAATTGAAAAAATTAGCCCTGGTTTTTGAGGTGGCGCGGGAAAACTTTGTTGAAGAGGCAGATGAAAAAAAGATGCTGGAAGCTGCAATGAATGGTATGCTGGGGGCGCTGGATCCGCATTCTTCGTATTTGTCGGCTGATGATTTTAAGGAATTTAGTGATAAATCGCACGGTGAATTTGGCGGACTGGGGATTCAGATTACCAGTGACCGTGGCGCGGTACGGGTTATTTCGCCAATCGATGATACACCGGCGGCACGGGCAGGGATTAAGGCAGGTGACTATATCACGCATATTGATGGAGAACAGGTGTTTGATTTAACGTTGAATCAGGCTGTGAAAAAGATGAAGGGGCGCCCAGGAACCAAGGTGAAATTAACAATTGTGTCAGATGATGGTGAATCTAAGACGCTGAATCTGAAACGGGCAATTATCAAGGTGGAATCGGTCAAATCGTCTGAAAAAATGTTGGCGGGTGCTGATCCAGAAGATAAAGAAACACCAAAAATTGGATATGTTCGTATTTCTGATTTTGGCGCAACGACGGCACGTGATTTGAAAAAAGCCTTGGAAAAATTGGAAAAAAGTGGCGTCATTGGTTATGTCTTGGATGTGCGTAATAATCCGGGGGGGTATTTGACCGCTGCGATAGATGTGTCTGATGCGTTCTTGGATGCAGGTGAAATTGTTTCAACGCGCGGTAAGAAAAAATCTGATATTGAGCGTGTGTTTGCTACGCCAGGTGATTTAGCCAACGGAAAACCTGTTGTGGTTCTGATTAATCATGGCTCGGCATCGGCGTCTGAAATTGTGGCGGGGGCATTGCAGGATAATGGCCGCGGAATTGTTATGGGATCGCAATCTTTTGGCAAGGGCAGTGTACAACAACAAAAACCGTTGGGCGATGGAACGGCAATTCATATCACGATTGCGCGTTACTATACCCCATCAGGACGTTCAATTCAGAACGAAGGTATTACACCAGATGTAGAAGTACTGCAGTCCAAGGTAGAGGTAATAGAAAAGAAAGAAAGTATGTATTCTGAGGCGTCTTTTAAAAATTCGCTGAAAAATGACAAGTCCAGGAAAAAGGATAAAAAGAAATCGGATGCAGACGATTCGGATTCTGATGATGAAACACCTTTTGAAGAGTTGACTGATGAAGAAAAAGATGCGCGCGATTATCAACTGCAGCGCGCCATGGGAATGGTTATCGCGATGGGAAAAATGCAGTCGCGTGGGTATGTCATGGCAGCGGAAACAGAAGAAGAAACTGTCGAGGAAGTGATAGTCACAGAAGAATAAACCAAAAAATCTCTCGTTTTTTGGGGTAGATAAAAAACAGTTTAGTTATTGTGTGCGGTATAATGATACGGTGTGTTATGCCGATATGGTGTTGGGCAGTCAATCGGGGACAATAAATGTCAGATATAATGATGCGGTTTATCATCTGGGGGAATAATTCGTCTGGTGATAATTGCGAGTTGAATTTGGCGGATGACTTGTCTCCTTGGGGGTGAATGTTCACGTTGCACGTAGTTTAAAAAAATACTACACAAGGTGTGTATTTTCTATTAATTCTGGCGCATCCAGAAGGATTGTTTAATTCCCATCACTGGCGTGATGGGCCCCTTTTTCCCGCGTAAGGTTCGAACTTCGTTGACACTTGTTCTCACCAACTATCGGGTCGAACCCTCTGGTCGGGTTCAAATCCCGGGATGAGCAGCACAAATTAAAAACCGACCAAAAGGTCGGTTTTGAATTCGTGGCGCATCCAGAAGGATTCGAACCCTCAGTCTTCTGATCCGTAGTCAGATGCTTTATCCAGTTAAGCTATGGATGCAACGATTTGTTATTTTATACCATTTTATTTGAAATGCAAGGAAAAATTGTATTTTATCGATGCTTTTGTTTCAGGGCGTGGTACAGCTCGTTATAATGCATGCGGCAGACGGATTTGTAATTGCTGTCCCCCAGGGCAAATTGGTCGCCAGCGTGAATAACACTGCCGTCAGGGCCAAAACGCAAGTGATGCGTTGCCATCTTCATACAGCCATTAATTTGACAGTTGGATTCCATACGATGTAATTTTGCACCAACTTCAATCAATCTTTGAGACGCAGGGAATATCTTTTCATTGCTGTCCGTCATCAGACCATAACACATTACAATCTTGCCCTGAGTGTCGGCAATGTGTACCAGTTTGTCTATGTCAGATGGCGTGAAAAACTGAACTTCATCAACCAAAACGATGCGTGTGTCTGCTGATGGTGTGTATGTGTCCAGATTTGGCATCGCCTGCGCATCCCATGATAGACCAATTCGTGACACAATCTTTTCATTGCCAAAGCGGGTGTCGAACGATGGCTTTATAACCTCGGTTTTTGTGCCGTTCTTGGTGAAATTGTGTGCAGTTATAATCAGTGCGGCGGATTTAGAACTGCTCATTACGCCATAGTGAAAATGCAAGTTTGCCATTTTATGTTTTCCTTTACTTTTCTTTATTTAATATTCATTGATTCCAGACGTTCAATACGTTTGTCAATTGGTGGATGTGTCGCCATCAGGTCGCCAATAAATTCGCGCGGCGCAGATGGATTAGCAATACAGGCAGATGACATTGATTTTACCTTGTCCAGGCATTCAACACGTGAACTGGTGCTGATTTTTTCAGGGCAGATGCCAATGCGCCTGGATTTCGTGTTATGTGTGCGCCCCGTGGCAAAGGCGTTTAGTGAATTGTCATTTATAATATATACCCGTGGTGTTGGCAGGCCCGCCGCCAGGGCAATATTTTCAACCATACGATATATTTCGCGATGTTCGCTGTTGTCAGGAGATATTTCATGTGCGTGTGCCGCGCCCAGCATCATAGAATCGCCAAATGCCCATGATATCAGCATCCATACAAAACATACGATAATTATTGGCGTGGCCACGGCAATTGTTGTTTTAATTGCAGATTCAATTGGTGATACCAGCCATGTAAATAAAAATACCAGACCAATAAATATCAAAGGAAACAACAGTACCAGTAATGCGGTCTTGATATTATTGCTGTGTATATGGTCGTAAACTGTTTTGATTTGTGCCATTGTGAAATTACCCTTTGGGCTATTATTAGCAAAAAATTTTGAATGAATGCAAGTGTGGAAAGTTAGTGTTTTTTTCCTTTTATTTATGATATAATTGTGTGCATGAGATTTATAGGGGGATTTTTTCTGTGCCTTTGTTCAACTTCTGTTTTCGCGGCGCCAGATGGTGCGATGGTGCGTGCGGCGAAAAGTTTGCTATCGGTGCAAAATTTTCCGAAAACTTTTAATGATTTATCGTTTACAAATCGGATGGCGGTTTTGACCGAAGGTTATGAACCGTGGGAAGGGGAATATGATGCGTCTGGACGATGTATTAGTGGGTGCGCCTATAAAAATATGACCATCGAAGAAGAATTGGCTTATGCAGAACAGAAAACGCAACAGGCGATATCGGAATTAAATAACGTTGGAACCTTACAGCCAGGTGGGGTGACAGGGCAACCTGTGCTGCCAGATGTTCCCGTGGCGGGTGATACGTGGCGACCAACACAAAATTATATTGCAACAAATCAGGTACAGGGGAATGCTGCGTTTGTCCCTGTCGCACAGGTGGTTCCGCCACAATGCGACCCAAGGCAGCCTGAGATTCGTTCTGGGCAATCGGTCCCATTGGGGGAGCCTGTGACGGGCAGACCACGAATTTCGTCACCATTTGGTGAAAGGATTCATCCTGTGACAGGTAAGCGTTCTGTACATCGTGGGGTGGATTTGGCGGTGCCGACTGGGACAAATGTCTTTTCGCCTGCGTCTGGCCAGGTGGCACGAGTTTGGACAGACAGCACATGTGGAAATGGGTTGCGAATCACGCATAGTGATGGTTTTGAAACAGTTTATTGTCATCTGAATAATATAATCATAAAAGCGGGTAGTGTGGTCAATGCAGGGTGCCTGGTCGCAAAATCTGGTAATACAGGGCGCAGTACGGGACCGCATCTGCATTATGCGATAAAAAAGAATGGGGATTATATAAATCCATCACAGTTTTTGGGACGGTGAAATTTGGTCTTGTTTCCTGAATCTGACGGCAAAGCTGCCATTGTTTATCGGTTTAAATGATATGATATATGGGCTGAGAATGCTGTCGCGTGCCCATTGGTGAAATTTTATTTTTAAGATGCCGCTGGCACCGGTAATAATGTTTGCTGTGCGTGTGCCCGATTGGGCCAGGGACATGATAGCCGACCAGGCTTGTTCTTCGGTTAATTGATGTAAATCCAATGTTGCGTGTGCGGGGGGAGTGTGTGGTGTATGTGGTATTCGACGCGATAATTGTAATTCAGAACGAACTGCACGGCGTGTCAGTGTGTCGTTGGGCGCAAAGTTTGCGTCAATCATTTGTTCAATATCTGTGTCTGTTAATTGTTTCATGATTGTGCCAATGTAAATACCAGTACGCGTTCAATTCCAGCAAGGTCACATTCGGTACGTTGCAGATTCCAACCGTTGGTTATAAATATACTTTTTATGTCTGTGCCTTGGTCAATGCCGATTTCTAGGTACAGTTTGCCGTCGTTTTTTATCCATTCTTTTGCATTTTTTGCAATTGATTTATATGCCGCCAGTCCATTGTTTGCCGCATACAGCGCAATCTTTGGGTCGTGCAATGCGCCGTCATTTACACGTGTGTCGTCAATTGCGATATAGGGCGGATTAGATACAATTATATCGAATTTTTCACCGAATTTATGTGCGTGGTCAAAAGATGCGCGAATCGTTTTTATTTTTTTGTGTAAATGATGTGCGCGTATATTCTGGCGCGCAACACGCAGGGCGCGCCACGATTTATCAATTGCGATGCCAGATGCGCCAAAAATATTTTTTGCCAATGCGCATATTATGCATCCAGTACCTGTCCCTAGGTCCAGTATTCGCACCCGTGTGTCGGTCGGGATATCTGATATGACTGCGGATACCAGGGTTTCTGTGTCTGGGCGTGGATCCAGTGTGTGTTTGTTAGTATAAAAGCGCATACCATAAAACCATTTTTGCCCGATTATCTTGGCCACGGGTACGCCACGACGTAATTTTTTTGCCATGCGCCATACAGAAAATCTGGAAAATTTCTTAGTATTTTCTGTGATAATACGTGCTGCACGTATGCCACCGGCATTTTGTAAAATTGTGAAGGCTTGATTTATTGTCATGTTGCCATTATAATCTGTGCCATGAAAAAAGCAAAAAATATTATGAATACCGCAAACCTGACACGCCTGGTGATGGTGTTGGCAGTGTTGTTGAGTTTGGTTGCAATATTCTTGGTCGCGACAAAACGTACGCCGGCCCAGATGCGCGCGGCCCAGTTGGATGAATGCAAATCTGTGGTTATGGTGGCGTCAGGTGATACGCTGTCTAAGTTGTTATTAGACCAGGGGTTGAATCATAATGATGTGAATGCTATTGCCAAGGTGTTAAAGTCGGATGCGGAAATTTCTACCCTGCGTGCCGACAGGGATAAATTAGAATTTGTGCGCGCGAATGACGAAGCACCGGTTTCTAAGATTATTGTTATTCCGTCGCCATGGCGCCAGGTTGAATTGACGTGTAACGAAACGGGGGGCTGGGATTGCAAAACCACTGATATTGAACGTGATATTCGTGCTGTTTATAAATCGGGCGAGATTTTAGACGGAGACAGTTTCTATTTGGCAGGACAACGTGCAGGAATTCCGGCCGGGGTATTGATAGATGTGTATGATTTGTTGGCGTTTGAAATGGATTTTGAACGCGATGTGCGCGCCGGACAGAAGTTTTCTGTGCTGTATGAAGAAAATTTTGCAGATGGACAAAAAATTGATAATGGACAGGTCTTGGCTGTGTCGTTTGAGGCACTGCGTGGCAATGTGAAGATGTATCGTTTCAGAAAATCAGATGGAACAACGGGGTATTATGATGAAAATGGTAATGGGGCGATTAAATCACTGAAACGTACACCAATTAATAATGCCAAGATTACCAGTAAGTTTTCACGTAATCGTAAGCATCCGGTGCTGGGGTATACCCGCGCGCACAAAGGTGTTGATTTCCGGGCATCAACAGGAACGCCGATTCCGGCCGCTGGGGCAGGGCGTGTTATCGCACGCAGCTTTAACCGCGGACATGGAAATTTTGTTAAGATACGTCATAACGGTTCGTTTGAAACGTTGTATGCGCATATGTCAAAATTTGCCAAAGGGGTAAATGTTGGTACAACTGTGCGCCAAGGGCAGACAATTGGATATGTTGGGTCGACCGGTTATTCAACAGGGCCGCATTTGCACTATGAAATTATCAAGGATGGTGTTCATGTGAATCCAATGACAGTTAAATTGCCTGCGATTAGTAATTTGGGCAAGGATGATAAAAAGAAATTTATGGAATATCGTAAAATTTTGGATGATGGAATTAAGCAGTTAGAAAAGAATCCGTCGTTGTATATTCAGTTATAAAAAAAATCCCCCAATCGGGGGATTTTTTAAAATGGGATATCGTCGCCTATGTCGGCCACAGAAATTTCTTCGCGTGGGGCGGATGCTGGGGCGGCGGCAGTATATTCAGAACCGGCACCATCCATTGATTTTGCACCTGACAGAATAACCATTTGACCACTGAAAGGATTCAGGATAACTTCGGTTGTAAACACGTCGGCACCACTTTGGTTTTGCCATTTGCGTGTGCGCAGGGAACCTTCTAGATATAATTTTGTCCCTTTCTGAAGCATGCGTTCGGCAACGTCAACCAAGTTTGGATTGAATATTACGACGCGATGCCATTCGGTTTGTTCTTTTTGTTCGCCTGTTGCGCGGTCGCGCCATCTGTCAGATGTTGCTAATGAAAAACTGACCACTTTTTGGCCACTGCCCATTGTGCGAACCTGGGGTTCTTGGCCGATGTTGCCGACCAATATGACTTTATTGATACTTCCTGCCATGTCACTTCCTTTTTTTGTTTTATTCATCTATGACTGATTTGACCAATAAAGATGCAAAAATGCAAGGTGTTTTTATTGTGATTTGATTAAAAATTTATTTTGCCACGCACCAGGGCGTATATTTCATTCTGGCCGTATGGATTGTCAACAAAGCCGGCAGTTATAAATTTGTAAGATGTGCTGTATTCAATGGATGGTGTGTCTGCCAGGTTGATTTTGTGTTTCGCGTATGTGTATTGGCCATTAGCTTGACGTCCGGTTGGTGTGTTCAGGTACATGTTGCCGTTAATAATTGTTTCGGGTGTGCCAATTGATACACTGAAATTGTCGAATTTTACACCAAATTTGACAGATGCGGTGGAGAGATGTGAAAATCCTTCAATCATGGATTCTGAGGTTGGCGTTGGCTTTGTAAATCCGACAGATGCGTTTTGGAACAGCGTTGTGTGTCCCAGTTTGAATTCATTGTTAAAGCCAATAAATGTTGTTAACTGTTTTTCTGTTGTCCCGATGAAGCCGTTCCCGTGCATAAGGTGTGAATCACGAAATCCAAATTCAATGTTGTCAGTGCGGATGCTGATACTATTTTGTGCGGTCAGATGCTGGTATGCGATACTGTGGTTCTGGATGCGAATATTATCGTTCATGCGCGTGTTGAATGCGCGACCAAAACCGTCAATAAACGCAAAACTGATGTTTTCTGATTTTATTTTGTGGCCGATTGGGCCGCTGATGTGTGCAGTGCGCAGGGCGACGGTTTCGCCACTGGCCAGTGGAACCAATGTTGCGCCAACAGGGCGTGTGGCGCGTTCCAGGTCCAGCATCCCATGACCGTATACTGAATCAATGCCTGTTGTTCCTAAATCACGTGCGGTTGTAAACAGCAGATGTGTGATTTCATTAGATTTCATGTATGGAAACGCTTCACGAATGACCGCAATTGCGGCGGATACGATTGGGGCTGCGAAACTGGTGCCATCCAGCGGTGTGTCAGTTTTTGGTGTGTCCAGGGCCACACCAGGGGCTGTTATGCAATAGTTTTGTGTTATGCCACATTGATTGCTGAATTCTGCCAGGGTTTCTTTTTCGCTGTCCCATGCGACCACGTTTACAAAGTGGCCCTGTAATTCATTAATATGCAGTGGCAGGGCGGATAAAGCATTCGATTCGGAATTTCGACCGTTGCCAGCAGCCCATACAAATATAGCGTCGTTTTGTCTGGCCGCAGATGTCAGCGAATTTATAAAATTATGACTGGTCAGATTTGTCATGTGTTGGCGATTGTTTACCTGGGCGGCAGAAACGTTCGTGATTTCCCAGCTGAAATTATATATGTTGGCATTCGCGGATGTTGCAGATTTTATAGTGTCACCAATTTTAGTGAATGAGTGGAAGCTGCCATTTGGTTCTGCAACTTGGTATGATGTAACAGATGCATTTGGTGCAACCAGGCCAGATGACAGATATGCAACATTGCCACCGTGCCATGTGTTGCGCCCAAAATCAAATACTGCAATATTAGACCCGGCCCCAGTGTAATCGCGTGCCAATGAATAGGCAGCGCGAATGTCGTTGTATTGGTTGGTGTTGCGGATATATTCTGCATCATTAAATGTGGCGTTCAGGGCAGATGCATCAATGTCGCCACCGACCATGTCTGGGTATGCAGTGGGGATTGTCGGAATCTGTGTGTTGACTGGGGTGATTGGTTCTGATTTGTTGACGCCGTCAGAAGATGACAGCCCCAAAATGGCAACTGTGCCACCAATCAATGCCAGCGTACCGCCAGTGATTGCGGCAGTGGTGCCGAATGACAATTTGTTGTCTTTCTTGGTTGTGTGGTTGATGCATTTTTCTGGGTTGTAACGACGGAAAATTTCGCTGTTGCAATCATTGGCCAAGACAGGTGTCGCCAATGTCAGACCGCATAAGATGAACGATAAAAATCTGGTCTTGAACTTCATCAATCCTCCTGTTGTGCGTGCACACCAGACACACACATTATAAATATAGTACAAACTGTTGCTTTGTCAATGTTTTTTGCTGTAAAAAGGTTTGATTGATTTAGGGGCGGAAACTGGCTATCATCGCTATTAATGAAGGTGGAAACAGTTGGGATTTTAATTTCTTTGCGGCCGTTTAATGAACGGGACTGTGTCGCACGGATTTTTACGCCAGATAATGGGGTTCTGGTTGGTATGCTGCGTGGGGCAGCGGTTGCTAAGAAGAACAGGCCGATGGTTGGGCAATATGGTTCGGTTTTGTGGGGGGCGCGATTGGATTCTCAGCTGGGGGTGTTTCATTGGGAAGTGGAGAAAAATGTTGCAGCGCCGATAATGATGAATACGAAATCCTTGTTGGCGATGAATGCGGCGTTTGATGTTCTGACTGCGTTGTTGCCTGAACGTGAAGCATACCAGAATCTGTATGCAGAAACGCTGGTGTTGTTGCAACAATTAAGTGGGGGGAATTTTAACGCGTATCTGGAATGGGAAATTGCGTTGTTGCGTGAATTAGGTTATGCGCTGGACCTGTCGGCGTGTGCAGGGTGTGGGGGGCAAAATGATTTAGCATATGTTTCGCCACGCACAGGGCGGGCGGTATGCGCAAAGTGTGCGGCACCGTATGCGGATAAATTATATCCATTGCCGTTGGGGACAACGGTAACAGCGCGATTCTTGGAAAGTGTTTGTGTGGGACAGGGGGTGCAGTTCCCCGTTGGGCGAAAAATGTTGAATTTTGATTAATGCTTGCACATTTATTCCTTGCGATTTTCTAAAAATTTGTTATTGTAAATTTCGTTCAACATAACAAGGAGAAAAAATCATGACTTGGACAATTTTAGTACTGGTATTGGGTATTGCGTTGTACATGTTCGGTGGCATGATGCTGAAGCATGATGCTAAAAAGGCCGAAAATGGCGCAAAATGGGCAAGAAAAGCAATCAAAGTTGTTGCAATTATTATGGTTGCGGGCAGTGTTTGCCGTCTGTATGTGCCATATTATTTGACAAGCGTAAATCCTGCAATCATTCAGGAAATGGTTGAAGCAATGCAGGAACAGGCAAATGAACAGAAGAACAAGGCTATTCGTGAATATGTTCGCAATAATGCAGACGAAATGATTGCACATGCACCGGTTTTGGGTAATCCAGAAGCGAAAAAGACAATTTATGTCTGGACAGCGGCTTCGTGTGGTTATTGCCGTCGTGTTCATGGTGAATTGTCCAACGTATTGGCAGAACGTGACGATGTTCGCGTCGTGTTGAAAAACTTCTCGATTCATGGTGTGATGTCTGATGGCCCAGCACGCGCAATGATTGCAGCGAAAATGCAGGACCCTGCCAAGGCTGCAAAGTTCGCAGATATTGTGTTCACACGTGAATATCGTCCAGAAGGCAAAATGGATGATCAGGAAAAATTGGCCGCGGCGATTGAAAAGAACCTGATGAAGTTCGCAGAAGAAGCAGGTTTGGATACTGCAAAACTGAAAGAAGATATGAAGGGGTCAGTCGTTGCAGAAGAATTGGTAAATGTTCGTGATTTGGCGAATCGTTTCGAAATCACAGGTACACCATTCTTGATTATCGGTGAAGAAGCGTTCCCAGGCGCAATCCCAGCCGCACAAATCAAGGCTGCGTTGGATAAATAATCTTGCTTGATACCATAAGTACAAAGAAACGCCCGAAGTTGGGCGTTTCTTTATTTTGTACGATTTAAAAGTTTCATTAATATCGATTCTTTTTGCGTTTTGCGGTATATTTTATCTTCGGCACGGTCAACCTGTATCCCTTGGGCTGTGGGAGAATTTTGGACAGCGTTAATGCAATCAAATAATATCTTTATGCGATAGTCTGAATTTTCTGGACAGGTTGATGTGTATGCCTTTACAGCGTTGTGTGCGTGCATACAACGATATTCTTCAACTGCATAAAAACCAGGTGTGTGTTCATTGTTCATGACGGATAATATTATATTAAAAGATTTATTTGTCAAGTATTGCATTTTTGTTGTTTTTGTCTATATATATGATAAATTCGCGAATCGGGTTTTTATATGGTATAATTTCACAGGTAATAAAAGGATTTTGATTATGGCACTGATACCAATGGTTATAGAAGAATCTCCGCGTGGTGAACGTTCGTTTGATATTTACTCACGTTTGTTGCGTGACAGAATTATTATGGTTAATGGGCAGATTGAACCAGCAATGGCAAACAGTATCGTGGCCCAATTGTTGTTCTTGGAATCTGAAAATCCGAATGCTGATATTTCAATGTATATCAATTCGCCAGGGGGCGATGTATCAGCGGGGTGGGCAATTATGGATACTATGCAGTATATCAAAGCGCCAGTGTCAACAATTGGTATGGGGTTGGTGGCGTCGATGGGGTCAGTGTTGTTGGCCGCTGGTGAAAAAGGAAAGCGATTTGTTCTGCCGAATACACAAATTATGATTCATCAGCCGTTGGCGGGTGCCGAAGGGCAGATTACAGATATGGAAATTCGTTTGACACAATACCAAAAGAATAAAAAAACATTAATCAAACAGATGGCCGATTTTACAGGAAAAAAAGAAAAAGAACTGTTCGAGGCGATGGAACGTGATAACTGGATGTGTCCGTGCGAGGCCAAAGATTTTGGACTGATTGATGCGATATTGGAACGCAAATAATTTCAGCTTTTTCTGGGGGATTGTGATATGAGTGATGATAAAACACCAAATACAGAAAATAATAATCAGCAGTTTTGCAGTTTCTGTGGCAAGGCGGTTTATGAAGTTAAAAAACTGGTCAGTGGGCGCAATGTGTGCATTTGCGATGAATGTATTAATCTGTGTAATGATATTATGGCAGATGATAACCGACGCGAGGTTAGCAAGGATGCTGCAAAATTGCCAACCCCATCACAGATTTATAATTTCTTGAATGAATATATTATTGGACAGGATGTCGCAAAACGTACCCTGGCGGTGGCGGTTTATAATCATTACAAGCGTCACAATGTCGCAGTTAATTCAAATGTTGAAATTCAGAAGTCTAATGTTTTGTTGATTGGGTCAACAGGTACGGGTAAGACTTTGTTTGCACAAACGTTAGCGCGTATATTAGATGTGCCGTTCGCAATTGCAGATGCAACCACATTGACCGAAGCGGGTTATGTGGGTGATGATGTGGAAAGCGTCTTGACGCGTTTGTTGCAAAATGCAAACTTTGATGTTGAACGCGCAACACGTGGTATCATATACATAGACGAAATAGACAAGATTTCGCGCAAGTCTGAAAATCCATCTCTGACCCGTGATGTGTCAGGTGAAGGCGTTCAGCAGGCGTTGTTGAAATTAATAGAAGGTACGGTTGCGAATGTGCCGGCAGGTGGTGCAGGACGTAAACATCCAGGCGAAGCCACAGTGCAATTGGATACCAGCAAGATTCTGTTTATCTGTGGTGGGGCATTTGATGGCCTGAACAAAATTATTGGAAATCGCACCAGTGAAAGACGTGGCATTGGATTTGGGGCGCATGTGGAATCAGCTGAAGAGCGTAACGCCAAGAATTTTATAAAGGATGTAGAGCCAGAAGACTTAGTGAAGTTTGGTATAATCCCAGAATTAATTGGTCGTTTGCCTGTTATAACTACATTAGATGCATTGGATGAAGATGCGTTGGTCAAGATTCTGACAGAACCAAAAAATGCAATTGTAAAACAGTTTACAGCAATGTTGGAAATAGATGATGTTAAATTAAATATTACCGAAGACGGGTTGCGTGAAATTGCAAAAATGGCGGTTGCACGCAAAACAGGGGCGCGTGGATTACGCAGTATCTTAGAAAAAATTCTGATGCAGCCTATGTTTGATGCGCCGGATAAGGAAGATTTAGCAGAAATCATAATTGATGCAGACGTGGTGCAGGGAAAAAAGGCACCAGTTGAAATTTTGAAAGATGCAAAAAAAGCTGCATAAAAAATACCGCCTGAATGGCGGTAATTTTTTGATTTTTTTCCTGGTTATTTTATTTTTGTAATTTACTATAATATACAAGTATATAAACAGAAAAAGGAGAAAATATGAAGAAGTTATCTTGCATGGCATTAGTTGGGGCTTTGTTCGCAGGGGCTGCGATGGCAGATTTTGTTGAACCAGCACCAGAGGCGAAAACAGCAGTCACAGAGAACGCAACCAATACCAAGGGTGGTTTTATGGGTGGTAATGAAGTGATTGTAACAGTTAAACAGGTAAATGAAATGCGTGATGATGTACCTGTCGTTGTGCAGGGACATATTGTTCAGCGTATGGGACATGAAAAATACCTGTTCGAAGATTCAACTGGATCGATTACAGTAGAAATTGATGATGATGAATGGCGTGGCCAGACGGTTATGCCAACAGATACGGTCAAATTATATGGCGAGGTTGATCGCGGTATCTTCAAAACAGAAATAGATATAGACAGGGTTGAAAAAATCTAGTCAATATCCCCGCAAAGGCGGGGATAAATTTTTGGGAAATTTATTTTGAAAAAATAGTTGACAAAATAATAAAAATGTATTAATTTGTTCGTGACGAATAAAAAAAGGATTTAATTATGTCAGTTTGCGATATGTGTGCACATTTTGGTAAAAACCATAAAAAACAGTGCACTTTTTCAGGAAATTGTATCGTTAATACGTACAATTTACATGGGACGGGTTCCTTGGATTCTTTTATGAACCCAAAGGTCGAAGATGTTGTTGTGGAAGAAGAGGCGGTTGCAGAAGTAGAAGAAGCGGTTGCAACAGAAACCTATTTTAATCCATTTCAGCGTGGTAATGGTTGCATGTTGGCCGATATGTTAAAAACACGTTAATTGTTGGCTGAATACATAAAAAATCCCCCGTGCGGGGGATTTTTGTATTTTACAGAAAGGTTTCTGGTAATGAGTGGACAGGCAGATAAAAATTTTTATACGTATGTCTTGGGTGTGTTGGGCAATACACAGGATTATGAGGTTGATTTGCAATTCTATTTGACCAGAAACTGCAATCTGGCATGCCAGGGGTGTTATATGCAGGCAAATCCAAATGTTGCCCGCAATATTGTGACGTCGTCAGATGTCGATTATTATTTAAATCAATTTGATGGCGTGCCGGGTTTCTGTCAGTCTGTTGTCTTTTCGGGTGGTGAAATATTTGTCGCGCCGATTGAGTATTTGCAGGAAATTTCGCAAAATGTTCTAAAACGTGGTTGGCATTTGCAGTTGAAAACAAATGGAGCATGGATAAAAAATCCAAAATTGGCACATAGTGTGGCTGATATGCTGCATAATTTAACACCCAGATATGGTATTTGCGCTGAAACAGAAGATATTAAACAGTGTGTAATGAAGATTCCGCGCCCATTTCGTAGATTGGTGGGGCCTGTGGTGGTGTATAGGAAATTTCCATTGTTATCATCATTGGATATTGCAATTTCTGTTGATAATAAATTGCATCCGGAACAGTCTGCAGATTGGTTCTTGGGGATTGTTGATATGATTGCTGGTGATAAAAAATTAAGGAAAAGTGTGGGACTAAAAACTTTTTCTTTTGATGATTCTGCGGATTTTTTTCAGTATGGTGTGTTGGAAAATCCGGCTGTGCGTGTAAAAAAATTTGAAAAGCATGTCGGGAAATGGCTGTTTTCGTACTATATTAATGGAAAAAGAATCGAGTCTTATTTTGGTAAATTTATCGATGTAACGCAAATACCATCACTGGAAAAAATACGTGAATTTGTTTTGCCGTCGATTGGTGGGAGTTCGAAGGGACGTTTAGTGTATTGTTTTCATCCCGACAAAACGGTTGGTTTAGATTCGTGTTATCTGGAAACGGTTGGACGTGTGCCATACATTGATGAAAATGGACAACGAAAGACGTTTGAACAGATAAATCAAGAGATTGCACAAAAATTAATTGCAGATTATAAATGCGCAAAAACAAAATAATTTTTCCCGTTTCCTTGCATAGCACGCGTTTGCGTGCTATTATTTTTCTGATAAAAAGGTGTGTTTGATGCAGAACGAATTATTACAGGAATTACAGGCGCGTGGATTTATTAATCAGACATCAAATATTGATGGTTTGAATGATGCGTTGAATGCTGGAAAAATTACTGCCTATTTGGGATCTGACCCAACCGCAGATTCCTTGCATGTGGGGCATTTGGTGCCAGTTATGATGATGCGTTGGTTGCAAAAATATGGGCATAAGCCAATCACACTGGTTGGTGGCGCGACAGGACGTATTGGTGACCCATCAGGGCGCGATTCGGGGCGACCAATGATGACAGAAGAAATACTGGCGAAAAATGTCGCGGGACTGAAAAAATCTTTTTCTAAGTTCTTTAAATTTGGTGATGGTGCATCTGATGCGATTATGGTGGATAACTATGATTGGATGAAGAATTACAGCCATCTAGATTTCTTGCGTGATTTTGGAACGGACTTTACGGTGCCACGCATGCTGTCAATGGATTCTGTAAAACGTAGATTAGATAACGGTATGACATTCCTGGAATTCAATTATATGACATTCCAGGCGGTGGATTTTTTGACATTGTATCGTGAACATAACTGTATCTTGCAGACATGTGGGGCGGATCAGTGGGGAAATGCTATTATGGGGATTGAACTGATTCGAAAAAAATTGGGCAAGGAGGCCTTTGTTCTGTCAACGTCCCTGATTACAGATGCAAACGGAAACAAGATTGGTAAATCTGCAGGTAATGCGGTTTGGGTGAATGAAGATAAGACCACGCCATATGAATACTATCAATATTTCCGCAACATTCCAGATGATTTGGTGGAAAAATTTTTGAAAATCTTTACGGAAATTCCATTGGATGAAATTGCACGACTGGCTGCATTGCAAGGGGCCGAGTTAAATCAGGCAAAAAAAGTTTTGGCATTTGCAGCAACAGAAATCGCGCATGGGCGTGATGCCGCGGTTGCCGCCGAAGAAGCTGCAACAGCTTTGTTCGCAGGTGGGACAAATATGGATAATGTTCCATGCGTGGAAATTGAAATGCCAGGGGATGTGTCGATTTTAGATTTCTTGGTTGCAACAGGTTTGTTCACATCAAAGTCAGAGGCGCGCCGTATGGTAGAGCAGGGCGGAATCCAGATTGATGGTAAAAAAATTAATGATGCGCGCCATGTTGTTGCGGTGGCGGACGAATTTATGGTGCAAAAAGGTAAAAAGACTTTCCTGAAAGTGATAAAAAAATAATGAAGAAAGTAATTGTTGTATTTTCTTTGTTATTTGTCGCTGTGTCCCCAGTCTTGGGGGGCAGCGAGTTGTCCGAGATTAATGCACAGATAAAGCAGACCGAACAACAAAATAAAAAACTAGAACAGCAGGTTAAAACGTCTGATCGCGAAGTGTCGCGTACAAAAAAAGATTTGGTTCAGGCGGCAGATAAGGTTAGTTCTTTGGAAGAACAGCGGGCAGAAATGGCCAAGAAGATTGCAGAACTGGATGAAAAACGTGATGCAATAAATCGCGAAATGGATGCAAAACGGGGGCGGGTCGCAGATGCGGCTGCCAGTATTTTGTTTGTGGCATCTCACCCTAATTTTGATTCAGAAAATATGCGGGAATATGTCCTGACTTCTGCTGTCTTGTCGGCCATGGCAGACAGATTAGATGAAGATATTGAACGCGCGCAGCAGCAGATTAAAGAGCTGGGAAAAATTCGTGAGCAGCGCGCAATTGAAAAAGAAAAATTAGACAGAACTGCAAAAAAATATGCACGGCAAAAAACAGAATTGGATAAATTGCTGAAAACACGCAGCGCGCAGAATGAAAAATTGAAAAATCAGCATTCTGCGTTGCAGAAAAAACTGCGTGAATTATCAGCCAAGGCAAAAAGTATTTCAGAATTGTCTGCAGGTGTCGGCAGTTCAGAAATGTCGGCAGATGCCCATTTCTCGCGTCGTAAGTTGAATTTGCCTGTGCGGGGGCGCGTCGTTGTCCGATTCGCAGAAAAGACTGCATTGGGGTTAAAATCTGACGGGTGGCGCGTTCGTACACGTGGTGATGCGTTGGTTATGGCGCCGGCAGATGGGGTTGTAAAATTTGCAGACAGTTTTCGCGGATTTGGACGCGTGGTTATTATGTCTCATAAAAATGGATATAACACTGTTATGACAAACCTGGGTAATATTGATGTTATGTTGGGACAAGAGGTTTTGGCCGGTGAACCAATTGGGCGTATGAATCCTGATAAACCAGAAATGTATCTGGAGGTGCGACGTGGGAACAAAGCAGTTGATCCAGCCAGACTGTTCAAAGAGGATTAAAAAAACGCCAGAATTGGCGTTTCTTTATTTTCCCCATACGGGTGCAATAACATATTCGGCAATCAGTGGAACGGACAGTTTTACAATGTTTTCCATTTTGTTTTGGATTTTATGTGCAAATTCATCCGCATATTCTGATTTACATTCAAATACAATTTCATCATGAACCTGCATAATTATGCGGATTTTATCACTGTCTGGCCTGATTATAGTGTTGTCAATTTCAACAATCGCGCGACGCATCAGGTCGGCTTCGAATCCTTGGATTGGGGCATTAATTGCGGCACGCATCGCATATGCACGAAGGCGCGGATTCCTGATTTCAGGTAATTCAATTCGGCGGCCCCATGGTGTGTAAACACATGCGTGTTCGGTTGCGAATTTTTTGGTGTTTTCAATGTATTCATTTATTTCTGGCAGGCCGGACATGTATGAATCAATGATTTGCTTTGCCTGGGCGCGTGATACCCCCAGTTGGGATGCCAGACCAAATGAAGAAATGCCATAAATAATTGAAAAATTTATTGTTTTCGCCGCGCGACGTAAATCACGCGGAACTGGCTGATTTTGGGGGATGTCAAATATTTTGCGTGCTGTTTGTTCATGAATGTCATCGCCACTGTTAAATGTGTCGCGGAATGTTTTTATGCCTGCGATATCTGCCAACAGACGCAGCTGAATCTGTGAATAGTCAACGGATATTAATGTGTGCCCAGGGGGCGCGATAAAACATTTCCTGATTTCTTCACCCAGAGTGGTTTTTATCGGAATGTTCTGCAGGTTGGGATCGCGACTGGACAGGCGGCCAGTATTGGTGCTGGTTTGTAAATATGTGGTATGAATACGGTTGTCAGTGGCGATTTGACGCGGCAATGCGTCTGCGTATGTCCCTGCCAGCTTTGCAATAGAACGCCAGTTTAGTATCTTTTCAATAATTGGATGTGCGTCAATTAATTCGTTCAGAGAATCTGCATCTGTGGAACGTTTTTTATTTGCGGGCAGTTGCATTTCATCAAATAATATTACCCCAAGTTGCTTTGGACTGGCGATATTGAATTCGTGTCCAGCCAATGCCCATATTTCATCGGACAGTTTTTGCATTTGTTCGTGGAATATGGTGGACAGTTGATTTAATTTATGTCGGTCAACCATTACACCGTTACGTTCAATCTGCATTAATATTGGCATTAGCGGCAGGTCACATGTTTCGTACAGGTGGCGTAATTTGGATTTCTGGTCCAGTTCTGGACGCATTAAATCATACAGTGCGCGACATATGCATGAATCTTCGGCGGCATATGGTGCGGCATTTTTTATTTCTAGTTGCTCAAAGTGCATATCCGAATCACGCGTTTTGGGTGGAAACAATGATGAAAATTTGATGTTTTCATGCCCCAGGTATTTTAGCGCCAGTTCGTCCAGCCCATGTCCGTGCAATGTGCCGTGCAGTATATATGACAGCAACATTGTATCGTCAATGGGTGATATTTTTGTTGTGTCCCAGCCTTCGTTTGCCATGATATGCAGGTCATATTTCAGATTGTGTCCGATTTTTATAATGTCTGGGTTGGTTAATATTGGCCACAGATATTTGTATACAGATTCCAGCGTTAATTGATTCGGAGCAACTGGGGTATCGCCACCAAACAGGTCGTCTGATTTCGTGCAATGGCGAATCGGTATATATGCGCCATCTGTATCATTTATAGCCAGTGAAATTCCAACAATTTTGTCTGATATCGGATTTAGACCAGTTGTTTCTGTGTCAATCGCCAATACCCGGTCTGTTTTGGCCAGGTAATTTTGCAATTCGTCAACTGTTGTAATTACTGTGCAATTAATTTCGCGTCGTGGATGCTGTGCTGGCACAGGGGGCGTACTTGGCACTTCACAGGCATTGCCAGGGAATGTAAATTCAGGGGCCGCGGCAGAAAATTGTTCGGTCGGGAACAGTTTTTCAATTTTCGTGGCCAGTGAATTACTTTCTACCTGGGTGCGAATAAATTCCAGTGCCGATGGCGTATTAAAAACAAATGGTTTTAATTCTAGCCCAGATAAATCAACATCTGTTTTTAATGTTACCAATTGTCTTGAAATGTATGCCATTTCGCGGTTGTCGCGCAGCAGACCACGGATGCGTTCGTTTTTGATATCGTCCAGATTTGCGTACAGATTGTCCAATGTGCCAAATTGATTTATTAATTCGGCGGCTTTTTTCGGGCCAATGCCAGGGACGCCCGGTACATTGTCGGATGAATCGCCCATTAATGATTGAACATCAATAACCTGGTCGGGGCGAACGCCAAATTTTTCCAGTACCTGGGGGGGGCGGATTTCGCATTGCTTCATCCCGTCGTACAGGTATACGCAGTCTGATACCAACTGCATCAGGTCTTTGTCACTGGTGATGATTCGTGTCGCATCTGTTTTGCTGCAGTTTTGTGTTGCCAGGGTGGCGATAACATCGTCCGCTTCGACCCCGGGGATAGACAGAACCGGCATGCCAATCGCCATCAGTCCTGATTGAATCATTTGTCCCTGGGCAATCAGGTCGGCGGGCGTTTCAGTACGGTTCATTTTATAGGGGGGGTATATATCCTGGCGAAAGGTGATGCGGGATGCATCAAATATGCATACAAATTTATCGCTGGACCTGGCCGATGATAAAATCGGCAATATCATGTTGAAAAATCCATATACTGCACCAATTGGGGTGCCATCACTGCGTGTCAGACGACTGTGCACGCCATAGTACGCACGAAATAACAACGAATTTCCATCAATCAGTGTCAGCATATGAATTTATCCAATTTTATTAAAATACATAGCGCAGTTTTACACGACCGTCATATTGCAACAAGTCTGTGTCATGTGCGGCGATTTCAAATGTGTTTGGGGCGTATAAAACACGACCTTCGATATCGATATTAAATGGAATAACCGGTATGTCCAAGGTTATGCCTAGCATACCCTGATATGCAATTGTGTCGTCTATATCAATGTGTGCCAGATTTGTTGGGGTGTATTTGCCAGAAAATGTTGTTCCGATACCCGCACCAATATATGGTTTCAAGACGGGCGTTGGGATTTTGAAGTACGCGTTTACCATCGCCAGGTTTGTTTCAATTTTATCAGAATCCAGATAATTGTATTCCATTTCAATTCTGAACAGCGGGATATCCATCCCCAGCACAGCCCCATAGGATTGAGATGATTGGGATATGTCATTATCGTCGGCAAACAGGGTGTATCCCCCAAAACCGTATGTGCCACCAGCGTAAATATCAAACAAAAGGTTTGCATTGGCCGCACCAGCGGTTAACATGATGGCAGCGGCGCTTAAAATACTAAATGATTTTGTATTCATGTTTTCTCCTTTGTGTGATATTATAATAAAAAAAGGGTATTTGATATGCAAGAAAATAAACCGTTTTTGGTTGTCGGTTTGGGGAATCCGGGTGCGCAGTATCAGCGTACACGTCATAACGTTGGTTTCATGGCGGTGGACAGTTTGGTCGGATTAGATGCAACCTGGCGCAGTGAAAAAGATGCATTAACTGCACGCGTGGATATTGATGGTCGGCGTGTAATATTTGTAAAGCCCCAGACGTTTATGAATAACAGTGGTGTGGCAGTTCAGGCATTAATGAATTTTTATAAGATACCGATTGAAAATCTGGTTGTGATTCATGATGATATGGACATTCCGGTTGGAGATTGCCGCGAAAAAATTGGTGGGGGCAGTGCCGGTCACAATGGAATTAAATCAATTGATGCACATGTTGGGGCGGAATATAGACGAATTCGGATTGGTATTTCCCATCCGCGTAATTTTGGTTTGCCAATAGACGCGGCGGCATGGGTGCTGGGGAATTTTGGCGTCGCACAGTTTGATATGGTGCGCAGCGCAATTGATAAGATAAGGTTGTTTTAATGATGAAAAAAATGCGCAAACATAAGTTTGCGCATTTTTTACTTAGGGTTAGAGATGTACATATAGCCAATTTCCCCTGTAGAAAACGGCAGTTTAAAGGATATTTCATCATTATCATAAAAACGTATTGTGCCCAGGTCATAGGCGCAGCCGCTATCGTTGGGGTATGTGCCAGGGATGCATTGTACCGGACAGGCGTTTGTTGAACCTGGCGCTGCAAAACATGTACCACTGGCCGGGCCACACGCAGAACTGGCCAGGCATCCGTTGCCCGGTTCTTGTGGTGTTGCAGATGTGCCACCACTTTGGGACCAGTAGTGGGCGGCGATAAGTCCGCAATCATTGCCATTACAATCGCTGCTGTCGGTTGGTTTGTCAGTTTTTGCACCGCCCGCGGAATAATATCCGCCGGCGATATATCCACACTGTTTGCTGATGCATTTAACGGTGTCGGTTGGTTTGTCAGTTATTGCGCCACCCGCGGACCAATATCCGGCGGCGATTTCGCCATGGCCGGTGCTGGTTGTTGCGCCGGCATTGGAATAGTATCCGCCAGAGACAAGACCACAATCTTTGCTGATGCAGTTACCTGTATCTGCTGGGGTGGCGGTTGTTGCACCACCCGCGGAATAGTATCCGGCTTTGACTTCGCCGTTGCCGTTGCTGGTTGTTGCGCCGGCTTTGCCCCAATATCCGGCGGCGATTTGGCCGTTGCCTTCGCTGGTTGTTGCGCCGCCTGTGGAATAGTATCCGGCCTGGATTGTGCCGCAGTAGCCGTTGGGGCAATTGTTGCTGCCAGTTGGGGTGGACGTTGTCGCAGGAACAGTTGAATAATATCCCGCGGCAATTGGGCCACAGGCATAGCCGTTGCAATCATTGCTGTCGGCTGGGGCTTCGGTTGTTGCGCCACCCGCGGAAAAGTATCCGGACGTGATTAAGCCGCATTTTCCTTTGGGGCAATGGGTTGGGGTGGCCGTTGTCGCAGGAACAGTTGAATAATATCTGGCGGCAATTGGGCCACAGGCATAGTTGTTGCAATCATTGCTGTCGGCAGGTTTGTCTTTTTTTGCGCCGCCCGCGGAATAATATCCGGCGGCGATGTCTTTACATTCGGTTATGTTGCCACCTGGGCTGTATTTTGCCGCAGGGCATGGTGTTTGACTGGTTCTAGAATCTACATAGTAGCCTGCACTTGCGCTGTGGCAAGAGTCTGTGTTGTTTATTTTGTCCATATAGGTGCCGGCTGTGCAGGTGACACAGCTGCCGCTTTGTATACGGTATCCGGCATTGCACATTTCCACCTGGCATGCGACTGTGGGATTGCTGGCCCATCTGTGAACACCGTCCGATGGGCAGTCTACGCTGCAAGCGTCTGAGGATGCGGACCTGTCGTCAGATGTTGTTTTTCCACTGGGGCATAGTGTGCAGGAGGTGCTAGTGCCATAGTAGCCTTTTACATTGCCAGAGTATGATGAATATGTACCCACGGGGCATACGCCAGTTGTCCATTCATTGTCATTATAGGTTATGTATGTCCCGTTCTGCATGGTTCTGTAACAGCCTGATTTCATGGAACCAGTATCGCTGTTTGGGAACTGGTTGTTGGTTCCGTGGTCGCAGCTGTCACATTCGAATCCGGCCAGGCACCATTTTGAGCAATTAGTACCATCAAGGGAACATCCACTGGTGGTAGCGCCACCCTCGGAATAATATCCGGCGACAATATATCCGCAATTATTGTTATTACAGTCGTCGCTGTCGGTTGGGGTGGCGGTTTTTGCGCCGCCCTCGGAATAATATCCGCCGGCGATATATCCGCAATCGCCGTTGATGCAATCGCTGCTGTCGGTTGGTTTGTCAGTTTTTGCACCGCCCGCGGAATAATATCCGGCGGCGATTTCGCCGTTGCCTTTGGATGATGTGGCGCCGCCTGTGGAATAATATCCGGCGGCGATTTTGCCATGGCCGGTGGATGATGTGGCGCCGCCTGTGGAATAATATCCGGCGGCGATTTTGTCATCACCTTTGGATGATGTGGCGCCCGCACTGCCGTAATAACCGGCGGCAATATATCCGCAATCGCCGTTATTACAGTCGCCGTTGCCGGTTGGGGTGGCGGTTTCTGCGCCACCCGCGGAATAATGTCCGGCGACAATATATCCGCATTTATTGTTATTACAGTCGCCGCTGCCGGTTGGATTGCTTTTTGTTGCACCACCCGCGGAATAGTATCCGGCTTTGACTTTTTGTCCTTTCTTTCCTGTTGATTTTGTTTCGCCGGTTTGGTCGCTCCAATAACCGGCGGCAATATATCCGCAATCGCCGTTGATGCAATCGCTGCGGCCAGATGGGGTGGCGGTTTTTGCACCGCCCGCGGAATAATATCCGGCGGCGATTTCGCCATGGCCGATGCTGGTTGTTGCGCCGGCCTTGCCCCAGTATCCAGCAGCAACGGTGGCACAGCTCGACATCTCTTTTTCCCTGTAGTAGCCGGCGTTACATGGTGCTATAGTATAAGAAGTATCGCCACTTACTATTCCATATCCGGCAGCTGGGAAGGTGCAGTCTTGTATTTTATCGTCATAATACTGACCATTCTTGGTACACGGCAGGCATATAACAGTGTTGTCTGAGTGTGTTGGTGCGTAAATTAGATGACATTTTTCGGCGGCACAATAATTTGATACTACTGGCTGGCCGTTGTTGGCATCCCAGCCCCATGTGGGTTCTTTATAGGTTTCTACGCCGTTGCTCTCACACTTGATATTACAGCTGTTGCTGGTGGTGCCGCCACCAGAACTGGTTGTTTTTCCGGCAGGACATGGGTCGCATCCAACTTTTTGGGTTTGGCGTACATCTATAGCGCCAGCGCGGTATGTGCCTTTTGGGCATAGGCCACTGGTCAGGTTGGGGCCGTAGAAATAATATCCATCTGAAAGTCTGCCCGTGCAATCATCTGCGGATTTTGCACCGTTGGATTGGGTAGTAAAGTTGTCTGCGCATTTCGTGGGTTCTGTCATTCCATCGTCGGGGCAATAATAATTGGGGGGACAGGTGGTACATTTGGCTTGCCCCCCGCTGCTTGTGTATGAGCCTGCGGGACATTTCGTGTACCCTGTCATTTTAGTGTTGGGGCAATAGCTGCCCCTGGGGCATTTAATTGAACCTTGGTCTTCAGTGCATACGTTTGCTTCACCTGCTTTCCCTGTTTCGCAGGTATATCTTCCAGATTCGGGGCAATAATAACCCGCTGGGCAATCTTGGCACTTATCACTGGGCGCGTATTTTTTTTCACCATCTGCTGTTGTTTCGACCGTTATGGGCAGGTATTCCCCCGCCCCGCACTCCAAGGTTTGGGCAGCGTTTAGCAGTTTCGGGATAAAAAAGGTTAGGGTATATGTAAAAAAACCCAGGGTTTTCATTAATGTATTCATTGTGTTTTGCCCTTTGTTATAAATAGCGTCCTGTGTATATCGTTGACCAGCCGATTGGTTGTTCGTCGCATTTGCTTTCTCCGCGGAACCAGCCGCAACTGCCCGACAGTGAAATCGTGCCAGAATTGGAGGCTTGCGTTGGCGATTGGTTGTTGTTCAGTGTGCATTTGTATATGCAGCTTCCCTTGTCCCCTGTTTCGGGGTAAAAATATGAATACACGTCCACAGTCTTTTCCGTGTCAAATAATGCGTATGGGTCGATCAGAATTCCGTCTGCGGTACTTAATACATATTTGCCGGGACATTTAACATTGGCAGCGTTGTTTGCGTCGGCAGTGACAGAAGTTCCAGTATCTTCCTTGTTGCATAATAATACAAATTCTGTGTTGCCATCTGTGTTGCCAATTGTTATGGACATCAGTGGTGTTGAGGGGATAGTGGTTCCTTGTCGCATGGGTACCGCAGGTTGGGCGCAGATATGTAATTTGGATGAATAGTTGGTTGGAAAGCTTACGGGGTCGTAATTTATTTCCCCACTGCTTGATACAGATATTTTTCTGTAAAATAAATTGTTGGAAAAATTGGTCATATTGTTAAGCGTATCGCCAGAAAATGATACACTGGCCGCGGAATTTGACCCTTCGGTGGCGCAGCATGTGGTGCTTTGCGGGGATGTGGCAGCACTGCCTTTTGATTGATATCTGGCGGCGCGATATTGTGTTGCACAGCAATTTGTGTGGATTGTTGTATCGTTTTCGGTTGCGTTAAAGTGATAATTCTTGCCTTGGCATGCTATTTCGTCGTCGGCCAGGTTAGCCTGATTCATACAACCATTAGCCGTTTTTATATAGCCAGCAGGGCAGTGTGATGCAGAACAGCTGTCATCGCTTAGGCTTGTAGTGGTTTGGTGGGCCATCCATGCCAGCAGACTGGTTTCGTTCAGTTCGGTTGTAGGCGTGCCATTTTTTATATTCAGGGCAATTTTGCTTGTTCCTTTGTCTTGGGTGGTGCAGTTGCCCCATATCATTTCAGACAGACGACAGATTTCATAGCATTTATTGGTGTTACAGTCTGGATTGCATATGTCTTGGATATTAGTAGCATCACCGTACCATTCTGTGTATTTTTCTGTTTGCGTTTTGCCATTGAAGTATATATTGGTCATGATTTGGGTGATGGTTTCGTCGCCCGCCTCGGCGATACAGCTTTTTACTTCGTCCCAGCACAGTTGTCTTTCTAAAATCAAGTGACGGTTTGTTGACGAGTATATGTCGTTGCATAGGCCAAACTGGTCACTGCCGGCGCTGCAATTCTGGGTGATGCAATTGCGGCCAACTTCGCGACAGGTGGATATAAGGGTTTCATATGTCTTGGACAGGGCGATTTCATCAATGCCATCTTTCCAATCGTTTTTTTGGTCAGTGCCGTCGGCGGATTCGTTCGCGCGGAATAATGCCGTGCATGCCTGATTAACAGATGCACACATGGCGGTGGCAGTCTTGTTCGCCGTAACGCCGAAAATAGACAGGGCGCGTTCGTCAAATTCAGTGATATTTGTCAGGGCGGTGTCTAGACACTGGGTGGTCAGGGTCGTGCATGATTGACGTATCTGTTCCAGTTTGGCGTCCTGGGCCAGTTTGATTTGTGCCAATGCGTCCCCCAAAAATTCTTGCCAGACAACGTCAGCTATGTCTTGGCAATTTTCCATGGCAGGTTCCAGAAACTTTTTTTTGCTGTTCAAAAATGTCACATAACGCGAATTGGATGAAATACTGGTCCAGGTTTCGTTGCCACTGGTCGGGCGGGTTATCAATGTGCTAAGATTTGCTAGATTTACAGATAATATCGCCGTGCCTGTTGTGGGATTAATGTATTGGCCCGATGTGTCCAGACAATTTATCATGTCAGTGCCACATACGGTCGAATTTGTCAGCATGTCCAGCATCTTGGATTTGCAGGTCAGGATGTCGTCTGAATTGCGCTGCTGGTGAATGTCCAGACGAGACATGTCTAGCAGGGCGCTGTTCTCAAAAACCTTGGCGCGGGCCTGGTCTGATTGGGTCTGGAACGATTTCTTGACAGTGTTACAGTCCTGTTCAATTAGCATTTGATAGCCGCCTTCGGCAATGGTCAGTTCTTCGGGGCTGCATACCTCTAGTGCCATTTCGCGACATACGGGCAGTGCCGCAGAATACAGTGCAGTGCCAGATTTTGTCGTCGTCGACGCCCCCGCCATCGAATCAATACTGTCAAAGGCCGCGTCAATGTTCAAGGACAGGGAAATGGCATTCAGATTTTGATCAAAGTTGCTGTTGTCAAAACTGGTGTTCAGTTTCTTGGCAATTTCATCCAGTTGCTTTTTTGATTCTGAACGGTCGTCTTGGTTAAATGCCAATTCGCCGGCCGTTGCCTGGTTCAGGACGGCGGCGTCTTCTTTGTCCATGCTGACCGTTAACAGACGTTGGCCAAAATCCAGCAGTTTGTCTTCGACCAGGTCCAGGTTTTCCTGCAGTCCGCGAAACTCATTAATTCGGGTCGAACATGCACAACGTTTTAGCTGGGCATCCTTGTTCGCACAGAATTCGTCCATGCATTCGTAAAATATTGTGCGACATTTTGTCGCGTCGCGCGCCATGATGTCGTCGCGTGTAATCGTTTGGGTGGTTGCACTGCGCCCACGATTGGTCGAACGGGTCGCAGATGGGCGCGCAGCAGATGCACGCGGTGTAACCGCACTGCGTGATGTCGTGGCCGCCGCACGTGTCGTGCGGGTCGGTGTAGTTGTGGTGCGGGCAGATGTCGCCTGGGGTGGGGTGACGGTGCGTGCCGATACGCCACGTGATGACGTTGTTACATTGCGTTCGCGAATTGGGGTTGTGGTTGTGGTGCGGGATGTGACCGCAGATGTCGCAGCACGACGTGATGAAACAGGGGCGCGTTCGCGCGATGTGGCAGATTGGGGCGCGGTGGCAGATACACTGCGACGTGGGGTGCCACGTGACGAGGTTGTGGCCGCAAAAGACACCGCCGTGGTCATCAATAACGGTGCAATACATGCAGCAAAAAGCAGTCTGATTCCCTTCATCCTTTTTCTAATAAATATTATTTTATCATATTTGAAAAAACGGGCAAGTGGAAATAATGAAAATTTAAGAAAGTTTTTTTATTGGAGGCAATGAATATCGGTCTGTGCCGGTATGACACAGGATGTGCGCGACGCTTGCTTGATAGGGTTTGTTGTGGTGTGGTTGGGCGGTCCGCCTGCGTTGCACTACGGCGAGACACTCAATTTTTCAACGCGCACTGCGCTTGCTTGAAAAATTGGTGGTGCGACCAGGGGGAATCGAACCCCCACGGGTTGCCCCACAGCATCCTTAGTGCTGCGCGTCTGCCAGTTCCGCCATGGTCGCCTGATGTGGTATATATTTTTATCAAGTTGTCATTTGTTTTTCAACAATTTTTGTGATAAAATTGTTCTAAGTGAATTTTTAAGGAAGGATTTATCAATGAAAAAGTTATCGTGTTTACTGTTGAATTGTTCATTGTTCGCAATGCTGCCGGTGTTGGCAAATGCTGCTGGAACATACTATGGCGGAAATACATATCAGTCACCACAGACGGCCCGATATTCCCAGCAATCGTATTCGCAGCGTGCGCGGACAGGGACTTATTCCCAGACGGGTAATAATGCTTATAATCGGAATTCTTATTCTGCAGGTGTGTATTCAAATGCAAATGCGCGATATGCGCAGAATTCGAAGAATGCACGTAGTGTGCAGGTGGCGCAACCAGTAAAACAAGATGCGGCAACAGGTTCCAGTAAGAACGGGTTCAGTCTGGAGGCAGGCTTTTCGCGCCAGACGTCTATGTGGCAATTCGAAATGAAAGAATCTGCATCGGTTTTGCATTATGATAATGTTGATTGGAATGTGTTTGATATTAATGCGGGCTATAAATTTAATGTGGGTAATACGCCAATGCAAATCATGGCTGGGTTTAAATATGGTATGCAGGCTGGCGAGTCGACAATGATTGATGACGATATTACAAACGGTGGATATCTGGTGACGGAATGGCTGGAAGATACAAACGGTGATGGCGTGGCGGATAAAACCCTGGGGAATCAGATTGGTAATGCGCTATCAATTGGGGCGGCCAAAGATGGTACTATGATGGAGTTTAACGCAGGTTTCGGTTTGACGGATTTCTTTAAATGGGGAAAATTGAAAGTTACGCCGTCGATTGGGTGGCGTTATTTAAAGTATACGTTGGAGACACATAATAATCACGGGCTGTCGGTTGATTATTTTGATGGAACGGGTGGGTGTTTGATGGTTCCGGGCAGTGACGAAGTGCAATGCGACCCCGTCTTGATTTTCTATTATGAGTCAGGTGGTAAAGTTTACGAGATTTTGGCAACGCGCAGTGATACAAATGGTGATGGCAAAATTGACCTGGATGATGGAATTCAGTTGCCGTCTGATTTGCCTGGTGCAGGTGTGTATGTGAATTCGGGCGGGACATATTACTATGGCCAGCCAGGAATCAGTCATAAGTACGAAGTCGAATGGTCGGGACCATATTTGGCGTTGGATATGTTGTATGATATCAATCAGAATAATGCGGTTAATGCGTTTGTTGAATTGGGGCTGCCGTCATATACTGCGACCGGGGACCAGCCGTATCGTTTCGATTGGCAACATCCGACGTCTGTTGAAGATAAGTCTGGACTGGGGGGCGCATTCCATTTGGGGTTGGGCGCGAATTGGTCGACCGCAATTACCGACAGTATTGCGTTGTCAATTGGGTTGACATATGACTACTATACTGTGTCTGATGCGGATGCCAAAACATACCTTAGCGAAGAATACTATATGGGTATTTATAATGAACGGTTGAATAATATTTATGGTGGCGATGAACAGGCAATGTTGCAAAAAGACGGGGTCGCACAAAATATTATGGCAATTAAAGAAGAATGCCCAGGCTGGGTGTGCACGACAAACGGAGAAATTGAGTCTTTTTATAAATCAATGGGGATTCGTGTTGGTGTAAATGCAAAGTTCTGATATGTACAAGATGAAATTGCTTTTTGTTGCGCTGATGGGGGCTGTGGCGGTGTCGTCTGGATGGGCGACCCAGCTGCAGGGAATGGCGTCTGTTAATGTGACCAGTGATACCGCAGCATCGGCAAAAAATATGGCGTTTGATGAGGCAAGACGTCAAATTATATCTGATTTGCTGCGGCAATATGCAGATGTAAGTGCCGCGCAGGAGCTGATTAAGAATACAAAATCATCAGATTTGGCAAATTTGATTTCTTCGTCGTCAATTGATGGTGAAAAATTGTCTGATACGTCGTATTCTGCAAATATTTCTATGGTATTGGATGCGACGGCAACACGTAATTGGTTGACGGAAAATTCGGTGCAAAATTGGTTGCCAGACGAAAGTGCGCGCGATGTCTTTATCGTTTCAGTTAATATGTCAGATGCGATAAATAACTGGGCGGATTTAAATCGTATTGCGCGGGCGGAAAAAATAGATTTGGGTACCAAATATATGACGGCCAATACTGCAACGCTGGAATTGCCAACGTCGGTGCGCGGTGCGTTTACTATTGCAATTCGTGAATCCGGATGGCGATTTGCCAACCAAGACGGGGTGTTGCGTATTTGGAAATAAGAAAAAAGGCGATTAATGAAGAAAGTATCGGCATTTTTATTGGTTTCTTTGTTGCCAGGATTGGTGTTGGCGGATGCGGATAATGCCAAGAAGGATTTGGTTTTAAATGTACGCAGAATTGGATTGGAATGGTTCAAGACCAAGGTTCGTAATTCCGCAGATTATCAGGAGTCGCCGGTTTCTGCACTGAAAGCAGACAGCCAAGATTTTATTAAAGGTGTCTTTGATACGGTGTTGGAATATAACAAGGACCGGCTGCAGTGGGATAACGGTCTGTTTATGGAATACGGTGAAAGCAAGCTGAAACCATATCAGGGGGATGAAACCGTCAGTGAAAATGCCGATGACATCCTGCTAAGCAGTAATTTGTCGTATGATTGTTTTGAATTTGCGGGGATTAAGTTTGGTCCAACGGTTCGTGCAGCATACGATACAGAATTCAAGACCGCAGATACAACCCCACGCCAGAATATTGTTCGTGCAAATGCAGGTTTGTCACTGTTTGATAATGCGATTATAAAAAGCTTGTATTTGACAGGTGTGTATGAATATGATTTTACTTTTTCAAATGAAAAGACCAGCAAACTGGCCGCTGAATTAGGGTGGCGCCTGGAATATCAGGTGCGTGAAGGGGTGAAATTTTCCACCAATGGTTATTACCGTGAATATTTAAGTTATTCTGAATACGTGCCAACAGACTTGGAACGTGATTTAAGCGCGATTGTGCGTCTGGATACAAATTTGTGGGGCGATTTGACGATGGGACCGTATGTGCAATATCGTCGCGCCCGCGCCCGTGGTGTTCATGTCTATGGCAGCAACTTTGTCATGGGGATTTCGTTTAACTATATTACTTCGTTTGGTTTGCGGTAATGGTTTTTAACAGTTCCTTTCTTGGTTGCCCCATTTGGGGCAATTTTTTTATGGCAAATAGTTCCCGCTGACGCGCGAGAGCAGCGGGATGACAGTATGGATGTATGACCTGGGGGGGCTTAATTTCTTTCTACCGCCAACCACTAGCAACTATTTATCATTTAACCAATTGCTTTTTTTCGTGGCGGGTGGTATAATAAATATGAATCCACAGGGATGTGGGTTCGGGGTCGTAAGAAAACCCATATTCCAACCGGTGTGATGTTTTGTCGCACTGATATCCGCATGAAAAAAAATTGGCGCGGATGCGTCTTTTTTTCTGCAAAAATACCCGGCTGTTCTTGCTTTCTTTTTTTTGGGTCGGGGTGCTGTCGGCTATACAACAGGGGAAATTTTCCCCAAAGGCCGACAGGGTCATTGTTGGATATGATTTTCTTAACACCCCGACCGCCATATTCCCATGGCGGTTTAATTTGTTCAGAAACGAAAGGGGAAAAATAATGAAAAATAAATGGGTTATGACCGTTGGCGGTGCAATTGCCGCACTGTGTCCATGGGCGGCACGTGCGGAAACGTTTCCGTCAGATGGTGTTATGTTGGAAAACAAGACGTACGAATCGGCAGCTACATTCAGTAATCTGGGGGTGTATGATGGTACGGTAACTGCGGCGGCAGAATATGCAGATGTTTTGTACCAGGTTGGGGCGGGTCAATATCTGCCCGCAGGCAGCGAAGGTGTCGGTGCGATATGTGTCGCGGGAAATTATTGCCCGGGATTGACGGATGTGACATATAGTGAATCAAGTGACCAGGGTTTGACCGCGTGTCCAAACGGTTATCCAATGTCGGAATCGGGCGCATCGGTTAATACTCAGTGTTATACCCCATGTACGGACAAATCGGTCATTGCACACGCAACGGCGGTTGCCGGAAATGATTACTATGGCAATGGGGTGGATACATGCTATGCCACCGCATGTGATAATGGATATCATCCATATAACGGTATAGAAATGATTGAGCAGGACCCATTGATTGCAAACGTAGACCCCAGTTTAGCAGGTAGAAGTTTTGGGTATATCAATACGAACGGCACTCGTAAGGAACAAGAAGGTGAGTTTGGTCTGACGGAAGCCGGCACCTGGGGGGGCGCATTTTCATATGGCAATGTATATGGCCAGGCCAGTTGTCAGTCATCAAGAACTGAAACTGTGGCGGGAATGATGTCATATTCTGGAGTGATGCCACAAGAAACTTCAAAACCTGAGGCCGATGATGTTCGCACTGCGTTGGAAACAGCGGGTGTAGATTCGGCGGCGGTTGATGCGGTTGTTGACATGCATGAAAAATATCTGGCTGGGGAAATTGATTATGAGGAAGCGTATAAGACCGTGTATGCCATATTGGGCAGTGAATATGATGCGAATTTTAGCAAAAACGATTCGGGACAGTATTGTTTCTGTCAGATGACGGCATATAGTGCCAGTGGTTCCAGTGAACTGATACCAGTCACGTCGGCCCCGTGGGTGTTTCGGTACGGAGGTGGATCGGCGGATGAATGCGCGACAAACTGTGCGGTCTACTGTGCGGCCGACCTGGTGTACGCCGACAGGAGCGCTCGTGTGTTCCGGGCGGCGGTGTTGGGGTCGCTGGGGCGCCGGACGGTGGGCGTTTGCGCGGCAAACGAAATCAGTATCACGTGGGCGGACGCGGATGCGGCGGACGTTGCGGCCAATAATGCGGGCGTATGTACGTATGACGGCGACATCCGTACCCCGGTCAAGGCAGTGACCAAGCCAGGTAAGACGTTCAAGGGATGGACGTTCAGCAAGAAAAACTGAATGCAATAAGAATGTGTAAAATCCCCGCGGTTTGGGGCATATCCCAAACTGCGGGGCGGAATGCGAAATTTTGCATGCATGCAGGACTGAAATGAACAGAAAATATGTATTTTCAATGTTTGTGATGTCAATGTCGGTGGGGAATTGGAATGCGTTTGGTGATATTATTTTATATTCAAACACGGTTATCCCAAATGCATGCATGTATAATAATACCGGGGTCTATGCAGATGAATTTGAAATGATTCCAATCTGGGAAGATACCGTATATACATGTGAACGGGGATATTTTCTGCCTAAATTGTCCGAGGTTTGCGCAACATGCCCTGAAAATTCATATTGTACGGGCGGTGAATATTTGTATTCCGAAACAAATGATGTGGGGATACGCGCATGTCCAGATGGACTGGTTTCGCCCGCGGGGATGTGGGATGTGGCCCAGTGTGGAAGGCTGTTTCATGTTGGTGATGCAGTTTTATATTTGCGAACAGTAAAACAGACCTCGCCATCGCTGCATTTTGATATAAATGCAGATGGCGTCGCAGATTTTTTCGCAAATATGACAGCGGCAGATGTCCCCATCAGTCGTGGAACATCGCGCAAGATGCATGTTCGGGTTGGTGACGTGGTGTACAATGTGCATGACGATACAGTGGATGTAACACACGTTGTGCGTGAATAAAAGGTGATATATAAATATAAACGCCCCGTTGGGGGCGTTTTTTTACTTCTGAATAAAGTGTACGCTGTATTGCGGTTTTTTGTCCGCACCCAGTGATGCGCGTATAACCTTGTTCGATGCAACCTGAACCGCACGAACCAAATTGTTTCGGTCTTTGCGTTCCGTTTTGGTCAGACCGTCAATTGCACGCGATATTTCTATTTGAATTTGGCGTTTCATAAATCCTGTTTCGTCGGTTTCAAATACGCCGGCACTGGATACTTCGGGGGTGCCTTTCATAAATCCGCGCTTGTCCACGGGTAAGGTTACGAATACTGCGCCGTTTGAAGCAATCTTTTTGCGATTTTTATAAACTTGGTCGTTGGCACTGCGTTCTGTTTCGCCTTCCATGACGACATAGCTGGTTTCGATTGTTTCGGCGATGTATGGTTCTTGGCCGTCACGCATGGCAATCATTTCGCCATTATGCACAACCATCATATGTTTGGCACCACCACGTTCCATTGCCATTTTGCCGTTCAGCATTTCATTGATGTAATCACCATGCATCGGAACAGAAATCTGGGGGTGGACCATGTCATAAAAACGTTCCAATTCTGGGCGGCCGGCATGTCCACTGGCGTGCAGGTTATCGGTATCAAAGATTGTGTGTGTTTTGATGCCCATGCGCGCCAATTTGTTATAGATGTATGAAACATCTTGTTCGCGGCCAGGGATAATAATCGCACTGAAAACAACAGTGTCCGTTGGTTGCAGTTTTAATTCTTTTACCTGGCCATGGCACAAACGTGTCAACATCGCGAATTTCTCGCCCTGGGAACCGGTCAGGAAAATCGCCTGTTTTTCAGCCGGCAGGTCTTTTACTTCACTGTGCAGATAGACGTCGTCTTTGTTTAAATAACCAAATTTAATCCCCATTTCGCGGAATTCAGGTAATCCAACATATGGTACAGGGTTTGGATTGCTGCGTTCCTTGATCGCGGCAACACGTCCCGCGGCGCGTGCAGCCTGGGAAAACATTTTAATGCGCGCCAAACTGCGTGAATAGCCTGTTACAAAAACGCGACCAGGGGCGTTTTTCATGATTTCAGTTAGTGAATCACGAACCTGAACCTCGGTTACTTGTTTGGTTTGGCGTGAAGAATTTGTAGAATCACACATGCATGCCAATAACTTTGGGTCAGAGCCAATTTCGCGCAAGCGGGTGAAATCCGTCGCGGCCTCAATCGGGTTGTCGTCGTTAAATGTCCAGTCGCCTGTATGCAGAATTTTGCCTGCGTCTGTTTTGATGATTAACATTTGCGCTTCGGGGACGCTGTGTGTGACGTGGAATGTTTCTACGGTGAATGGCGCGATGTCTAATGTGGCGCCGTCGTGTGCAAATTCAACAATGTCTTGGTTCGGATTGAAATCCAGTTCAATGCCCGCAAATGTACGACGTATGATTTCAGCTGGAAAACGGGTACAGTAAATTGGCTTTCTGAATTTTGGCCAGATGTATTTTAATGCGCCAATGTGGTCTTCGTGGCCGTGTGTGATGATAAATCCAACGACGTCCTTTTTGCGTTTTTCTAGCCATGTTGTGTCACAGTATTGCACATCGCCCGCACCGATTTCTTCGTCCAGAAATCCCATGCCGCAATCAACCACCAGATATTTGCCACGGTATTTATAAATATACATGTTCTGGCCAATGTGTTCCAGACCGCCCAATGCCATGAAGTATACTTTGTCATCGTTAGCGTCAGTTTCGTGTTTATTCTTGCCATGAATTGCGCGTGGTGTTTCTGGTGTGGCGCCTTTTTTCTTTTTAGCAGGTGCCTGTGGTGTTTTGTTTTCCGGTTTTGTTGCCGGTTTTTTTTCACGTACTTTTACCATTTATAATCCTTTTTTACGTTTTAGTATTTGCACAACCACTAAATTCATTATTAATAAAGACAATTTCCTTTATTCACAGTGAATCTGTGGCTGTGCGCTATGCCCCATGATATTTTATTATGCTTAATAAAGACATCGGGATGAATTCCAATACGCATGTTTTATGTGCGCACATTCTCTGCTGTACTGTTAATGATAGTGCATTTTTCCCTAAAATCAAGTAAATAAAAAACCGCCTGCAGGCGGGTTGCTTTTTGCAAATAATGTGATTATTTGTTTGCACTCTTTTCTGCGGATGTTGCAGACAAGTCTTCCACGATACGGGCTTTCTTGCCAGACAGACCACGCAAAAAGAACAATTTAGCACGACGTACTTTACCAATACGGACCTTTTCAATCTTTTCGATTGCAGGGCTGTACAGTGGGAATTTACGTTCCACACCAACACCGTATGATTCACGACGTACTGTAAAGGATGCATTATTCCCATTGCCGCCATCGCGTGCGATAACAACACCTTCGAATATTTGGATACGGAATTTGTCGCCGTCTTTGATTTTAACGTGAACTTTTAATGTATCCCCAGCTTTGAAGTTTGGGATTTTTTTGTCGCCCTGTAATTTTGCAATCTGGGCAGCTTCGATTTTTTTAATAATGCTCATTTTTACTTTTCCTTTATTAAGTCCGGACGACGTTCTTGGGTTATTTCGTCCGATTGTTGTTTCCGCCACCGTTCGATATTGCCGTGGTGACCGGACAGCAGGACTTCTGGGACGCTGCGTCCACGCCATACTGACGGACGGGTGTATAACGGCCATTCCAACCCGCCGATTTCGAAACTTTCATTTTTGGTGGTGTCTTCACCACCATGGACAACATTATCCATCAAACGAACGCAACTGTCAATAAAAACCTGGGCGGCAATTTCGCCACCAGACAGGATATAGTCGCCAATGGATAATTCTATTATGTCGTATTCGTCGATAATTCGTTGGTCAATGCCTTCGTATCTGCCGCATAACAGGGTGTAGGTTGCCGCAGAGTCAGATGCAAATTCGCGCACCATTTTTTGATTCAGCGTTGGACCACGTGGTGAAAAGTATATGATTTTACCGCGATTTTTGATTGAGTCAATCGCAGCACCAAGTGCATCTGGGCGCATAACCATGCCGGCGCCACCACCAAATTGTGTGTCATCAACACTGCCATAATTATTAATGGCAAAGTCACGAATGTTAATCGTATTATATGACCAGATACCGTGTTCCAGGGCGCGACCAACAACGCCACCTGACAGGGTGCCGGGAAACATTTCTGGAAAAATTGTTAATATGTTAAAGTGCATCTTTGACTTATATGTATATTGTTTTTTTGTCCATATCAACAT
The DNA here is from genome assembly GCA_045614145.1 of Candidatus Enterousia sp. Lineage (GTDB taxonomy): Bacteria > Pseudomonadota > Alphaproteobacteria > Rs-D84 > Rs-D84 > Enterousia. The sequence goes on along the minus strand of JAZLCH010000008.1, from coordinate 3,946 downwards.
CTGCGCCAATGAAAGAAACCATTTCGCCAGTGTCCAGTTCAATAATATCGCCCGCACCGTAGTTCTGGAAACAGGATACCGTCCCCAAACGTATTCCATCGCGAATGACATCAAATCCAATCAGGTCAGCCTGGTAATACTCATCAGAATCTAAATCAGGCAGGGTGCCGCGTGAAATATATAATTCTGTGCCACGCAGCGTTTCGGCCATGTTGCGGTCGTTAATGCCATTTATACGCGCAATTATTACATTTGTGTTGGGCAGTGCGCGTACAAATCTAAAATCATCAGATTTAAATTTGTTGCTGATGATGGTCAGATTTTTAAAGTCATCAGGCGTATTGGTAAATGTCTGAACGCGAACTTCGCCACGAATGCCCTGGGGGGCGACGATTTTACCGACCAAGATCTGTTTCGTTTCGGACATTGCACTATTTCCCGTTTTGCATTTTTTCGCGATATGCCAATAATCTGGCGCAGTTGTTGGGATAGCACGGGCATTTGCCGCCAGTCAGAAAGAATGAGGGGGTGTCAGCGGTCAGCGCACTTTCCATTTGGCGATAAAATTCTTCTATCTGATTGATTTGTGTGCATTCCAGATCTGATTCGTATGGGCATTGTTGCTTTGGTTTTTCTTGGTTTTTTATAAAGCAATAACGCTGATAACGTTTGCATTCTGTTTTGTTTTCCAACGGGCATTTGTCGAACGTTTCATCAGATGTATAAAACACCTGATTTAGTTTGTTCTGTGCTGCGTATTCAACTGCATTGCGCCACTGGTTAAATTTATCTGCTTTTTTTTGACAAAAATCACCATCGTATTGGCATTTGTGTGACATAAAATCTCGCTTATTTTGTTTTTTCCTGGGTCAGTTGTTTCATTTTATCCAAATAGCGTTTGCATTTTTGTGGGTCGCAGTGACATTCGGTTGTGTAATGAAACAGTTTTTCTACATATTGTCCACTTTTTCCCAATGCCTGGCGATTTGATTCGCGAACGCTGTAGTTCGTGTCGCAAACAATTTTGTCTGTATATGGACAGTTGTGTAATCTGATTGTTAGCATAGTTTACCCTTTGGAAAAATTTGCCCGGGTTGCCCCGGGCAGATGGAACAAATATTATTCAGCAACTGTTTCTGTCGCAGTTTCTTCGGCAGGTGCCGCGGCAGCAGCCTTGGCGGCTTCTTCAGCTGCGGCTTTTTCAGCAGCAATTTTTGCCAATTTTTCAGCCTTGTCTTTAATCTTCATCTGTGTTTTTTCAGATTGCAGATGTTTCTTGGTCTGAACTGGGATTGCCTTGACCTTTACCAAGCCGGCATTGGCCAAGAATTTGTAAACGCGGTCAGATGGCTGGGCACCTTTGGCCAACCAGGCCTTGACTTCGTCCAGTTTCAAGATAACGCGTTTGTCGCTGTCTTTGGCCTGCATTGGGTCGTATTTACCAACAACTTCCAATACATTACCTGAATTACGTGCGTTGCGTGAATCTGTGACGACGATATGATAATATGGGCGTTTTTTTGCGCCGAAACGTGCTAAACGAATAACAGTTGCCATTTTTTGCTCCTTGTATTTTTTATTAAACTGTTTTTTCCACAAAGAAAACCGCCATCAAGGACGAAAACTCGTCGGATGATGTACCATACGCATACTGCGAACTGGTGTTTTAACAATGGCAATCTTTGGGATTTGCAGGCGCATTATGTACAAAATATGCATGAATGTCAAGTGATTATTAATATTCTTGTTGGTTTTAGAACGAGTGTATTAGTGAATTGGTACCGTCAATGATTCCATATGCATCACCAATACGACCAGTGTTTTTTAACGTGCTGCTGGTTATTATTTTTGAAATTTTTTGTGCGGTATTAGCAAGTGCTTTTGAGGTAGGAACCAGTCCCTTGAATCCGTTAATCAGCGCGTTCCAGTGTTGGCCGATTGCGCCAGTAATACCCATGACAGAACCTGTAATAATTAAAACTTGCCCAGTTAGTTCCAGTTTTTTCGCCAGCGGCCAATTCATATAATTTTCGATGTCCTGTTGGTTTGCAATTGTTTCATACAGGGTTTTGTGGAATTTGCTGTCTGGTGGCAACAGATTCAGAATTCTGTTCAATTCTTCGTCAAGAGTGCCCCATAACTGATTGTCTTGGTCGGCATAAAATGCCGCCGTTTCTTTGATAAAGTATTCAAGCGTGTCTTCTGCGCAATCAGATGTTTTACAGTTTGCAGATTTAGCAATAAAGTCGCGGGCTTTGCTGTCGCTGTATAGTTGGGTGCTGGTTGTTACTAGCGAGCCGGTCGTTGCAATGCCAGTTCCCGTGGCGGCAATAATTGCCATTGTACCCGCGCCGCCGGTGGCGACGGTTATAGCAACCAGGATTGCGCCCGTGCCAACGATTTTTGTATAGTCGGCAATGGTGTTTATTGTGGCGGCTTTGCTGGCGTCGGTCAAGATGCATGTGTCAAATGTAGTATCCCATTTTGTCGGTATGTGCTCGTTTAATGCGGTGCATTGTTCACGTGTCAGGCCGTGACAGTTTTTGCCGTCGAATGTGCCACCAGAATCTGCAATGCAGTTCAGGCCAGATGTGCCTGCCTGGGCCTGGTAATCAAATGCCTCGTTTATGTCATCAAACAGAAAGTCAATCTGTTTGCCGTTGGCCTGGCATGAAATAATGTCATCTTTGGGGTTGTTGAATGTGTTGCCTGTTTTGTATGTTTGAAAACTGTCCGCGCATTCAAAGTGCGTCAGTGTTTGACCACTGGATTCAACCTGGCGTTGTGTGTATCGCTTTAATAAAAATTTCATGTCGGCGGCGGATTGTAATTGCAGATACATAAATTTGCGCGGATCAATGCCAAATGCAGTTTTCAAATCATAATCTGATGCGTCGCGTGTATTAAATAAAATGTTGCATTTTGAATAGTGCCGATTTATTGCGTTGTCAGGATTGCAAACAGTGCCATAGCCAAAACGGGCAACTGAAGATTTTAAGCCGTCGATGTATTCGTTGCGTATTGAACAGTTAAGATTGTATGTGCCGTGGTGCATTGTGCACAGTGCGTCCGCGACATTTCTTTGAATTGTGCTGTCTATACTTTCTTTGACATCGTCAAAGTGAAATTCATAGTAATTGGGGGCACCTGTTTTGTCAGAACATTTGATATAGTCGTCGTTCAGTTGGGTGCGATATACTGCAGAACATACGATGTCGTGCCCGTATTTGATTTTTGCATATTCCTGAGCCAGGGCAACAGCCTGTAACATTTGAACCTGGGTTTTGGCGAATCTGTCTTCACAGATGCCAGGCGCCCCGTCACAAGATTTGTGATATGTGATATTTGTTTGCGGGTTTTGCAGATTTGCCTGCATGACGGAAATATCAATCTTGTCATTGGCGCAACACACCCCAGACGATAGCAGGGCAAACACAAACAATAGTAAAGATGTAACGTGTCTTAGTTGCATACGGGGTGTTGCCTTAGTTTTATTAGATCCTGTTCAGATTCCAGTGGTTCAGCAGATTCTGCCATTGTTATGAAATTTGCGTAATCAGCGTCTGATTGCCAGTTTGGTATTTCTTTTTTTATCTGCAAGGCTAAATTTTGCGCAACGCTGATTTCATTATTGCATGTTTGGATGATTTCTTGGATGGTTTCATCCAGCGTCTGGGTTATTTTTTCGCGTTTAGCCATGATTTCATCGCTGTTTTCTTTCGGCGCGTTTTTATTGATGATTTGGTTGCCGATTATCCCAGCAACAGCACCAATGCCCGCCGCCGTCAGCCCGGATTTTAGTTGGTCGGCGGTTTCTGCCTTTTGCGATGCCCATGCAGCCGCATCGGGGCCGTCAGGATTCTGCAGCGCGCGTGCAAGTGATGTGAACGCACCTGATGTCTTGCCAATCGATACGTCGTCGTACAGGCCAGATGTCGCCGAATCC
>JAZLCH010000007.1:0-94390 GCA_045614145.1 Candidatus Enterousia sp. | reverse complement strand
TTATTATTTCTTTTTCGCCAAATGTCTGCTGCGAATAATCATCTTAGCAGTACGTTTATTGCTACGGGTACGATATCCCTTGGCTGGAATACCTGTACGTGATACCGGTTCGTGGCCCTTAGAATGACCATTACCACCACCCATTGGGTGATCTACTGGGTTCATCGCCATACCGCGAACTGATGGACGGATACCCAACCAACGTGCGCGACCTGCTTTACCCAAGTTGACATTGCGCTGATCTGGATTAGATACACTGCCAACTGTTGCCAAACATTCGGAATGAACTTTACGCAACTCACCGCTGTTCATTTTAATCTGTGCATAAACGCCGTCTTTACCCATCAACTGTGCATAGCAACCTGCACTGCGTGCCAATTGACCACCTGCACCTGGTTTCAATTCAACGTTATGAACAATTGTACCGATTGGCATATTCTTTAATGGCATTGCGTTACCCGGCTTAATATCGGCATGCGCCGCCGCGATAACAACATCACCCGCTTTCAAATCACGTGGTGCCAAGATATAAGAACGCATACCGTCTGTATATTCAATCAATGCAATAAATGCGGTACGGTTTGGGTCATATTCCAAACGAACAACTGTCGCAGGAACATCCATCTTTTTACGTTTAAAGTCAATCAAACGATATTTACGTTTGTGTCCCCCACCCTGGTGTGGAACAGTTACATGACCAAAATTATTGCGTCCACCTTTGGACTTCAGGCCAACTGTCAATGCCTTTTCTGGCGCACCACGGTGTAATTCACTGCGATCAACCTGGGTCAATCCGCGTGTACCTGGTGTTGTTGGCTTATAATGCTTCAATGCCATTTTTTTATCCTTTTTCTAAACCCTGACACTAGCATCCTTATATTTGGGTTCTCTGCCAGGGCCGTTTATTATACTATATATTTGCTGACAAATCCAGTTTCGCATCTGCCGGCAAAGATACATATGCTTTTTTAACAGTGCGCTGTGTACCTGTGCTACGACCACGGAAAGTTTTCACTTTACCTTTTGCAACTACGATGTTTACCTTGGATGGCTTTACACCATAGATAGCCTCAACTGCACGTGCCACATCTTCTTTGGTTGCCTGCACAGCAACTTCGAATGCTACACCATTACTTTCAGACAGTTTTGCTGCCTTTTCCGAGATAATCGGACGACGCAGTATATCATAAATACCGGCTGTCGCAACGACTTTTTTCTCTGCTGTAACTTTTTTTTCTGCCATTTTGCTTACCTTCAATTCTTATAAGTTTACGCCAATCTTGCTTCAACCGCTTTGACTGCGTCTGCTGTCAAAACCAATTTTTCATGTTTCAAGATATCCAAAACATTCAAACCGATTGTTGGCAAAACGTCAATATTTGCGATATTTGCCGCAGATTTCTTAAAGTTTTCATCTAATTCTGTTGCACCAACAAACAATGCTGAATTGATATCCAGTTTTTTCAACTGTTTTGCAAATGCATTTGTTTTTGCTGCTTCTAATTTTTCAGAATCAATGATAACCAAGCTGCCATCTTTTGCCTTTGAAGACAAAGCCATCTTCAAGCCCAGGCTACGGATTTTCTTTGGCAAATCAATGCTGTGATCACGAACAACTGGTCCATGAACAACACCACCGCCACGCATGTGAACATTATATCTTTCACCCTGACGTGCATTACCTGTTTTCTTCTGTTTAAATGCTTTCTTGCCACTGCCTGCAACATCAGATACAGATTTTACTGCATGTGTGCCTGCGCGCTGTTTTGCACGTTGCCAAGTAACAACGCGGTGCAAGATATCCGCACGTGGTTCCAAACCAAAGATACTGCTCTCCAGTTCAACAGAACCAACTTTCTTTCCATCAAAATTAATAATATCTAATTGCATTTTAATTACCTCACTCTTGCTGTTAACTTATTATTCCGCCACAGCTTCTGTTTCGGTTGCTGTTTCAGTTTCAACTGCTGCTGCTTCTACTTCTGCTTTTGCTGCAACTGTTGGGACTGGTAAATCCTTGTGTTCTTTTTTAATTGCGTCTGTAACCAGAACAAATGTACCATTTGCACCTGGAACTGCGCCTTCAACGAAAATCAGGTTTTCTGCTTCGTCTGTGCCGAACACTTTCAAATTCTGAACAGTGACAATTTCATTACCCATCTGTCCAGCCATCTTTTTACCTTTCAATACGCGGCCTGGCCATTCACGCATACCAGTACCACCGATGGAACGATGTGCTTTTAATACACCGTGGGTTGCTTCTTTACCGCCAAAGTTATGACGTTTCATTGCACCCTGGAAACCTTTACCCTTGCTTGTTGCTTGGACGTCAACGAATTGACCGGCAACAAAATGAGATGCCACCAACTGTGTCCCGACTGGGATAACACAATCATCTGACACACGGAATTCTACAACCTTGCGATACGGTTTTACACCCGCTTTTTCTGCTGCAACCAATTGTGGTTTTGCAACGTGTTTTGCCTTGGCTTCGCGCAAACCCAAAATGTTTGCTACATAACCGTTCTTTTCTTGCGTGCGATTTCCAATGACAGTGCAATCACCAACCGCCAAAACAGTTACTGGATGTGCAACCCCGCCATCATCATACAGACGCGTCATTCCAATTTTTGTTGTAATTAATCCGCTACGTTTCATTTTTTTATGCCTTTGTTTATGTTAGTTGGTTGGTTATGACAGATGCTCTCCCCAACACTAACGTTGTTTATTTTTTGTTTACAATTTAATTTTAACATCAACACCTGACGCCAAATCCAACTTCATCAAGGCATCTACTGTCTGAGGGGTTGGATTAACAATATCTACGACCGCTTTATGATTGCGGATTTCGAACTGTTCACGTGATTTTTTATCAACGTGTGGTGAACGGTTGACTGTAAATTTCTGAATCAAAGTTGGCAAACGAACTGGGCCGACAACTTCTGCGCCTGTACGTTTTGCTGTTTTTACGATTTCTTCAACCGATTCCATCAAGATACGATGGTCAAACGCTGTCAACTTGATACGAATTTTTGATGTTGGTACCATTACCGTTTTCCTTATATTTATCTGGGCGGTAATCACTGACGCTTATTTGTTCAGTTACACCGCCCAAGATTGTTTAATTATTTAATGATTTTGGATACAACACCTGCGCCAACTGTGCGTCCACCTTCACGGATAGCAAAGCGACGACCTTCGTCCATAGCAATTGGTGCAATCAATTGCACTGTGATACGGACGTTGTCACCTGGCAGAACCATTTCTTTGTCTGCAGGCAGTGTGATTGTACCTGTCACGTCAGTTGTGCTGAAATAGAACTGTGGACGATAGTTGCTAAAGAACGCTGTATGACGGCCACCTTCTTCTTTTGTCAAGATATAAACTTCAGCTTCAAATTCTGTGTGTGGTGTAATAGAACCTGGTTTGCAGATAATCTGACCGCGTTCTACATCTTCTTTCTTTGTACCACGCAACAACAGACCTACGTTATCACCGGCTTCACCCTGATCCAGCAATTTGCGGAACATTTCAACGCCAGTCACTGTTGTTTTCTGTGTTGGACGCAGACCAACGATTTCGCATTCGTCACCAACTTTGATAACACCTGATTCTACACGACCTGTAACCACTGTACCACGACCTGTGATAGAGAATACGTCTTCAATTGGCATCAAGAATGGTTTGTCAACTGGACGTTCTGGCATTGGGATGTATTCGTCGCAAGCTTTCAACAAAGCATCAATTGCTTCTTTACCCAAACCGTCGTTTTTACCTTCTACTGCAGAAACAGCTGAACCACGGATGATTGGTGCATTGTCACCGTCAAAGTCATTTGCAGACAACAATTCACGGATTTCCATTTCAACCAATTCCAACAATTCTGGATCGTTTGCCAAATCGCACTTGTTCAAGAACACGACGATACGTGGAATACCAACCTGACGTGCCAACAAGATGTGTTCACGTGTCTGTGGCATTGGGCCGTCTGTTGCAGCCACAACCAAGATAGCACCATCCATCTGCGCCGCACCGGTAATCATGTTTTTAACATAGTCCGCGTGCCCTGGGCAGTCAACGTGTGCATAGTGACGGTCTGCAGTTTCATATTCAACGTGGGCTGTGTTAATTGTAATACCACGCTGTTTTTCTACTGGCGCATTCTCAATCTGATCAACACCCTTCTGTGCATCTGCTCCAACACCATAATGATGAACGATAGCAGCTGTCAAGGTTGTTTTACCATGGTCAACGTGACCAATTGTACCGATATTGACATGCGGTTTGCTTCTTACGTACTTTTCTTTTGCCATTAGTTTTCTCCTTAGGCTTGTTTGTTAAGTTTAAAACTTCTTATTAATTATTTCGTCAGCTTCTTGATTACTTCGTCAGCAACGTTTGTCGGGACTTCATCATAGTGTGACAATTCCATATATGGATTTGCGCGCCCTTGTGACAAAGAACGTAATGTTTTTACGTACCCAAACAGATTTGCCAATGGAACGAACGCTGAAATCAACTGGTTACCGAACTGTGTTTCAATACCATTGATTTGTCCACGACGACTGTTCAAGTCCCCAATGATGTCACCGACGTATTCTTCCGGTGTATTAACCGAAAGCTTCATAATCGGTTCCAGCAATTTTGGCGCCGCTTTCTTCATCGCTTCGCGGAAGCATGCACGCGCCGCAATTTCAAAGCACAATACATTAGAGTCAACTTCATGATACTTACCATCTACCAATGTAGCCTTGAAATCCACTGTTGGATAGCCAATCAGAACACCTGTCTGCTGTGCTATCTTCAAACCTTTTTCTACACCCGGGATGTATTCTTTTGGAATCGCACCACCGACGATTTTGTTTTCGAATTCGTAACCCTTACCTGGTTCTAATGGTTCAAATTCAATCTTAACCTGAGCGTACTGCCCCGAACCACCTGACTGTTTCTTGTGTGTGTATTCTTCTGTAATTGGTTTACGGAATGTTTCACGATATGCAATACGTGGTTCACCAACATTAACGTCAACCTTGAATTCACGCAACAAACGATCAACCAAGATTTCCAAATGCAATTCACCAACACCCGACAGAATTGTTTGACCTGATTCTTCGTCAACAGATACGCGGAAAGAAGGATCTTCTTTTGCCAACGCCTGCAAACCCAAAGACATCTTTTCAATATCAGCCTTGGTTTTTGGTTCAACAGCGATGCTCATAACCGGTTCTGGAACATGGATTGATTCCAACAAGATTGGATTTGATTCATCACACAATGTATCACCAGTAATTGTTTCTTTCATACCAACCAATGTGATAATATCACCTGCTGATGCTTCTTTAATTTCTTCACGATTATTTGAATGCATCAACAACATACGACCAACGCGTTCACGTTTATCACGGTTAGAATTATAGATATAAGAACCTGATACTAATTTACCCGAATAGATACGAATAAACATCAAATTACCTACGAATGGGTCATTTGCAACCTTAAATGCCAAAGCACTGAATGGTTCTTTTACATCTGGCTTACGTTCATCGGCCGTTTCACCGTCCATTTTTGTACCCGCAATCGCTGGGATGTCCAATGGGCTTGGCAAATAGTCAACAATCGCATCCAACAATGGCTGAACCCCCTTGTTCTTAAATGCAGTACCACACAATACTGGGTTAAAGCTTTGATTAATTGTACCCTTGCGGATTAATCTCTTAATGGTTGCAACATCTGGAATTGTTCCTTCCATGTACGCTTCCATAATATCGTCATCTAAGGTCACAACTTCTTCAATCAGTTTGTCATGCAATTCCTGGGCTTTTTCTTTCAATTCCTCTGGAATTTCTGTGATTTTTGGCTCTTTCCCCATATCATCTTCCCAAACGATTGCGCGCATTTCGATAACGTCAACGACGCCACGGAAATCAGATTCTGCACCAATTGGGAAATTCACGACCAATGGATTCGCACCCAAACGTTCACGAATCATATCAACACAGCGGAAGAAATTACCACCGATACGATCCATCTTATTAATAAAGCAAATACGTGGAACCGCATAACGGTCGGCCTGACGCCATACTGTTTCTGTCTGCGGCTGCACACCAGATACAGATTCAAAAACCGCAACAGCACCGTCCAACACACGCAACGAACGTTCCACTTCCATTGTAAAGTCCACGTGCCCCGGTGTATCAATCAAGTTAATGCGATGATCACGCCAGAAGCATGTTGTTGCCGCGGACGTAATTGTAATACCACGTTCCTGTTCCTGGGCCATCCAGTCCATGGTTGCGCCACCATCGTGCACTTCACCAATTTTGTATGTTTTACCCGTATAGAACAAGATACGTTCAGAAGTTGTTGTTTTACCCGCGTCAATATGGGCCATAATGCCAATATTGCGGTACATATGTAAAGGTGCGGTTTTTCCGACTGACATTGTATCTTTCCTTTGCCTTTGTATTTATTACCAACGGAAGTGAGCAAACGCCTTGTTCGCTTCTGCCATTCTGTGTGTATCCAATTTCTTTTTAAATGCGCCACCCTGGCCGTTCAGCGCATCACGCAATTCTGCGAACACGCGATCTGTCATATTGCGTTCACCACGTTTACGCGCGAACATAATCGCCCAACGAATTGCCAATGTCTGCTGACGCGCAGGACGCACATCACATGGAACCTGATATGTCGCACCACCAACACGGCGACCTTTTACTTCTACAGATGGTTTCAATGCATCAATCGCTTCCAAGAAAGCAGCTAATTCATCACCGTCTTTGGCAACAGATTTCAACTTTTCCATTGCGCCATAAACAATATTTTCGGCAACTTCTTTTTTACCATCCCACATAACATTATTAATAAATTTTGCAACAACCAGATTATTGTATTTGGAATCTGGCAAGATTTCACGTTTTGTTGCAGCCTTACGTCTTGACATTTTATTTTTCCTTTTGTCACTTCACCTGTTATTCAACAGATTACTCACGCACATTATATGCGTGCGGTTAACTTAATTATTTCTTTGTTTTGGCACCGTACAAAGAACGCGCTTGTTTTCTTGCATCAACGCCCTTGGTATCTAATACACCACGGATGATATGATACTTCACACCCGGCAAGTCCTTTACACGACCACCACGAATCATAACAACACTGTGTTCCTGCAGGTTATGACCTTCCCCAGGGATATAAGCAGTTACTTCGCGGCCGTTCGCCAGTTTTACACGGGCAACCTTACGCTGCGCCGAATTAGGTTTTTTCGGTGTTGTCGTATAAACACGTGTGCAAACACCACGCTTCTGTGGGTTTTCCATCATGTCAGGCGCAGTGCTTTTCACTACGACTTTTTTACGAGGTTTCCGAATCAGTTGGTTTACTGTTGGCATTCAAAATCTCTTTGTTTTTTCTACCTGTTTTACTCTGCACAAAAGCCACCTATCAGACTTATTTCAACGACTTAACGCCGGATTATAACTCTGAAACATTAGGCGGTTTCCTGTGTATCTTACTCTCCTTAATTACACGGAAAGCGAACATACTATAATCACAGCCCCTTAAATTGTCAAGGAAAATCTGGGAAATAATCTTAACAAAAACGCTTGAAACTCGCGTATTTTTGGGATTTTAGAAAAAACACAAAATTGACAAAACAAAACCCTGTACAAAACATTAAAAAGACCCACCAATCGGCGGGTCCAAAACTAAAAATCGACACCAAAAACCATTTCAAACCTCATCGGTTCTTTATTAAAACTGTGTACAACATCTTTTGAAATGTACACCCCTATATACTTGGTTGCATCAATATTATAGTTTACCCCCACCCCAAAACGCAAACGTTCCCCATCATAATATTCATCAAACAAATCAAAATCAAACATCATCTCGCCCACAACATTCCAATTTTGATTCAATATATACTGTCCCTGCATACCAACCGTCATTGCCCAGGCATCTGCATTTTTATAATCAACATCATCATTCAGATAGTCCACTTCGACCACACCGGCCACAGTCCATTTATCTGTTTGCCGACCGACCTGGGCGCCCACCGTCCAATTATACGCAATTGTTTCCAAATGCTGGCGCGTATCATATACCTGCATCGCCCGCCCGTATATGTCGGCCTGATATTCACCATCATCAGCCAATGTCCAATCCAGCCCCACCTGCAAATGATTCCACGACCACTTTCCAAATTGTGGCCTGTCAGACGAATCGTACGAACCCGCCGTCTGCACCATCGCGACCAACCGGTCTGTAATACCATATCCAAATTCATCTGCAATAACAAATCGATCAAATTCAGAATTAACCTCTAACGGTGTAAACAGGTTATAGAACCGTCCCTGGGCCGGACTGTATAACGGATTACCACTTATTACATTCGCCGCATTCGCGCCACCAATCATCAACCCCAGCGCACCAACAGCAAAATATGATATTTTTTTCATATCAATCTCCCTTCTTTCGCAAAATAATTTTAAACAATAAAAGAAACATATAAACAGGAACGAATTCAGAAAAAATATTAACCGCACGCCAACAATGATACAGCACCTGCACCATCAGATTTTATTTTTTATTTTTAATTTTGCGCCAATCTGCATGATTCTTCTTATGCGTTTCATAATCACGCGAAAACCTGTGTCCACCACGCCCATCCGCGACAAAGAACAAAAAATTTGTTTCCGCCGGGTTCAAAACCGCACGAATCGCCCCCTGCCCCACATTGGCAATCGGTGCCGGCGGCAGCCCCTTGTTCCGATATGTGTTATATGGGCTTTCCATCTTCAAATGACCACGCAACAATGGTGCCCCCTGCATATCCCCCAAACCATTTGTCAGCGCATAAACCACCGTCGGATCGGCCTGCAAACGCATACCTTTATTCAACCGGTTCAGATACACACTGGCCACAATTGGCATTTCACGCGCCAGCGGCGTTTCCTTTTGAACAATTGACGCCAAGGTTACAACCTCATCCCACGTCTTTAATGGCTTTGGTAATCGACGACTGGTACGATTCCAAGACTCTTCTATCCCCTGCATTTTTTTTCGCATCAACTCCAGCAACGCCAACCGCCGTGTACCACGCGCCACCGTATAAGTATCCGGAAATACCATTCCGTCTTTCAAATTACACACCGGCGCATTATCACCTGCATCACATTCAACCGGACCACTTAACGATGCTGATTGCAACAACAAATTCTTAATCTGTTTTATCGTCAAACCTTCAGGTATAACAATCGTTGTTGACGCAACGTTACCATTTACCAACATATCTGCAATACGCCAGACACTGGCCCCACGTGGAATGTCATACTGCCCGGATTGAATCCGCCCACCTTTGATACGTACAACCTGTTTAAACAAAACGTCTGAATCAATTAATTTTTGCATTGCCAACCTGTTTGCAACCCCCGTAACCGAATCACCACGCACAACATCGAACATAGCCGGCGCACGCACCGTTGAATGAATACCAAACACATAGAAAATTGCGCAAAACACAATTAATATTGGCGCAACAATCATTTGAATCAGAACACGCTTTGGGAAAAACTTTTTTAATCTTGGCATATCCTTTTAATTATTACAGATAAAAAATTTTTTTCAATCCACAAAAAACATTAACAAAAAAACTCCCGCCAATCGGCGGGTTTGTTTTTACAGATTATTTTATTTAATTTTTTTCAAAACAAGCGATGCGTTTGTTCCGCCAAAGCCAAATGAATTACTGATTGCGACATCAACCTTGCGCTCTTTAGCCTTATGTGGCACCAGGTCAAATTCACCAACCGCGTCTTCTGGGTCATCCAAGTTAATTGTTGGCGGAACAATACCATCACGAATGGCCAATGTGCAGAATATCGCCTCGACCGCGCCGGCCGCCCCCAACAAATGCCCCGTCATTGATTTTGTAGACGACATTGAAACAGGCGCATCACCAAACAAAGTCTGCACCGCCGCCAATTCACCAACATCCCCCAGGCCAGTCGATGTTCCATGTGCATTGATATAGTCAACATCTTCTGGATTCAATCCTGCATCATTCAATGCCACCTGCATTGCACGCATACCGCCTTCGCCATTTGGGGCGGGTGCAGTAATGTGATACGCATCCGCCGACATGCCGTACCCTGCAACCTCGGCATAAATTTTTGCCCCACGCGCAACCGCATGTTCATATTCTTCCAGCACCAGAATCCCTGCACCTTCGGCCATTATAAAGCCGTCACGATTTTTATCCCATGGACGCGACGCGCGTTCCGGTTCGTCATTACGTGTACTTAGCGCACGCATTGCCGAAAATCCAGCCAGACCGATACGTCCAACTGCGCCTTCGGTACCACCGCACACCATAATATCTGCATCGCCATATTTAATCATACGCGCTGCTTCGCCAATCGAATGCGCCCCAGTTGCACACGCCGTCACCGCAGAAATATTTGGCCCCTTCAAACCGTACTTGATTGAAATGTTGCCCGCCGCCATATTTATAATCCCCTTTGGGATAAAGAACGGACTGACACGACGCGGCCCACCTTCATGCAATTCAATACAGTTATCATATATCGTATTCAGCCCACCAATACCACTGCCAACCGATACCCCGATACGTGACTTGTCCCCCTGGTAATTATCCAGGCCTGCATCCTTAATCGCTTCATCAGCGGCAACCAATCCGTACAGAATACATTTATCCAGTTTGCGCTGTTCACGCGGTTCAATAACCGCATCAAAATTACATTGACCATCCGCGGTTCCAATCTGTGGAATACCTGCAATTTGCGATGCCAAATCCGACACTTCAAAAGAATCAATTTTGCGCACCCCCGACTTACCGGCCAAAATATTTTTCCACACATTTTCCACACCTGTTCCCACAGGGGATACAATACCCATACCGGTAATAACAACTCTTCTCATAATTTATATTCCTTTGTATATATTAACTATAAACTAACATACGGGCTAATAATAAACAAAAAACGACAAAAATACAGCAAAAAAATCCGCCAATGCAATCGCACCGGCGGATAGAAAATATAAATCAACGAATACAAAAATTAGTTTTTCTTGTTTTCTTCGATATATTTAACTGCATCACCAACTTTTTCCAATTTAGCCGCAGCATCATCTGGAATAGTAATATCAAATTCTTTTTCAACTTCCATAACGAATTCAACAACGTCCAAAGAATCCGCACCCAGGTCATTAACGAATGCCGCTTCTTCTGTAACTTTTTCTTCTGGCACGCCCAGTTTTTCAGCTACGATTTTTTTTACTTTTTCAAAAGTTGTCATATTTTTTTCCTTTGTTTTTGTTAAATTGTTTGGCCCTTACCATGACCGTCGTTGTACTGTACGCTATCATTTTATGACATGCGTGTCAAGAATTTATAACAAACTATAACAAACTTGACAAAAAACTAATACACATCTTCTGCCAAGACCGCATCCAACAAGCTGTTCAAATTTGCACGATAATCTTCCCTATCTGACGCCCAAACGACCTGGCGCATCAAGAATTTATACACATCATCCATTGTCAAATTTGGGATTCCTGCATCCTTTGCAACGCGTCGCCACGCGGTACGCGGATCAATCAAATGCACACCACCGCGTCCTGGGAATACCCATTGACCATCTTGGGGCAAATCCTGCAATAAAACAATTGCCCTGTCTGACAATGGTCTCGAATTCCACATATCGTGGTTAAAATCCAAATCTTCCCACGCCATTGAAAAAATCTTAGACCGTGGTGCAAACCCATAAATCAACATAAAGAACGCAGCCCGCAAAACCGGATCCGCCACCTTGCCAATAGCGGCAACCAAACGACGAAATCCCACGCGATTTAATGGACGCACACGACGGTTTTGCTGAATTTTTCCCAATCCAACGACAGGATTAGATTTCACATATCCCATTTCAATCGCGTAATTAAAAACACTCTGCAGAAATTCCTGCATACGTGCTGCGATTGCGTTTCCATTAATATTTTCGATTACATTTTTCACATCGTCAGACGTGATTTCTGAAATCTTTTTTTCAAACAAGACCGATAAATGCCTGCGAACTGCACGCACCAATTTCACATACGAATCCTCGCTGCGGCGAACCTTATTTTCTAAATACAAATCCAAGAACTGTTTAAACAATATTCGTTTACGCCTAATCGGCGGTTGCTTCATTGCCTCATCCAAAATTGTTGGCACAACACTACGCGCCTCCTCTATATCCATCTGCGGATAATTCCCAATCAAGATGCGCTTGTCCTTGCCACGAACACGCTTACGAACAAAGAAGGTCTTAACCCCCCGACTAGTTACATACATACGCAAACGCGGTTCTGACACATCCTGGACAACATCAAATCCCCGTGCTGGCACCGGCAGATTATCCAGAATATACGGATTAAAATAGAATTGGTGCGCCACAGCGGCCCCCTTTTTATATTCTTTATCTTACATTTTGAAATTTAGCACTCCAAAATCCATCCTTAACATTCATTAAATCTTTGCGTCTTTCCATCAATCTCCAATATTCATCATGTTCTTTAACACGCGGACATTCAGACTGCACACAATCCTTGTGAAAAAAATTATCACAATAACGAATCTGCTTTTTGCATCCACGAAAAACATTATAATCCCCTGTTTCCGTGTAACTGGCACAGCTAAACGACCCATCGGCCAACAAAGACTTCTGCATATTTTTTGTTTCGGCATTTACCCTGTTATATTCTTTTCTAATTTTCCAGTACTCACTAATATCCGCACAAATTTTTTCACACGGCATATTAAAGACATAACTAAAAAAACCACTAATATTCATTTATTATCCTTTTTTTTATTTTAAGAAACCTTTAATGCATTAATAAACGCAGACTGCGGAATTTCCACATTCCCGAACGATCGCATACGCTTCTTCCCCTCTTTCTGCTTTTCCAACAGTTTACGTTTTCTTGTAATATCCCCCCCATAGCACTTTGCAGTCACATCTTTGCGATATGCAGCAATTGTCTCTCTGGCAATAATTTTTCCACCGATTGCGGCCTGCAACGGTATTTTAAATTGATGACGTGGGATTAAATCTTTTAATTTTTCCACAATCTGACGCCCACGTTTTTCTGCGAACGACCGATGACACATGAATGACAAAGGCTCTACATTTTCTTCATTAACCAGAATATTAACCTTGACCAGATCAGACGCCTGATACCCATACACCACATAGTCAAATGATGCATACCCTGATGAAATTGATTTTACCCTGTCATAAAAATCAAAGACAATCTCTGCCAACGGCAATTGATAAACCAACACCGCCCGATTACCGACATAGGAAATATTTTCCTGAACCCCGCGTCGTTCTGAACACAGCGACATAATCCCGCCCATATATTTATCAGGCATCATAATTGTCGCACGCACCCACGGTTCTTCAATCGATTCGATTTTAGTAGGCTCTGGCATATCAGCTGGGTTTTCTAAATCAATCACCGACCCATCACGCAGATGAATTTTATACAGCACACTTGGCACCGTGTTAATCAGATTCAAATTAAATTCGCGCGCCAGTCGTTCACTAATAATCTCCATATGCAACAGGCCTAAGAAGCCGCATCGCAAACCAAATCCCAACGCCGAAGACTTTTCCACTGTGAACATAAACGACGCGTCATTTAACGCTAACTTTTCTGCACTTTCACGGAATGTTGGATAATCATCTGCCTCGACCGGAAAGAACGACGAAAACACCACCGGCACAGACGGCTTAAAGCCCGGCAACATCTGGGCATTATCACTTCGCGCATCAATGATTGTATCCCCCACCTTACAATCATGAATTGTTTTCATTCCTGTAATAATAAAACCAATTTCCCCTGTATTCAGCGCATCTACATTAACCATCTTTGGTGTAAAATATCCGATTTTATCGACCACATATTCAGCGCCTGTCGCCATAAATTTAATTTTCTGACCACGGTTTAATGTCCCATCAACCACGCGCACCAGAATAACAACCCCCAAATATGAATCATACCATGAATCAACCAGCAATGCACGCGTTGGCGCACTTTCATCCCCATGTGGTGCCGGCAACTTGTTTACAATTTCTTCCAGCAATTCTGGCACCCCATCGCCCGTCTTGCCCGACACCGCCAGCGCATCGTTCGCATCCAGCCCAATAACATCTGCAATTTGTTCACGTGTACCCTGAACATCACTGGACGGCAAATCAATCTTGTTCAGCACCGGCAACATTTCCAAATCATTATCCAACGCCAGGTACGCATTTGCCAATGTCTGCGCCTGCACGCCCTGGGTTGCATCCACCAATACCAACGCCCCTTCGCACGCCGCCAAGGACCGTGACACCTCGTATGAAAAGTCTACATGTCCCGGCGTATCCATCAGGTTTAATTGATACACTTCGCCATTTTTCGCCTTGTAATTTAATCGTACAGTCTGCGCCTTAATCGTAATCCCGCGTTCACGCTCAATATCCATAGAATCCAAGACCTGGGCCTTCATCTCGCGCGATTGCAGTCCACCTGTGAATTCAATCAACCTGTCTGACAACGTCGACTTTCCATGGTCAATATGTGCAACGATTGAAAAATTACGAATATTAGACTGTTTCATACAAATACACCTATGCTTGCACCGCATATACTAGTATAGTATTGCCGCATTCGCAAGGTGAATTTTTACAAATTTTTTTGCATAGAACTATCCCAGCAAATTTTCTGAAATCCATGCCGCGCATAGAATGCCAACGCCTGTTTTGTTGGACGCGACTGCAGTTTTATTTTTTCCGCCCCGCACTCCCGCGCATATTCTTCATAGGCCTGCAACAGCGCGCTGCCAACCCCCATACGGTGACACGCCTTGTCCACGAACAAACTGTCAATATTCAGGCACTTTGCCATTCCCGCATCGCCGACCAAGAACCCACGCACAAAGCCATTTGTTTTCTCGTCAACAAGCATTACAGACTTTCCCGAATCGACCATGAATTTCAGCGCAAACCATTCTGACATCGGACTGGCATCCATAAAAGTATTTACAATACTATAACACGCCCGCACCATATCCCGGTCCAACGTTGCGACCCGCCGTATCATTCTAGATTTCCAGGTTATTTAACAGTTCATCTATCCGTGCGGCCTTTTCCATTGTGTCATCATATGCAAATTTAATATCAGGCACATATTTCTGATTCATGCGCGCGGCCAGTTCATATCGCACCATACGCGTTATTGAATCCAAACGCTTTTGCACTGCATCGACATCATCATTGCGGGTATAGTAAAACAATCGCACAAATTGCAATCCGCCATGCGCCACACTGCCAACCAACGACACCCCCGAAACAAGAGCATCCTCGCCCCAGTTATCACGCAATATTTCCGCGACCAATGTCTGCACCTTGGCTGCGACACGTTCCCCACGATTTGAATTAAATTGTCTTTTTGCCATTTTTTATATCTTTTCTGTGTTATAACGATTGTAAATTAATATTTTATATTTTACAATCAAGTAAATTTTTTAAAATACAGGGGTCGGGAATGAAATTTTCAGAATATATGTTACAGAAATCCGAATCGCGCGGCTATTCATGGCTGGTCTTTTTCTTGACCATTTGCGAATCCATATTTTTATTTATCCCACCCGAAGTCTTTATGACCCCACCAATTATTGCGAACAAGCGGCGCGCCCTGCCCATAACAATTGCGGCATCCCTGGGGTCAATTGTTGGTGGCGCAATTGCGTACATGATTGGATTGTGGCTGTATGATTCTGTTGGCGTATGGCTAATTGAAACATTTTCAAACCCTGAATTAATAGAATCTGCGATTAAGCCAATGTTCAGCAAATATGGAATATTAATAATTGTACTGACTGCGGTTACACCAATTCCGTACAAGTTATTGGCGATATGGTTGGGTTTTATTGGATATCCAATATTGCTGTTTCTGGCGGTATCGGCGATATTCCGCACTGGGCGTTTTGCGATTATTGCGACATTACTGTATTTTTTCCAAGAACGTGCAAACGCAATTGTTAAAAAATACTTTTGGCCCCTAACAATCGGCGCAATCGTCGCCGCCATATTGGGCATTGGGCTGATAAGCCTGTTTTAAAAAGCAACGGCCCCCTGTCATCCCGCCGCACACCATGTTTTTTGTCATTCCCGCAACGGCGGGAACAGGGAATTTTATTCCAACATATCTTTACAAGAATCTCTGATTCTTGTCATTCCCGCGGCGGCGGGAACAGGGGCCATAAACCATTCATGTGCATCACACATCAAACGAAACATTAAATTTTCAAGTCCGTATTCCTGCCTGCGCAGGAATGACAAAAACAGATAATTACACAAACAAAAAACCGGGCATACACCCGGTTTTATTTTTATTACAAATGTTATTATTTAACAACTTTTTGCCAGGAGATGTTACCACCATCAGCAACCAATGAACAAATTACGCCTTCACCATTACATCCCGCTGTTGTCCAAGAAGCATCACTCTTCAATGCCGCCCACTGCATCGCAGTATCTGCGGCACCCAAAGAAGTCTGAACATCAGCTGCCAACTTAGTCTTCGCAATTGCAGCATCAGATGCGATATAAGCATCTTTAATCTGGACAGAAGTAACCTCTGTCAGCTTACCATCTACTTCTTTAATGCCAACAATAACATTATTTGCAGTCGCTGCTACATCAGCATCCAAAGTATTAACTTTGGTTGTAATTGCATTATCTGTTTCTGTTTTTGTATACGCATCAGCAATGCCATAACCCGCCAATGATGTTGCCTTATCTGCTTTTTCACCAACAACTTCCTTAATCGCACCAACAACAGTGTTCGCAGTCGTACCCATATCTTCAGCACTCACAGCCCCTACTGCTGCATCTAACATCACCGCAGCATCAGCAGCATTTCCCGCCTGAGTTAAATTGCCGGTCTTTGACATTTTTGTTTTAAAGGCGCCAGTATCCGCTGCACCAACCGCGCCCTGTAATGCGGTATTACTTTGTGTCAAATCTGAAACTGCATCATCAGCAATCTGCTTCGCTGCGGCCATAGAAGGATACTTAACATCTGATGCCAGATTCTCATCCGTAAGAGCATTAGCTTTAACAACGACATCAGATTTCAGCTGCTTTTCTGCCAAAGCTGTATCCAATCCAGTAATTTTACTTGTCGAAATCGCATCAACCTGAGCATCGCCAATCTTTTTCAATTCTGCTGTTACTTTACCATCCGTCTGTGAAATCGATGTCACAACACCCTCACCTGTAACATTACCAACCAAAAGATCAATTTGGCCATCTGTATAATTCTTGGCCACTGCCTGAATACCATTTGTCGAATCTTTAATCGCTTCAATCGCATCAGCATTTTCCTTAACCGCACCAGTTGCCAATTCATTCACTTCACCCGCGATCGCATCTGCTACAGTCGTGTACGCTTGTCCGTTTTCATCGTTTCCTAAATTACCTAAATTACCAACTGCACTATCAATCTGACCAGAAACCGACCCAGCGCCACCTTCAGTCAAACCATCAATCGCTGCTGCGATCTTATTAACCGCCCCCGCCAGGGTAGTAGCACCATCTACAGCTTTACCTGTCAAAGTAATTTTACCTTCTGCATCTGCACCTGTCTGTTTATTTACATAACCTGTTGATGCGATATCTGCGTTTGCCGCGGTCACCGCCATAATTGCAACTAAAGATGCTGTTAATATTTTTTTCATTTTTCCTTCCTTTCTTTTTGTTTTTGTTCTCTTTCTCTTCAGGTGTATTTTATCATAAATTGCGAATCGCTGTCTACAATAAAATCACCTGAAATATTTTTTTATTCACTGCGTCCGGCAATATCTTCCCACGCATATGAATACGTCACCTTGCCATCCGCACCTGTATTTTTCTTGGCTGTCAAGACAAAGGTCCCATCAGCATTTGTTTCCGACGGTGCCTGAATTGCCCCCGTCAGCAACGAATTCACACTATCCGCCAATTGATTCGTACCAACTGCATTATCCGCAATACTGTTGGTATCAACAGCACCAGCTGCAATATTCCCTTTTTGCACAGCATTCTCAGCCAGGTTTCCTGCCTCAACCGCGCCATCAGCAATCGTCCCTTTGATCACTGCACCTGTGGCAATCTTGCCCGCCGTCACCGCGCCTGCGGCAATGGCGTTTGATGTCACAGAATCCATGGCCATTTTTTCAGCCGTCACCGATTCGTCTTTCAGTTGCGCTGTGCCAATCCCCTGGGACGCAATTGAAACAACACCACCTGCAATGACAATTACGCCATCCTGACCAGTCAGGTTAACCTGTTTTGCATCCAATGCCGCCTGCAAACCATCAACCTGGGACACTGCAATCACTGGGATATCCGCCGCCGCCAACGCACGACGCGACACGGTAATAACGCCATCGTTTTCAGATACCGCCGTCACAAATTCTTTATCAACGGCCGTATCTGAGGAATCCAATTCCGCGATACGGGCAACAACCGACTTGTCACCAACCTTGTCTTCCAACGCAGTAATCTTTAATGCCTGTGACGCAACGACACCCTGCAAGCCTTGGTCTTCACTGCCTTCGCCACCACCCCACATATCTTCGGTCAAGGTTTTCAACTGTTCGTCCGTATAATCTTTGGCCGCCTGCAATTTCGCAGTTGCAGCCGCTTGTGCTTCAAACTTTGCTTCTGCTTCAGTTCTGGAATAAACATCTGCAATATTTGCCTTTAGATCTATTTTACCCTGTAATTCTGATTTAGCATCTGCAACCGCCTTGGCCACAGAACCCGCGGTCGTCGCATCGCCCGTCAATGTCGCAATATTTGCAGTATTTGTCGCAACCGCACCATTGGCCAAGTCTTGTAACTCATCGCCAACTTCCTTAATCGCACCAACAACAGTGTTCGCAGTCGTACCCATATCTTCAGCACTCACAGCCCCTACTACTGCATCCAACATCACCGCTGCATCAGCAGCATTTCCCGCCTGAGTTAAATTGCCAGTAGTTGACATTTTTTCTTTAAACTTGGCAGTATCCGCTGCACCAACCGCGCCCTGTAATGCGGTATTACTTTGTGTCAAATCTGAAACTGCATCTTCAGCAATCTGCTTCGCTGCGGCCATAGAAGGATACTTAACATCTGATGCCAGATTCTCATCCGTAAGAGCATCAGCTTTACCAACGATATCAGATTTCAGCTGTTGATCCGCCACCGCTGCATTTAATGCCGCATAAATACCCGCCGCTGTCACCAGGTTTGTCCCCTGCTCAGACACATCGCCTGTTTCAACAGACACAACATTATTTTCAATCTTTACAGGCCCATTTGCAGTCATAGTCGTCTGCATATCTGCCAATTCTGTCTGCAAAACCTCTGACAAATATTCAGTTGAAACAACAGCAGCATTTGCACCACCAACAGAAACCAAGCCCAACAATACGGAAAAAATGCCCGCGGTTAATTTTCTCATACTATTTCCCTTCCTTCCTTTCGTATGGTGCATTATATCATATTTACCCGAATCGTGTAAAGTTCAAAAAAAATCATTTCTGTATTTTTTCAAAAAAGTAAAAAAAACAGGGGCAAAATCTTGCCCCTGCGTATTCGTCAGAATAAATTATTCCGCATCCGATACTGATAATGCCAATTCCATCCAGTATGGTTCATTGGTTTCCTTATCGACTGTCAAAACACATGTTGTTTTTGAACAATTTGTACCCGGTTTTGGAACTGCATAACCTGCAACAGTATTCGCGACCGAACCCGTCTGGTCTTCACCACCATTCAATGTCGCAATTGCAGTATGCGCCGCGGCCAGACCTGTATTCTCGGCTTCAATCGCTGTCTTATTTGCAGTGGCAATATCATATGTCGCAACCAAACCATTTGTTTCGTTGTTAACCGCCAAAACCGCAGAATCATAGCCAGCCACTTTATCAGCAGTCACCCCTGAATCAACCGCCGCCATCTGTTTCTCATCCAACTTGGCCTGATATGTATCACCCAATTTCAAACCAGAAATCTTTGTGTCGATTGCACTACCAACCTCCTCCGCTGTTTGGGCTGCTTCTGCTGTTGCTTTTACACCTTCCAACGCAGAAACCGTTGCATATGTTTCACCCAATTTCAATCCGCTAATTGCTGTCTGAACATCACCCGCTGTCTGATAACCTTTACCTTCTAATTCTGCATCTGTTGTGTACTTACTTAACGCTTCATCTGAAACAGCCTGGGCAATTTTATACGCAACCGATCCATCCGTTTCTGCCCCTGCATTCAATGTGGTAATCGCATTTTCATTCGCTTCGATTTTACCATCCTGTTCATCATCAACTAACTTCTGCGCATCCTCAACAGCTTTAATCTGGTATTTAACCGAACCTTCTTTATTTGCATCGCCCGTCAATGTCGCAATAGAATCTTGAATATTTTGCATATCTTCAGACCCAACCACACCTTCGGTCTTGGTATCCAACGCCACAATCGCAGTCGCCACGTCAGAATAGTTAGCAGAACCAACTGTAAAACCGCCCTGTGGAATTGTACCAACCTTGGTATCAACAACACCAACCTTGGTATCAACATAGCCTGTTGATGCAACGCTGATTGGATCTGCTGCGTTTGCTGCGCCTGCAACACTCATCAGGATTGCCGCCATAACACCGCTGAACATAACATTTTTAATTTTCATTATTAATTCCTTTCTTTTCTTTCGTTTTTATTTTGAAACGCCACCCCAAAAAATTATGGGGTGACACTATTTATATTAATTTTCAGATGGCGCAACCGCATTTTCACCGGTTAAAGTTATTGGCTGACCATTTGAACCTAAAATCTGAATTGGTGCATACGACACATTACCATCGGCGCCAAAGTTCACCAGATAACTGCCCGCGGTTTTGATTGAAGACAATTTGCCTGCGACCACTGCTTTTGTTGCATATGTATCTGCAATATTTGCACCATTGGCGTCTGCTGTTGCCTTAGCGGCCGTACCATCTGTCGCCAATTTTCCTTCCAATGCAATCTTAATTGCCGCCTGGGTCATTGTACCATCCTGCGCTTCACCAGTTGCGGTATATAACTTTGTCAAACCTTCGGTTGTAGCTGTACCAACGCCATATTCTGTATTATTGTCTGTTGCAGAAATTGTATAAACCCCATCTGCAAAACCAACCCTTACATTATCAGAACCAGACACAACATTTGCCGCCGTCAATTCATTCTGTTTCTTGGCCAATTCTGTATTAACTTCGCCTTTGGTATAAACTTCATTTTTTGCATAAACATCTTCTGAATTTGCCTTTAACGCAATCTCTTCTGTATTCGTTGCAACCTGCTTTACCAAACCAGAATTTTCATCACCAACTGTCCTTTCCAAGTTTGTAACCTTGGTAACAATACCATCTTCACCACCTTCAACACCCTGCAAAGTATCCACAACCGCATCGATTTCTTCAATCTTGCCTTCCGCTGTACCTAAACGGGTATCCAATGCACTGGTAATCGCATGAACTGTACCACCGGTCACCAGGCCCGTATTACCTTGGGCAACCTGACCATCTGCGGTGACAGAGATTTTATTACCGACAATATTAACATAACCTTCACCAGCATATTCCGTATTGTCATCAGTAATTGTATAAACACCTGATTCCGTATCATATTCAACTGCACTACCTTGAATCGCAGTGCCCGTTAATTTTTTTGCAAGCTCTTCTTTTGTCGCCAACGTTGACAGATCAACATCCGCAGAAATTGTTGTACCTTCATCTGTAGTTTCAATATCGATACCCTGGCCCGGGGTCAATTTTGCCTGCAAATTAGTATCTGCATAGTCTTTTGAAATCAACTGAACATCGGCTGCGACCGCTGCCCCACATACAGTGGCAAAAATAGCCGCTGCAAATCCTGAAAACATAACATTTTTTACTTTCATTTTTTCCTTCCCTTCTTTTTTTGCGGTTTATTATAACCGATGTTTACCTTAAAATCTCGACCGACAGCCATGTCACATTGCCATCTGCATCAACAGACATCAGCAACGTTTCACCAGCCACAGGCGTCCGGCCAGCAATCTTGTCCATTGTGACTGCCTTGGGTTCGATATCAGCTGTTGCAACCATATCCTTGAATGCCAACGCTTTTAAATCTGCAGTATTTGCCTTCTTGGCCAATTCCGCATTAACTGTTTCCGTTTTTGCATAACTGCCCAATTCAGAATCTGTCACAAAGTCGGCTGTTGCAGATGTAATTGCACCCTGAACCTGTTTTGCAGTTTGATATCCCGCCCCTTCTAATACCTCAACGCGACTATCTATTGCATCAACTGTCGCATTGGTTGCGTATGTCTTGGCCACATCTTCGGTTTTGGCATAGCTGCTCAAATCAATATTTGAAGAATCAATAACTGCATTATCAATTTTTTCTTCCAGGTCTGCAACAGCCGTTTCCAACGCAGACGTATCCGCCTTGTCAGCAATCGCAGCTGTATTTTCATCAACCTTCTTTACCAAGCCCGATTCTGCATTACCGACAACTGTCTGCAACGCCTGCAACTCATCTTTGGTTGCCAGGTTATCTGTTGATGGAATTTCTGGCTTGTCTGACAAACTGTTATAAGAACCCGTTGTCGCAACCTCCGCCAACCCTGAAATATTTTCCACCGGCAATGGATTTTCCGCGGTAATCGCATCCTGCTTGCCCGCCATTTCCGAATGCAACTCATTAATCGCCGGAATTGCCGCCTTCGCTTCAGTATCTAACTCAACAAAAGCACCATCCTCTTTCACATTCAACATTTCGATTACTTTAAGTGTATTACTATGCAAAGTCTTATCTTGTCTATCAACATAGGTTTTAGACACTGTAACCGAATACGCAGGACCAGCTAATAATGCCGCAATCAAAGAAAAAAATGCAATATTTGTTTTTCTACTCATCTTCTCGTCAATTTTATAATTGCTCCCATTTATTTACCAGCGAAACAGCTTTTGCCACTCTATAACCTTAGATATCTAAACCAGAGTCTCCCATCAAATCCAGGGTATCCAGCCAACTATATCCCTCAGATTCACCTGCTTCATTAATATTCAAAATCAAAACATATTCACCAAACGTATCTGGCTGTTCTAATGGTTTTGTAATGAACGAAGCTGTATCAACTTTTGCCGAAATTGTATTATCCTCAGCAATCGTGATATTTTCACCCGCCTTCAACTTATCCTGCTTTGATGTTTTCAAACTGGATATTTCATTCGTATTTCCGCTTACTAATGCTTGCAATGCATCCAGTGCAGACTTTTCTGCATAGCCCGACAAATCAACACTGCCACCCGTCGCTGCATCCGCAATCTTTTGATCAACTTCTGTCTTGGTATACACAGTTGACGCCTTAGCATAATCAGCCAGTGAATTTGAAATTGCCTGCAGGGACTCTGCCGTCGCATAATCACCCGATGCTTGTTTTTTTGCAATTTCCGCTTCTAAATTCGTACGCAGGGTTTTCAACTGTTCACTTGTCACCAAATCATCCAATTCAGACTTTGTAGCCAGATTTTCCAATGCACTCGCATTTGCCTTCTTTGCTAATTCTGCATCAACATACGACTTTTCCGCCAAACCCTCTATCGATGGAATTTCAGACTTGGTCGCATAAGTTGCCGCAACATCTGCACTTTTCGCATATTCAGACAAACTTGGTATTTCAATCGCATTTATTGCATTCTGCAATCTAGCTTCTGCGTCTGTTAAAGCTGTTTTGGTCGCATAAGTATTTCCCAAATTATTTATTGCCGACTGCAATGCAGTCACAGTCGCAACATCTGCCTTGCCAGATTCCAAATTGGAAATCGCTGTATTAATCGCAGTCAAATCTTCGGCTTCCAAATAATCGCCCTTTTCCTGCTTTTCTGCAATCGCTTCTTCCAAAGTCTTTTGCAATGCTTGCAACTGCTCACTGGTCGCAAACCCATTCAATGCAGATTCCGTAACAAACCCAGAATCATTGTCCAAATCAGATATCTTGGTCGGAATACTAATCGCATTAACCGCATTCCACAAATCACTCAGCTGGCTTTTATCTGCATAATTGTCCTGAATCGTCTTAACAGATTCCTTCAATTCATCCAACGCCACTTTATCAACACCTGTATCACCCAATGCATCAACCTTCTGCTGCAGGGCCCGCAACTGCTCAGACGTCGCATAATCACCCGACGCCTGCTTTGCAGCAATTTCATCTTGCAATGCTTTTTTCACCGCCGCTAATTCTACATCTGTTGCAAAGGTAGCATCCAATCCAGGCACATCGCTTTTTTTCAGCACATCAGACACAGCCTTGTCGACATACCCTTTGCTAGCTAAATTAACCGTCTTTGCATCCGCCACAACCGAAACAGACATCAAAATAGCCGCCATAAAACCAGAAAACGCAATATTTTTAATTTTCATATTCCTTCCCCTTTTCCCCAGACACAAAAACTATTCAGCCACTTGAACATTAACCCATTCCGAAGAGCCATCCGGATTCGTTTGCAACATCAACAAACCACCGCCTTCTTCAACCGCCTGGTCACCTGCCGCACCCAAATCCAACATAGCTGCGCTAACCTCTGACATTTCGCCTTTTTTGGCATACTCACTTAACATAGCATCCGTCTCCGACTTAGTATAATAGTCAGACAACTTACCATCCTGGTCTACAACATCATCCAGTATAGCCTGCAAAGCTTCAACCTTATCATTAACACTTTTCAGCTCGCCATCAAAATAATTAGCCAAAGGATATTCAACCGCCCCCTCACCTTCAACCGTAACCGTCAAAACCCCCGCTGTTTCATCAAATGTTACATCAGAGACAAAACCCGTAACAGATTCCACATCCGCTCTCAAACTTTCTACATCCAACTTAATTTCCGTCAACTGTTCCGGCACCGTATCGCCATTAACCGTATAGCCAACAAATTCTTCCAAATATTTCACATCACCCGACGGCGCACCGGCGCCACCCCCTGGCTTGCCCGCATGCGACCCAGAAACCGAAGACCCACCACTAATCGCACTAGAACCAGACAAATACTTACCAATTGACAAACGTGGCGTTGTTGCTGCACGCGTTGACCCAGAACGCGTCGCCCCCGATGTCGCACCCGCAACATTATTTAGACGCATAGACCCCGCACGCACAGAATTAATCGCACCACTGCCCGCGTCCCCGTCAGACTTTGCCGCCGCGGCACTTGATGCACCAGAAAAGGTACCCGCACCACCCAACGAACGCACAGACGACGCAGAAAAAGCTGGCACAACAGCAGCCGCACCCAACACACAAACAATTGACAATGTTGAAAATTTCATTTTATTTTTCATGTTATATTCTCTCTACTTGTTCTTAATTCTATCACAATTTGCGAATCGGGGTCAACCCTCTTTTTACACAAACTGACATTTTAAAAATCGTATCTCAGCCCAACAGAAAACGAATTATTCAAAATCAATTCAACATCAGTTTTCAGCCAGTGTTCACCCGTATAAGAAATACCCTCGGCCTTAACATCTGGGCCAAACATAAACGACAAGCGATAACGAAAATCTAAATTCAAACGTTCTGTCAACCCATGCGAAAAACCCGCCATCAAATCAAATTTTGGAGTAACCGCACGCTCATCCGCCTCAAACGTACTCCAACTTAATTCAGCCTTTGGAATCGCAATCCCTAAGCCACCGCCAACATATACATTATTTGCAAAATCATGCATTACATTTACCGACAGATACGGTATCGTCATTTTAAAATCCGCATCATAACCGCTGTCTGTAAACTGACCAATTATGCCCGCTTCAACTTCGCCACGCCAGTCGGCATTTGCCACATATCCAACAGCCAAAGATCCACCAAAAACCGGTTCAAATGAAAAACTTTCTGACCTACCGTCCAAATCCACAACATCAGACGAATATTTATTTTTCCAATTCAACAGACTCATCTCTCCACGAATTGCGCCATACCATGGATTCACCGATGACACATCAGGCTGCGCTGCGACACTTGCTGCACTTGCAACACCCGGAACAATCAAAGCAGCCAACACTGCAACAGACATAATTTTTTTCATAAAAAACTCCTTTTCCTTTTTTACCTAAGTATATCACAAAAAAGCAATCCAACCAAACAAAAAACAAATATTGACCGCAAATAAATTTTTTTCTATATTCAAGTCATGGAAGAAAAGACAGCAATATCCTTTGCAAATGTGGCGACACGCTATGACGACTCGCCCGAAATAATAACCGACGTATCATTCAACATCGGCAATGGCGGCTTTTACTTTTTATCTGGCGCATCTGGCGCTGGCAAAACAACACTGCTGCGATTAATATATCAACTGCACAAACCGTCACGCGGCCAGATAAAATTATTTGGCCATATTACAAATGATATGACACGCGACGAAATTGCCAAGCTGCGCCAAAAAATGGCAATTGTATTCCAGGAATATTCACTGTTATCACACATGTCTGTATTTGATAACGTCGCCCTGCCCCTGCGCGTTCGCCATGTATCTGAGGCTAAGATAAAAAAACTGGTGGCCAAGGTCTTAGACTGGGTCGGCTTGGGCAAATACGCTGACGCGAACCCCAAAACATTATCTGGTGGTCAACAGCAACGTGTTTCTGTTGCGCGCGCGATTATTGTCCAGCCATCGATATTATTGGCTGATGAACCAACCGGGAATTTGGATGACGAAAACGCATCACGCCTGATGGAATTATTCATTCAGATGAACAAATTATTTGGCACAACCATTATACTGGCGACACACAGCAAGAAATTAATGGAAACGTACAAGTTTCCTGTTATACGTGTTGAAAATCATCGCGTTAGCTTTTCTGGCAAGCCCACCCCAACCAAGTCAGAACCTGAATCCAAGAAAGTTTGGCGCGGCCCTAAACCACAAAATTATTTTAACGAATTATCAAAGCAATTTGACGACATCGGGAACGCATAGAAATGATAAAAAGAACTACAAAATCGACTGTATTTTCACTGGTACGCGAACAATCCATGTTTATGACGACAATAATGTCACTGCTGACATTTTTATCTGTTCTGGCATTGGGGGTTGCCTTGGCCATCGGGACAGGCGTCATCCGTTGGAACAGCCAATGGGAACTGTTCGCCACGGTCCAGGTTATTGACACAACAAAATCAGAATCTGCAAAAAAAATAATTGATTCAAATTCAGACAAAATAGAATCCGTCACCCAAATCAGCACCGCTGAAATGCAAGACCTGATGTCCCCATGGATAACCGGCAGCACGAATGTACTAAAAAACTATTTGCCGCAAATGTGGGAAATAAAATTCAAATCACCTGACGCAATGGCTGGCTTTTCCGAACAGATTTCTAAACACGCGCGTTTTCTGCCACACGCATCGGCGTTGCGGTCATCAACAACCGCCGGCATGTACATGATATTAATGTCTGGATTAATACTTGTATTAATTTTGGGCGCAATCGGCATATGCATATCATACATTGCCCGCAACACCGCAATGTTGCACCGTCGCGAACTGGAAATATTGAATCAAATTGGCGCATCGGACAATTTTGTCGCTCAGCAAATGCAAATAATTGTTGCCAAGATTTCAATAATTGCAACTAGCATCGGATTTCTGGCCGCCTGCCCAATACTGTTATTAATAATATCTGCGGCCCATCGTGCGCGCGTTGGTCTGATGGCAACAATCAATTTATCTGGCGCGGGCTGGGCAACACTGGCCATGCTGCCGATTGCAATAATCCTGTTTGCAATAACCGTCACCCGCCACACCACAATAAATTTATTAAAGAACAGCTAATAAATGCCCAGACGTTTACTAACACCATCTTTTTTAATATTCAGTTTATTCATCTTGGGCGGCATGATTTTTAAATCCACCGCACCAATTCAATGCGGCACCATTCTTCCAAACGACAGCATATTCGTCCTGACCGGCGACGAACGCCGCATTCCGTTTGCCATTCAAAAAATGCATGAATTTCCGAACGCAGACCTGTACATAATCGGCGCCGGCACCCCAAGCAAACTAGACGTTACCCGCCCCGCAATCATTGAATCAAAGTCAAAATCCACATACCAAAACGCACTGGCAATTCGTGAAATTGCAGAAACCCGCGATTTGAAACGACTGGTAATTATCACGACCGAAGATCACATGCCACGCGCGAAACATTTGATACAGTCCGAATTACCAACAGCTGAAATAATCGCCTGTCCTGCAATTTTAACCAGTATGCCGCCCTCAAAAAGACTTGAAAGATGGGCCACAGAATATATAAAATATATCGTCACCATGTTTGGAATCAAAGAAAGCTAAAAAAAGGAAACACAAATGCTCAGAACAATCATATTTAAAATTGCACTGGCGACCCACTTTGTTTTATGGAGTCCCATATTATTAATCGGCCTGATTAACAAGAAATTATGTGGCTGGCTGGTATTTCGTTGCGCATACGGCGTATTAACCGTTGCCCGCATATTTGCCGGCATAAAGTATCGCGTAGTATTCCCGAAAACCGAAGAAAACGGTATCCCAATGATCCCGAACGAGAATCATCGTCTGGACGGCAAAGTTATAATCGCCGCAAAGCACATGTCTATCCTTGAAATCGCCGTCATATCCAAGGTGGCACGCAACACATTCTTTATTCTAAAGCGTGAATTATTATGGATACCTATTTATGGATGGGCATTTTGGCGCATGGGCATGATTGGTGTAAACCGTGCAGCCGGTCGCACAAACCTGTCAAAACTATCACACCAGGTCGAAAAAGAAATATTAGACGGCCGCATACTGGTAATATTCCCCGAAGGCACCCGCGCCAAACCCGGCCAGCCCGTTCCATTAAAAGGCGGTCTGTTATTCCTGGCACGTCAGCTAAAGCTGCCAATTCTACCTGTTGGCACCGACGCAGGATTATATTGGCCAAAACATGGTCGCGTAACCCCTGGAACCGCAACTGTAACATTTGAACCAATCTTGCCCAGCAAGGCATCACTGGACGAAATTGGCGCGGCCATTAATCGCCACAGTGCATAAAAAATCCCCACATCTGTGGGGATTTTTATTTACACCACGATTTTCTTTTCCCGCCATTATACGGCCGCGCTAAATTTTCACGAACCAACACATCACCAACATCACGCCCATCTGGCAGAAACACATTTGCATCAATCCGCCCCAGATATTTATCGTCTTTGATATTTCGCAGTTCGATTTTCGCACCGCGCGGCAACAATTTTTCCAGTCGCCCACGCGCACTGCGCGCCATCTTTGATTCAGATGCACATTTACCATTTATTTCGGGCGTGTCAACGTTTATCAGACGAACGCGCACGGTTATATCAACCCCATCGGCAACACCAACACGCGCTGCAACCGTATCACCATCCAGCACATAGTCCACCACCGCCGGCACCGCACAAGATGCCCAACACACAAACACCCCGAAAATCGCAACCACCAGACGTTTCATTCATGGCAACTTTGGCGACCATGTTGGCTCGGTCCCGTTTACGCCATCAGGCAATTCGATATCATAGAAATTCTGTCCTGTAATATCTACACTGCGAATATGGCTGATGCGGTCAATGCCATCTAAATGCTTTTCCGTTTCATAGTAAACAATGCGACGCGATCCCGGCGCCCAGGATGGCGCCTCCATAAACCATCCACCTGCCAAAATCTTTTCATTACGCCCCCGCGGATCCATAATACCAACATAAAATGTATCATCCGCAATTTTTGTAAAGGCAATAAATTGCCCATCTGGCGACCATGCCGGCGTTGCATAACGCCCTGAACCATACGTTATACGTTCAACCTCGCCTGTATCCAGGTCCAAGATATGAATCTGTTGCCGCCCTGAACGGTCTGAATTAAATGCCATCTTTTTACCATCTGGGGAATAAGACGGACTGGTATTAATCGAATTACCAAACGTCAATTGGCGCAATTCATTTGTTTCCAGATTAAATTCATAAATATGCGTAATACCATTTTTCACCAACGATATCGCCACACGCGACCCATCAGGCGAAAAACGTGGCGCAAAGTTCATTCCGCCAAACTGCCCCAGGCGCCGTTGTTCCCCAGTGTCCAAATCCAAACTCCACACCATTGGGTCATCATTATAATAAGACAAGAAAACAATCGACTGCATATTTGGCGAAAAGTGTGGCGACATAACCATCACCCCCGAATCCGATAAATATCGCACTCCTGCCCCGTCTTGATCCATAATCGCCAGACGTTTTTCACGTTTTGACACGTCGCCTGTTTCAGCGATGAATACAATCTGAGTATCAAAATATCCAATCTCGCCGGTCAGACGTTCATAAATCGCATCCGCCATTATATGCGCCAGGCGACGCGCCGTCTTGCGCGTTGCGACCAGGGATTGCGCCTCTATCTGTTCACGCCCGTTAACATCCCATACAAAGAAATCCAATTTATACCGATTATCAGATTCCGCCGTCAGTTGTGCCTGAACCAATACCTGGGTTTTAATTGCCGCCCACGAATTAAAGGTCGGCATTGCATGCATCTTGACATATTCAGGGAACGCATTATGATTCACGATACGAAACAACCCCGTACTTTTTAAATCATTTTCGACCACCCCACGCATCATTGACGCAACCTTGATCGGAACATCCCCCGACACCTCAAACTTCTGAACCGCGATTGAAATCGGCTCGGCCGCGCCGGCAATAATATCAACCTTTAATTCAGCGCGCACATCACCCAAAACAACGAACACAGCCACAATTGCAGCCAAGACACGTTTAAACATCTAAAAATCCTTTCCTTGCTTAATACACAACAATTTTAAACACACAAATTACAAAAATCAAACCAAAAGCGCACTCAACGCACGCCCACACACCCTACAACACAACCGCCATCACAACTGCAAATACAGACGTATTTATATTTGTATTGACAAATGTATTTACAATGGTATAGTTCGTTGTAATTACCGCTGTATTGTGGTATGTATGGAGGTGCGTATATGCCAAACGTAATGCAACAATTATTTGTAATGAATATGGAATCCTTGCTGCGCGAATATGCCGCGTACAAGGCTTTTAATAAATCCGATTGCGTTATCAACATGCGAATTCCGCGCCCTATTCTGGACAAGATAAAAGAGCTGGCCGAAACCCAACACGTCCCGTACCAGTCATTAATATCATCTGTTTTATATTCACTGGCCAACCTGGACGACAAGAAATAACATGCACAAGGTTCCGCAATGCCACACAAAGAAACAATCTTTAAAACACTAAATCAAACACGCATTGCGCCACCCAGCGCTGCGCCAACACTATTTCCTGAAATACACCCACACAGCACAAACACAGACAGCTGGCTTTATTCCGACCTGCACAATTTATTCGGCGAAACATCGTTCCCAACCCAACCATCATTCAGCGCACACATATGGCAAAACCTGGTCATGCCCTGCACATCAAATTCCAAACGCGGCACACCACAATTATCACCAACCAACATTAATTTTTACAACGACCATGTCGTACAACTAAACCACCCGTACACACTGGACAATCATCACTTTAAATGCGCCAAAGACTTTAAACTGTCCCGCTATGCATGTTGGTGCATGTCGCGCAACAATCCAAACATGATTTTTTCACGCACTTATTTCATCAGCTGCATCATCGACCCGCACATGGATTTTGCAACTATGAATTCATGGTGTTATCAGTTTGCCCGTCCGGCCCTGCGCCAACAATTGGCAAAATGCGAAAAAATCATAAATGCAATCGCGCACAAAAATAAAATAGACTTTAATGAATTCAGACGCATCAACCGCGCTGCCTTGTTTGCCGACCACAGCAAATCACACATCGCCGAACGAAATGATTTTTACATATCACATAACACACCACTGGCCGACCATATGGGCGCTGCGACATTATACGCACGCACCCAGGCATTAAAAAATGCAATTGCAGAAATAAACCATACGCATCAAATTAATTCTAAAAAGATTCTGGAAATCATATTCACGGAATTAGACAGCGCCCGAATTAATATGATAAAAAACCTGCACATCCAACCAGAAGATGACATATTTCGTATTTCCGCCCCCCAGGTTCAATCAAAACTAATGCAAACCGAACGGGATTTTATTAACAAATACGCATTTGAAAAATTAAGATAAATAAATATATACAACATATAATCATAATAATAAAAAAACGGGGCGTTGCCCCGTATTTTTTAAAAGAACTTTGAAACACAATCCAAGGCGCCATTTTCCCCGACCATTCCCATAAAGATACTTAGTACCGTACCAATACCGAACAGCAAGAAAAAGCCAATCAACATAGCAATACCCTTTTCCTTTACTTCCTTAATCGCATCAATTTTACCGCCCGAAATATAGCCCCATGCCCATCCAGCGATTGTCACGCCCGCACCAACAAAGGCCAAAATTTGCAAAATTTCAAAAATACCACCAAACTGTTCACCCATTTTGCACAAGGCATCCTTCATATTACCGTCCAAAGCCATCGCAGGCGCAGATGCCATGACACCAATAACTGCAAAATTTAATTTTTTAATCAATTTTTTCATACAAAACCCCTTTATTCCTTTTACAGGATTATATCACAAAAAACGCCCCATTTCAAATAATATAATCACCCACCCAGGACTGGGAACAAAATAAATTAGAATGATTTAGATAAAAACAATTCGGGCATCGCAGTGTACAGACGCTACATAAGATGCCCGAATTGTTTTTAGATGAATTATTATAATTTATTTCGCACGTTCTACGTATTCCAAGGTTTCCGTATTAACCACAATCTTTTCACCCTGTTCAATAAATACTGGAACCTGAACGCGAACACCGTTATCCAAGATAGCCGGTTTTCCACCACTGCCCGAAACCGTCTGACCTTTCAGTGCCGGTTCTGTCTCTTCAACCGTCGCAATTACTGTCTTAGGCAGGGAAATTGACACAGGCTGTCCTTCTACAAAGTTTGCTTTAACAACCATTTCCGGCGCCAAGAATTTCATTGCATCACCCATTGTTTCAACAGGCATTGTAAACTGTTCATAATCTGACAGATTCATAAAGAACGCATCTGTGCCATCCGCATACAGATACTGACAATCAAAATCTTCCACCATCAATTTTTCAACTTTGTCTTCTGCACGCCAGCGATCACCACCTTTGTTACCAGAATCGATATCACGCAAATCCGCCTGAACAAACGCGCCACCCTTACCTGGTTTTACCTTGGTAATCGATGTTACTGAATAACGTTTACCATTATGTGAAATCACCCAACCCACACGCATATCATTTGCAATATAAGATGCCATTTTTCATACCCTTTTTGTTTTTCGTTAAAATTTTAGAATCATTATTGCATTTCACGCTTATGCGCCCAATAACGATCAATACTGTCCATGATTAGTTTATCTGCCGTCTCTCGGCCTGCCCAGCCCAAAATCTTGGACCACGCATTCGGCTGCAAATCTTTATAGTGCTGAAAGAAATATTCAATTTTCGAACGCAGAATTGATGGAAACTGTTCCACAAATTCTGTATTTGTATAAAATGGGTCGATTTTATCCAGCGGCACACAGATAATTTTTTCATCACCCCCCGCCTGGTCTTCCATCAACAGAACACCGATTGGTCGAACCTCAATCAGAACACCGGGACGCAGCGGCGCATTACAAACGACAACACAATCCAACGGGTCACCATCATCCCCCAATGTACCCGGAAAGTAACCATAGTTCGCCGGATATGCCATTGGCGCATGCAAAATTCTGTCCACCTTTAACAGACCGGTTTCTTTGTTAATTTCATATTTAACATAACCATTTTCTGGCACTTCTATAATCGCATTCATGCGCTTTGGCGGCAGCTTGCCCGGTGAAATTTCTTCTAGTGTCATATATAATCCTCTTATTTTGTTGACAAAATAATACCACATAAAAATCAATTTGCAATTATATTACGCATAAAAAATCCCGCATTACGCGGGATATATTATTTTACAAAAACATATTTCTTTTTTGTTGCGCATTTATTGCAGGCATTACATTTTGGCGCATCTGCGACCGTTGCAGCCGGCACCAAGATCTGGCGTGCATTTGTTGACGCAACCCCCATATTGTCGCGCGCATACAAATCACGACACATTGTATTGCGATAAACAATCTTTTTATCTGTATCCAGTTTGCGAATATCATCCGAATAATGGCGCCCACGTTCCGCTGCATAGAAAACGCAATCTTCACCATCCTGGGTATATCGAACACCACCCTTGTAATAATCATAATAGCCCGCACACCCCGTCAGAATCGCCAGACCAAACAAAGCAAATAAAGTTTTTTTCATCTGTTACACCTTTATACCTATCTCTGCCCAACCCCCGATTCGCAATAATTGTTGCACAAATATGCGTCCTGTCAAGATTTTGTATTAAAAAACAAAAAAACATGCTATAATTCAATCAAAGAAAAAAGGAAATCTGATGACATACACCGAACTGGGGCTGGTTAATACTAATGAAATGTTTCGCGATGCAATTGCACGCAACTATGCCGTGCCTGCATTTAATTTTTATAACATGGAAACACTGCAATCCATTCTGGACGCAGCCCGCATCACACACAGCCCAATAATACTGGCTGTATCAGAATCTGCATTAAAATATATGGGGGCAGATATGCTGACCGGCCTGATTCGTGGCGCAAACATTTCGCCCGACGACAAAATCGCCCTGCACTTGGACCACGGGTCCAGCTTTGACGCATGCGCACACGCGATTGAAATCGGCTTTTCATCCGTCATGATTGATGCCAGCAAATTACCATTTGACGAAAATACAGAACTTTCACAGCGCGTCGCAGAATACGCCCATAAATATAATGTATCGGTCGAAGCAGAACTGGGGGTCCTGGCGGGAATTGAAGACGAAAACACACAATCCGATTTTTCCAGTTACACCAATCCAGCAGATGTTGAAAAATTTGTAAACGCAACCGGCATTGATTCCCTGGCAATTGCAATCGGCACCAGCCACGGCGCCTATAAACGCAAAAAAGACGACCAAGAATTGCGCTTTGACATATTGGCCGACGTCGCAGTTCGCCTGCCTGGATTTCCGTTGGTATTGCACGGCGCATCAAACATCCCTCAAAAATTAATAACAACAATTAATGAATTTGGTGGCAAATTATCTGGCGCACGCGGCATTGATGAAATCCAACTGCGCCATGCAACAAAAATGAATATATGTAAGATAAATGTAGACAGCGACCTGCGCCTGGGCTTTACCGCCGCAACACGCAAATCATTATCTGAGAATCCCGAAAACTTTAACCCACGCGAATTTTTATCTGTTGCACGTCAAACAATGACACAAATCTGCGTTGATGAAATCCGCAACATCATGGGTTCAGAAGACAAAATTTAATAACAATAAAAAAGCAGTGAATTGTTCACTGCTTTTTACTAACAACCCCTATTAATATTTTCTAATGCAGCATCTTTTGAGTTGTATTTCCTAAATTCAGCCCCATTACAAAAAACATACCAGAACTTATCTCTACCAAAACTTCCATCACAAATATCATTAAATTTTTTTGTGTACACTGCATCTTGTCCATAATACAGGCCCAATTCATCATCTCCAATTATCGCGGCACACTTCCCACCACAAACCACAGGATATCCCAGACCATTACTTGCCACCATCTCTTTACATAACCCAAGCGGTTCATCCGTTTGATATCCTGCAGAGGCTATTTCATTATTAGCAACAACCATATTTTTCACAAATTTTGCACAATAATTCTTAACAGAATCTTCTGGCATCAAATCAACAGTCAGAAAAGTTCTAACACAATCATTATACGCCGTAGACAAGGAAAATTTCCATTCACTTTTTTTAAAAACAGTCAACAGCTCTTCATACTTTTGCAGCGCTAAAATTTTATCATCTTCGTCTATACCATCTACAAAATTATTAATTGCATCATTTGTCCATGACCAAAGCAGCCTTGTATCTGATGTAAGCTCATAATCCTTGACCTGCATCAATGTCACATTACTTCTTCCCAACATACCTGAAATCTCCATCGGGGTCACTGCAAATGCCGCAGCAACCACCGCAGAATTCCACTGATACCGCGTATCAAACTTTAATTTATCTGCTTCTATATATCCATCTCCCCTGCTAACGCCAACCGCCAAGAACAAGAAAAAACAAAAACTTCCTAATAATCTTTTCATTTTTTAAAAAGCCCCCTCACAATTATCTGCAACAGATACAATCTTCTTAACAGAATCCATCTGTTTTACATTAAATACTGTTGCAGCAACACTGGCCACAGTCGCACCACCCGCCATAACATTTGATACCGCATTCAAATTCTTTTCTTTTTTATAATCCCCATCTGAATCAGAATTTGCCATTGCACTAGTGACAGTACCAACTGCACCTGCCCCCGCTGCAACACCTGACGAGACAACCGCACCACGCGCCCCAGAATTTACAACCGACACATCAACCATTTGCCATTCACCACATTCTGTTATGACACGTTTAACATACGCCAATTGTTCTTCTGATATAGAACGCGAAATCCTGGCTTGGTTATATTCACGTTCTAACACCTTTACCGATGATAAACATGAATTTATCTGTTCCTGCAAATCACCCTTAACTTTACTTTCATTTGCAACAACGGCCCCAACAATATTTGTCACCGTTGATGCCCCTAACATTCCTGTACGAACATTTCCCAATGTTTTTGATTTTTTTTCTAATTTTTCCACTTCTGAATTATTTTGTACGGCTACCTGGCCACCCACATCCGATACAGCAATCGCATCATCAAAACCTGCCCAATCCACATCAATGGGATACACCGGTATATCCTGGGCAGATTTAGACAATTCTATAACTTCCTGTTTTAATTGTTCCAACAGTTCATCAACATTCGTCTTGGCAATCCCAACCCCCAGCGCAACCCCGCCAGTCGCCACACCAACACCACTAACAGCGGCACCAATACCTGCCATTTTTTTCAAATCTGATAATTCACCAGAAATCCCAACACAATTTCTCTGCGCCATCAATAACGCATCATCCACCCCCACAGCAAATGCCCCGGCAGACAATAACACCAACACCACAATCACAAAAATACGCATATATCCCCCACAAAACTTACACAAAGCATTATAGCACGAAAACAAATAAAATAAAATAAAAATTATATGGCCCCAACCCCTTGCAGGGCGTTTAAATAAATCAGAATGTTTAGATATGTTAAAATCCGTTGGCGCAGTGTACATAACGCTACATGCTGAGCCCCGCCCAACACCTCGCAGCGGAACAAAATTAAAGATAATGGTATAGATATGGACAGTGCCGTCCCCGTAGTGTACACACGCTACATGAGGGGACGGCACCGTTCATAGATATGCCATTAGATTTAATTTTTATTAAGAAATGCGACAGCGTCCATCCCCACTTCACACCCTGTACCCACTGCAGTGGCAATTTGCATCTTCAGCCCACTGCGAACATCACCAGCAACGAACATCCCAGACGGCAACGCATCAGGTACCAAGCGCCCCAGCGCATCACGTGCAATATCTTCGGTTAAAAAGTCTGTATTGGCTTCGTGTCCAATTGCAACAAAAACACCATCAACAACTAATTCTGTACCATCTGTTGTGGTCACAATTAATTCACCATCTGCTGAATCTGGCTTTTCCGCAATTTTTGCCAAATCTGTATTAAACAGGCATTCTATATTATCGCGCGCCGCAACGCGTTCACGCAAAACGGCCTCGGCCCGGGTAAAGGCATCTTTGCGATAAACAATTTTAACTGTTTTTGCCAAATCGGCCAGGTACAATGCATCATTTAACGCACTGTTTCCACCACCCAAAACAATTACTGTCTTGCCAGTATAAAAGAACCCATCACACGTTGCACAATACGAAACACCGCGCCCCATTAATTCACGTGCACCGGCAACTTCTAATTTTCGTGGCGACGCACCAGTTGCAACAATGACTGTACGCCCCGTAAATTCACAGCCATCATCACAGCTAACCACAAATCCATTTTCTGCATCACCCGAAACATTTCTGGCAGATACAAATGTCACCTGTGCACCAAATGTTTCACACTGTTTTTGCATAAACTGGGCCAATTCCAAACCACTGCCGGCCCAGCCCGGATAATTTTCCAACACAGCAATCCCCGCGGTCTGACCGCCCAATCTGTCACCGCCCAAGACCAATGTCTTTTTATTTGCACGCGCCGTATATAGTGCCGCGGTCAAACCTGCCGGACCCGAACCCAAAATAATTACATCATACATGATAACCTTCCTTTCCTTGTTTGGCCACACGATACAAAATACACACAAAATATGCAAATGAAATCGTTGCATTTAAAATATGATTAATTTATAATCCAATCGATATGACAATGAAATTTTCATTTTTCAGTCACACTTCATCCCCGTCGGGGGAATAATTTGTCACACAGATATTTTTAAATTTAAAATTTCAAAAAAAATATTAATTATTAAAGAAGGTAAGACATTATGCTTGATATAAAATTCATTCGTGAAAATCCAGATACCGTAAAACGTGCATGCGAATTAAAAGGCTTTACAGATTACACCGACCAGATTCTGGAACTGGATGCGCGCGTTCGTGAATTAAAAACAATCACCCAGTCCAAGACCGCCGAAAAGAACAAAATCACACGCGAAATTCCAACCGCCACAGACAAGGCACCATTGATTGCTGCCTCCAAGGCAATTGCAAACGAAATCGCAAACGACATGGCGGAACTGGACGAAAAAGAAAAACAATTAACAGACCTGCTACACCGCGTACCACAAATTCCATCTGACGCAGCACCAATCGGTCGTGACGACACCGAAAATGTCGAAGTTCGCCGTGTTGGCACACCGCGTGAATTTGATTTCACACCACGCCCCCAATGGGATTTATTGGAAATGAACGGATGGTGGAAACCTGAAAAAATCGCATCAATTTGTGGCGCACGCACATATGCCCTGTTTGGCGAAGCCGCCGAATTAGAACTGGCGATTGAAACATACGTTTTACAAAAATTAATAAGCAAAGGCTTTACATTCGTCAGCTGTCCATCAATCACCAAGCCACAAACAATATTTAACGCAGGCCACTTTATGGGCACCGATCCATCTGTTATGTCAAACGATGTGTTCATGTTAACAGACACAGACCGTTGCCTGGCAGGCACCGCAGAAATCATCTTGAATTGCCTGCACAGTGACGAAGTCCTGAACGAAAAAGACCTGCCGATAAAATATGCGGGTTTTTCACCATGTTTCCGCAAAGAAGCAGGTGCCGCCGGTCGTGACACCCGCGGAATCGTGCGCATACACCAATTTAACAAGGTCGAACAGTACATATACTGCACCCCTGAACAGTCAGACGAAATGCATGAACATCTGTTAAACAATCTGTGTGAAATCATGGAAGATCTGGAATTACCATACCGCGTTATTGCGGCCTGCACCGGCGACATGGGCTTTAACAAAGTAAAAATGAACGATGTCGAAGCCTGGTTCCCCAGCGAAGGCGCATACCGCGAACTGGGGTCTTGTTCATCAATTGGCCAATTCCAGGCCCGTCGCACCAACACGCGCTTTCGTGATAAAAATGGCAATATGCAGTTCTGCGCAACCCTGAACAACACGGGAATCGCCCTGCCACGCGCGATTGTGCCAGTAATTGAAAATCACCAAAACCCAGACGGTTCTGTAAACATCCCCAAGAAGCTGCAACCACTGATGGGTGGACGCACAAAAATTGGTGGCAAACATTAAAAGAAAAACGCCCATACGGGCGTTTTTTATCGTTGGAACATCTGGGCTAATTTTTTAAATGGTCGCACAATCGCATTTGAATTTTGCAAATCCAACATATTATTCAAGCGCTTTGATTCTGCGACAATCTTTTTTGCATTATTTTCATCTTTGCCATTTGTAAACCAATGATCAATATACACAGAAATATTATGGAATAGAACATACAGGTCATGATCAGCCGTCACCCCCAATATTCCTTCGACATCATCTAATATTTTATCAGAAACAGATTTTTTTCCACCTGTATCACGATACGCCTCTAATGCGGCGCGCGGTCTTTTAATGATAAAGTCTATATTTTCCATTGATTTCTTTACCATTGCCTGACTTTTTGGCAATGCCGCCTTATTCAAAGAATTTTTTGCCAGCCCCTTTAATGCACCAAATGCCGACTTAATCGCCAGATAAACCTCTGCATCTGAGAAATTATTACTCATATAAACTCCTTTTATAACTATGTACATTATAACATAAAGAAACGCCCAATTGGGCGTTTTTTTATTTCTGTTTTACTTTTTCTGCAAACATTTTTTCTGGCAAAAATGGATAGTATAAACTTTTCAATAAATTTGTAGAATTTTTATATTCAATTGATTTTTTGGCGTTCAACAGCTTTTGCTGGGCCTGTTCACGTTCCCATTCATACGGGCTATACAAATCATTAATTGCCCATAAAACGCTGTTATACAGCAAAAACACTGAATTATCACGCGTTCCTGCCATAAATCCATCAACAACAGTATGGGCTTCCAATCCTGCTTTTACACGCACATTATAATCCGCAAATCCCTTTGGATCTGCCATAACCCTGCGCA
Organism: Candidatus Enterousia sp.; assembly: GCA_045614145.1. GTDB lineage: Bacteria > Pseudomonadota > Alphaproteobacteria > Rs-D84 > Rs-D84 > Enterousia. The sequence goes on along the minus strand of JAZLCH010000007.1, from coordinate 53,492 downwards.
CAGCCGTTATTGCAGCCATTACATCATCCCTAATCTCCAGCGTCTTTGCATTCTGGGCGCGTTTTGCCAAATACTTTATAATCTCCTCAAAAAACTTGGTCAACGTTGCATTAAAATCCACCACTTCATGTCTCCTTTGTTTACGGTTATTAACAACTCACACTACAAATATAGACAAACACAAACAAATGTCAACCTTTTGCATAAAAAAAGTTGAAATTTCTTATTTTTAGTTATACCCTGTACCTAATTAAAACAAAATTTTAGGGATACAATCATGAAAATTCGCAACATTGCAATTATTGCGCACGTTGACCATGGCAAAACCACATTGGTTGACAATATGCTAAAACAAGCAGGAACATTCCGCGACAACGAACGCGTTGACGAACGCGTTATGGACAGTGGTGATATCGAACGCGAACGCGGCATTACTATTTCTGCCAAGCCAACTTCGATTCAGTGGGGCGAATACAAAATTAACATTGTTGACACGCCTGGGCACGCAGACTTTGGCGGCGAAGTTGAACGCATTTTATCCATGGTTGATGGTGTTGTCCTGTTGGTCGACAGTGCCGAAGGCCCCCTGCCCCAGACTAAATTCGTATTGTCCAAGGCATTAAAGCTGGGGCTGCGCCCAATCGTATGTATTAACAAGGTTGACCGTGCCGACGCACGCCCTGACGAAGTCTTAACCGAAACATTTGATTTATTTGACAAACTGGGTGCTACCGATTCCCAACTGGATTTCCCATATTTATATTCTGTTGGCCGTGATGGTTGGGCGGTACGCGATTTAAATGACGAACGCAAAGACCTGACCCCATTATTCCAATTAATTGTTGACCATGTTCCGGCCCCTGATTGCAACGGCAGCCGTTGTCAACTGGACGCACCATTTACAATGCTGGCCACCACACTGGAAGCGGACCCGTACGTCGGCCGTATTCTGACCGGCAAAATTGAATCTGGCACCGTTCGCGTTGGCCAATCGGTCAAGGCAATAAATCGCAATGGCGAATTTATTGAAAACGCCAAGATTACAAAAATCATCGAACATCGTGGCATTGAAAAGATTTCCCGCGATACCGCATCCGCAGGCGACATTGTGGTTGTTGCCGGCTTTTCCAAGGCGACCGTGGCCGACACTTTATGTGACCCATCTGTCACCGAACCGATTCCTGCAATGCCGATTGACCCGCCAACCCTGACGATGACATTTTTTGTAAACACATCACCTTTGGCTGGTAAATCCGGCAAGAAATTAACATCCCGCATGATTGGCGAAAGATTATTTAAAGAAGCCGAAACAAACATTGCATTAAAAGTTGAACAAAGTGAAAACAACGAAGCATTCGAAGTTTCTGGTCGTGGCGAATTGCAGCTGGGCATTTTAATTGAAACAATGCGTCGCGAAGGCTTTGAATTGTCCGTATCGCGCCCACGCGTTGTAATGCAAACAAACGAAAACGGCGAAAAGTTAGAACCAATCGAAGACGTCGTAATTGATGTAGACGACGAATTCAGCGGTGTCGTTATTGAAAAAATGACCAAGCGCAAGGCAACAATCACCGAAATGAAGGCATCTGGTGCAGGCAAAACACGTATTGTATTTTCTGCCCCATCACGCGGATTGATTGGATACCTGTCTGAATTTCGCACTGACACGCGCGGCACTGGCATTATGAACCGCGTATTTGATAAATACGACACATACCGCGGTGCGATTCAGCAATACCGCCCCGGTGTATTGGTATCAATGGAGAAAGGCACAGCCGCAACATATGCACTGTTTAATCTGCAACCACGCGGCACACTGTTCATTGACCCCCAGACCGAGGTTTATTCCGGTATGATTATCGGCGAACACAGCAAAGAAAATGATTTGGAAGTCAACCCAATCAAGGGTAAAGAATTAACAAACATGCGTTCGGTCACTGCCGATGAAAAATTATTCTTGGCACCACCGCGTCGCATTTCGCTGGAAGAAGCCTTGTCCTATATCTTGGACGACGAATTGGTTGAAATCACACCTGATACAATTCGTCTGCGCAAAAAAGAACTGGACAGCAACACCCGTAAAAAATTAAAGAAACACATAGACGAATAAAAATCCCCCCGCATACGCGGGGGATTTTTTATATATTTTCACAGATTATTTTTATAATTTTACTTGATTTTTCATATATAATAGACTATTATCACGGCACGCACTGCGGTGCGAATAACACAGTCGTGATGTAAAATTTCTGTCTGGGGCACGCCCTGGTCTGCCACACACGACGAGGATAACAACAGAAAAAACAAAGGATAAATCATGGCATTGCCAACATTTACAATGAAACAGCTGATGGAAGCTGGTGTGCATTTTGGTCACCACACACGTCGCTGGAATCCGTTGATGACACCATATGTTTATGGCGTAAAAGACAAAATCCATATCATCAATTTGAACAAAACTGCACCATTGTTGCACCGTTCCTTGGTCGCATTAGAAGCGATTGCAGCCGCCGGTGGCAAAATATTGTTTGTTGCAACGAAACATCAGGCCAAAGACATCGTAAAAGATGCGGCTGAACGTTGCGGACAATACTATGTAAACAACCGTTGGTTGGGTGGTATGATGACAAACTGGTCTACGGTTTCTCAGTCTATCCGTCGCCTAAAGAAAATGGAAGCAGACATTGCAAACGCCGACAAATTGGGTCTGACCAAGAAAGAAGTTGGTGTTATGACCAAAGAAGTTGAAAAATTGCGCGACATTTTCGGTGGTATCATGGAAATGCACGGCACACCACAGGCAATGGTCGTTATTGACGTTCCACGCGAAATGAACGCTGTCCGCGAAGCTAAAAACCTGGACATTCCAACAATTGCGATTTGCGACACAAACGCGAATCCAGAAATGGTTGACTACCCGGTCCCTGGCAACGATGACGCTGCACGCGCGACCCAGTTATATTGCGATTTATTCGTAGACGCAATCTTATCTGGTATTGAAAAACGTCTGGGCGGCGCCGCTGGTAAGAAAGCCGAAGCAGACATCAAGGCAGATGCAGCCGATGAATTCGAAGATGAAATCAAGGAAAAAGAAGCCAAGATTAAATCCAAGACATCCGAAGCACGTGCCGAACGTCGCGGCAAACAGGCTGACAAAGCAGACAAATAATATTATCTGCAATATAAAATGCACGGGGATTTTCCCCGTGCCACAAGAATTCTTTTATTAAAACACATTATGGGAGATTACACATGGCAGAAATTACAGCAAAATTAATCCAAGAACTGCGTGAAAAAACATCTGCAGGTATGATGGATTGTAAAAAAGCCTTGATGGAAAACGATGGCGATATCCAGGCTGCTGCCGATTGGTTGCGCCAGAAAGGTATCGTAAAAGCTGCATCCAAGGCCGGTCGTGTTGCTGCATCAGGCTTGGTAACTGTTGTAAAATGCGACAACATGGGTTGCGTTGTTGAATTGAACGCAGAAACAGACTTTGTTGCAAAGAATGAAAAATTCCAGAAATTGGTTGCAGACGTTGCAAACAAAGCCGCCGAATTAAAAGGTGATTTTGACGCAACAATGGCCGCTGTAAAAGACGACATTGCCGCAACAATTTCAACAATCGGCGAAAATATGAATTTGCGCCGCATTGCCAAAGTAGAAGGCGACAAAATCTTTACATACATCCACAATGCATTGGTCCCAGGCATGGGTCAGATTGGTGTTGCAGTTGCAATTAACGGCGACGATGCAAAAATCGATGAAATCGGTTCAAAAATTGCAATGCACATTGCTGCAAACAAACCAGAATTCATGACAATTGCCGACGTTGATCCGGTGGCTGTTGAACGCGAAAAGAAAGTATTTATCGAATCGGGTGCAACTGCTGGCAAACCAGAAAACATCGTTGAAAAGATGGTCGAAGGCCGTATAAAAAAATACTATGGCGAATCAGTTCTGGAAGAACAGCCATTCGTTATGGACCCTTCCAAGACTGTACGCGAAGTTATCGCAGACGCAAACGGCAAATTGGCTGGATTTGCATATTTCGTACTGGGCGAAGGTATTGAAAAACGCGAAGACAACCTGGCTGATGAAGTTGCAAAAATGCTGGGTTAATATACAAACCCAAACAAAAAATCCCGTCAACCGACGGGATTTTTTTTATAAAAAATTAAAAGACAAATGAATCAGAAACACACTGTATACCAACAATGCATAAGTGTTCCAAATTATTTTTTAATACACCATTAAGTTTTATTGAAAATAAATTAGAATGATTTAGATAAAAACAAATCGAGAATCGTAGTGTACAAACGCTACATGAGATTCTCGATTTGTTTTTAGATGAATTATTATAATTCACTTTTTACATGCGCATTGGCATTAATACATATAACGCATCCGTATCTTTATCAACTGAATTAATCTTGGTCGGTGCCAACGGGTCCTGCATTTCCATCTGGAACTTTTCACCTTCGACCTGACCTGCAACATCCAACAAGAACTTTACATTAAACACAACTGTAAAGGAACTGTCGCCATTGTATTCAATATCCAATTCCTGGGTTGCGGTTCCTGCATCTGGACTGGATGCATTAATAACCAACTTGTTCATACTGAATGTCAATTGAACAGATTTTGTCTTATCAACACTGGCAACCGAAACCAAGTCAACCGCATTAATAAACTGTTTTCTGTCCAAGATTGCAATCTTGTCATTCCCCTTAGGGATTACAACGCGATAGTTTGGATATTGCGCATCAACCAATTTACTGGTCAATGTTGCAGTGCCAACTGTAAAGCGCGCCTTGGTATCGGACAATTCAACCATAACATCATCAACATTGGCATCTTCCAACAATTTTGACAATTCCCCAATCACACGACGTGGCAAAATAACCGATGGCATTTCTGCACTGCCCACCGGCGCCGGCATTGCACACAGCGCCATACGCTGGGCATCAGTTGCAACCGCAGTCAATTTTTTCGTATCGCCTTCGTCTGCAATATGGAAATAAATCCCCCCCAAATGATAGCGCACATCATCTGTTGGAATTGCAAATTTCGTCTGATTAATCAGATGCGCCAAATCACCTGTTGTCATCTGGAATTTAGTTGTCAAATTACTGCCCGCCATTGCTGGGAAATTTTCTGCTGGCAATGTTGGCAGACGGAATACTGCGCGTCCACTGGATACAACCAACTGGTCACCAGACTGTTTAAAAGAAATTTCTGCATCATCTGGCAATTTACGAACAATATCATACAACATCTGAACCGGCACAGTAATCTTGCCCCCCAGTGTGATATCTGCCGCCACATGTTCAACCAATTCCAAATCCACATTGGTCGCCGATAAAATTAAATCATCTGCCGCTTCTATTTTAACATTCATCAAAATAGGCAATGTCGCGCGCTTTTCCACAATCGACTGCATATGCCCCAGCGCACGTATCAAGACCTGACGAAACACTGAAAATTCCATAATACTACTCCTGTTTCCTTATAAAATTTGTGTAACCTACACTCTTTTACCCCAACTTTACCAAAAAACCCCGATTCGGTGCAAGACCAAAAGCAGTCACAACAAAAGCGAAAACGACTAACAGATTTTAATTTTCTACAAAAACAAATTTCATTAATTCTGACATCGGTTGTGCCATCCATTCTGGATCATCATGCTTATCCGGCGCACCATATTCCAAGGCGGTCTGACACGGATTACTGTCCGCCAACCAGTTTTCCAGCAAATCTCCTGCGACCAAACCAATACCTGCGCCCGCCACCAAACTGATACCACCTGTAAAAGGCGCCAACAACAATCCCAAACCGGTTGCAGACGCGACCTTGCCTACCATGGCAGCGCCGCTGATTTTTATATCTGGTTGGGCCAAACTGCCAGACAAAGATACAGAATTAACAACATTCCCCGTCAGCGACAATTTCAACCCACGCACCGGCACAGTCGTCAAAGACAGACGCATTTCCTCGCCCCCTAAATTCAGCGCCCCTGCCAACCGAACATTAATCGCATTAGTTTCAATTGCGAAACCATTCTGTGTTTCAAATTCTCCGTTCCGTAACTTAACATTCAGTGCGACGCACTTTATCTTTATTTGGTCATGTTTTTTCTGAGAACTGAATAAATCTTGGATACTGTGACGCAGTGATGTTAAAAAATCTGTCCCGTACATATTTGCAACCAGCGCCGAATGCGCATACCCTGCCCCCGACGAATAGACACGCACTGGCCCTGTGATTGTCTGCATAATCTGCGACAAATCCTTGCCATTTGCGCGAACATACGCTTCGAAATCCATGGGCAATTCAGATATAAAATCATTATTACCAATTTCTTTCAAAATTTCTCCGACCACGACCTTTTCACCACGCATCGCAGATTGCAACCAGATATGCCCATTTTCTTCGACATCTGCATCGATACCAATTTTAATATTTCCATCTGCGAAACCCGTATCAACATCAAGTCGCACATGATTATCGCGCGCATCCAAATTCAAATTTAGTTTATTCAAATTTAAGTCACGATATACCACAAAATCATCAATTTTTATATTCAAGTCTATCTGTCTATCCACCAATTCATCTGCAAACAATGGGATATTTTTAAATACATTCAATTTTTTCTTTTTGGGCATCCGTCCCTCATCATACAATCCTGGGAACAATTGTGCCAAATCAACACGCGGCGAAAATATATCAACATTCATTATTAAATTTTTCTTGCCCCAATCAAAATCTCCTGAAATATTGAACCTGGTATCACGCAAAACAACCTCTGATTTTCGCAATGTTATTTTTCTTCTGTCCATCCCCCCTGTCATATTAACACTGAACCCAGGCACATCCGTCATATCCAAATTAAACAAACGCCCAAACTTTTCGGCATCAAAGACATCACCCTTGATAATAAAGTCGATTGGCATTTTACTTTTACCTTCTAATGCCACATTAGCAATCAATGCATCCCCACCACCTGTTGATAACGCAACGCGGACAGGATAAATCTTGCGTTCGGCATTATATTCTGCAAAAGAAACAATGAACGGCAAAACATCATCTCCTGACTTTACCCATCCCGAATATTCTCGTCCCGGGGCATGCGGCATTAATCGAACATTTAAACCAGACAGCGAATAAAAATCCCCCAAGAAATTTACACGCAAATTCTTAACCTGAACACCCCCCAGTCCCGCATCACGAAACGGATACTTTTCCGGCCCCACACTGGCAGTGTCCGTCGTTTTTCTCACCCGCGCCAGGCGTTTCAACGAATATTCCCCATCGCTATTTCTTTCTATATTAACATCAGCGTCATACACACGCACATTTTGAATTGTTGGTCGATTACGAAACAGCGAGACTAAATTCAACCGAACGTCAATTTTTTCTGCACTGAACGCATACTTTTCCTTGGCCCAGGCTGCATTTGCCACACGCACCTGACTTAATTCCACGTACGGTCGCAGTGATAATTTCCAAGACACCGCCCCATCAATTTCAATCGGCATACCTGTTGCATCACGCAACACTGCAACCAAATTCCCACGCAAGGTTTCTAAATTCACCCGACTTAATGCCACCACAACCGCCACAACCAGTCCGACAAAAAACAATCCGACGATTCGCAATATTGGCAAAAAAGCATTTCTTCTAATTCTCATTACGGTAATTTAAATTCTAAAAACTTCATCACTGGCACCATAAAATCAGGCACCGTAGCACGCAATGTCATCATACGACCTGTTGTCGGATGCTGAAACGTCAGCTTATAGGCGAACAAGAACAAATTATTTGTCTCCAACATAGATGCCACCGCCCCATCCAGTTTTTGCGCCCCCCCATACAAGGAATCGCCAACAATTGGCGCATTCAGTGACATCGCACTGTGCAACCTTAATTGATGTGTACGCCCTGTTTTCGGCGAAAACCGCACCCACGAGACACACCCCGCAGCACATGTTAACACCGAATATTCTGTAATCGCGCGCTGGGGTCTTGGGCCCGCACCATTATTTAGACGCCCTGGACTATCAAACACCTGGCCCTTTAACATATAGTTATCTATAACACCACTTTTCGGGCTAACATCCCCGGCCAGCAATGCCAAATATTCCTTGTGTGCTGTTTTTGTTTGAAATTGTCCCGCCAGACATTGGGCCGCCTTTTGATTTTTTGCGACGACTAAAATTCCACTGGTCTCTTTATCCAAACGATGAACCAATGAAATTTTATCATACGGGAATAAAGCCGTCGCCATTTTATCCACAGATTTCCGAATTCCCGTTCCGCCCTGCACCGCCAACCCAGCAGGTTTATTAAAAACAACGATATCCGCATCATTGTGAATAATACATTTTCGCAATGTCTCTAAATCTTCCAGCGTAAAATGCTCGCCACTTTCTGTTTTTTTTGGTTTTGCCTCTGCATAACCGACCAGTGTTGGCGGCACGCGAATCGCATCACCTGCGCACAGAATTTCTGTACCCCGAACACGTTTTGAATTCACGCGTATCTGTCCGCCACGACACAGTTTATAAAATTCGCGCTGCGGCATTGACGGAAAATGCCGCAGAAACCAACGCAACAAGCGTGTTCCTTCTTCTACCTTTGAAACCTCAACAAAATCTGCCATACCAACACCTTAACCGGCACGAATAAATTATTCACCATAAACAATCTGAACAGAATTATTTGCCCCCGCTGATTTACAATCACCGGTTGCCCCCCCCTGTTTACCATTCGACAACTGATACCCAACTGAATCAGACCACGCCTTGGCTAACAGCGATTCGCACTCAGATTGCCCCAAACCATTTATCCCAACAATAAACTGACGTGGGTTTGACGGATTAACAGACAAAGTATACGTCCCACCATACGGGTTCTGATTACTCATACCGATTGCGCCAAAAATAGTTGTTCCATTCATATTTGAAAAATCATCATATTCACCATGAATGTTACGAACCATCGTAACCATCTGAACCACCTGGTCGTTAACAGTTGTCAATTTTTGCGTACGCATCGCGGTTGAAATCATACCAATTGCCCCAACGGTAATAACCCCCATAATTGCCAACACCCCCAGCATTTCAATCATTGAACGACCTGATTCCTGATTCATTGAAAAACCTCTTATTTGCTATTTACTAATTAATATTCTATCATAAAGATTATGAATATTCAATTTTCAGATTTAATTGAAAACGCACCACATGCCCCCGGCGTGTATCGGATGTATGATTGCGACAATAACCTGCTCTATGTTGGCAAGGCAAAAAACCTGTCCAACCGCCTGCACCAATACATGGACATTGACAAACTGGAATTACACAAACAGGTTATGCGCACACTGGTTTCACGTATTGAATGGGAAACTGTCGCCACTGAATCAGACGCCCTTATCCGTGAACAAGAACTGATAAAAACGCAACGTCCAAAATATAACATAATGCTGACAGATGGTAAAATGTACCCAATGCTGGCATTAACGTCCAGCGATTTTCCACGCCTACTAAAATTCCGCGGCCGCATTAACCAACGTCGCGACGTATACGGCCCATACCCATCTGTATCCAGTTTGAACGAAACAATAAAAACCATACAAAAGGTCTGTCAAATTCGCACATGTACCGACACACAAATGCGCAACCGAACACGACCATGCCTGTTACACCAAATCGGACGATGCAGCGCACCATGCTGCAATCCAGACAAACAAAAATACGCAGATTCCGTGCGTATAGCGCGCAAAATCTTAACCGGCGACAGTGCGCCAATAATATCCGACCTAACCCAACAAATGCAAACACTTGCACAAAAAATGGATTTTGAATCCGCTGCAATTGTTCGCGACAAAATATCTGCAATCACACATACCTCAAACCGCGGAAACGCCCAAAAGCATGCGTATACACCAAATTTAGACTGGAAAAAAAATGTATCAGAACTGGAAAAATGGTTGGAGATAAAAATAAATCTGGCGGGCGTATTTGATAATTCACACCTGTTTGGCAAACAACCCGTTGGCGCAATGATAACATTTGGACATAATGGCTTTGAAAAATCTGGCTACAGACATTTTAAATTACACGACAAATCACGCGCAGGCAACGACATTGCAATGATGTCAGAATTTGTAAAACGCGCAACCGAACACGGCCCAAAACTAGATTTAATAATCGTTGACGGCGGCATGGCACAGTGGAACATTGCCAAACGCGCCGCCAGCAATATACCCGTCTTTGGCGTAACCAAGGGGGCCGTCCGCGATGGCGACGAACACTTTATTCTGCCCGACGGCACTATTTATCGTACCCTGCCCAAGGCTTCGGCATTATTTCTGATGCTACGCACCGTCCGTGACGAAGCGCACCGCTTTGTAATCACATATCATCGCACACTGCGCGCAAAACAAATGACCGCATCCGTCTTGGACGAAATCGACGGCATTGGACCTGCGCGCAAACGCGCCCTGCTTCAGCACTTTGGCACACCGCGCGCAATAATTGACGCCGACCTGAACGCACTAAGACACGTTCCCGGCCTTGGGGATAATATCGCAGAAAAAATTTATGCCCATTTTCATACAGAAGTGGTATAATTAAAGCAATTCATATAGAATCAAAAAAAGGAGACACATATGAAATTCTTTGTAAATTTTTTATCTGCATTTCGGATTGCAGCCTCGTTTGCAATAATACCGACACTAATGTTCCAAATGTATTGGACCACATTTATTTTATTTGCATTGGCTGCAATGTCAGATTGGTTTGATGGCTATCTGGCACGCAAATACAATGTCTGCACAAAAATCGGCGGTGTAATGGACCACATTGGCGACAAATTACTGGTTGTTAATACATTAATTATGCTAACGGTTATGATGCCGGTATGGTTTGTTGTAGTCCCCGTTATAATAATGATTGCGCGTGAATTATATATATCTGGCCTGCGCGAATTCCTGGGCACACAAAAGATTGAAATGCCTGTCCCCAAAGCACGCTTCTCTATGGGCAAAATCAAAACGACATTTCAAATGATTTCAATCGCAGCGTTTTTATTAATCTTTGCCATCGGCACATTAATAAAACCAAATACCGACAGTCGCACATTAATGTACATGATTTACATCCTGCCACAAATTGGTATTTATGGATTATGGATTTCGTTACTGGCATCCATCTGGTCTGCAACCCAGTACACAAAAACATTCCTGGGACACATGAAAAAGATTAAATAAAAAAAACGCGCTATACACATAAAAACCGGCATATTTGCCGGTTTTTATTTTTTATCAGAACCACCCTTTTTTATCATCTTTGGCGTCTGCAAATTCATTCAAAATCTTTTTCTGCCTCTCAGATAATTTTGTTGGGATTTTAATTGCAACATCTATATACAAATCCCCATACGCCTCTGCGCGACGAACCGATGGCATGCCATGGCCGCGCACACGCAGCTTTTCACCAACCTGGGTACCGGCCGGCACCTTGACCGACAGTTTTTTATCATCGATTGTTTCAACTTCAATCTCGCCCCCCAGGGCCAGTGTTGTAAACGGAACATCCATACGCACAACCAGATTATTTCCCTGACGCTCGAACCGTTTATCTGGACGAATCCGTACATCTAAATAAAAATCCCCTGCAGGCGCCCCATTTGCCCCCGCTTCACCCTGACCAGCCAGACGCAGGCGCGCACCATCTTCGATTCCTGCTGGAATTTTTACTTCTAATGTGCGCTGTTTATGTTGTGTACCTGTACCATCACATGCGCTGCACTTTTTACTAATCTTTCTGCCCAGGCCATTACATTCTGGACACGGCGCCTCCATCGCAAAGAAACCTTGGCGGGTATGGACAAATCCACTGCCGCCACAACGCGAACAGACAGGCGCCGGTTTACCATCGGCCGTACCATTTCCATGACATTTTTCGCATTCTACATTACTGGAAAATTTAACTGTATGCGTCTTGCCAAAATAAGCATCTTTTAAATCAATTACCACTTCGTCCAGCAGGTCACGTCCACCGCGTTGTTGCGCGCTGCGCCCGGACGCCCCACCGCCAAAGTCACCAAACCCAAATCCACGCATAGCCTCGCGCAGGATATCTTCCATACCTGCGCCACCACCCATATTAAAGTGAAACGCACCATCGCCGAACGGATTGCCACCGCCAAAGCCAGCCCCCGCCCCATTACCATTTGCAAATGCCGCATCACCAAATCGGTCATAGGCCGCGCGTTTTTGCGGATCTTTTAGAATATCAAATGCATTATTAACTTCCTTGAACTTTTCTTCTGCATCTTTGTTATCTGGATTTCTGTCTGGATGATATTTCATCACCAACTTATGATACGCCTTTTTAATATCAGCATCAGACGCATCACGGGCCACGCCCAAGACTTCGTACGGGTTTTTATTCATCATTATTTTCCATATGGTTTGTTGTTAACACATATATAGTCGCCCACAACAAAAATTCAACCCCAAAATATGATTTAGGCAGAAATTCTTTAGGCTTGCACAAAATTCAAAAATGTTTTAATAATACATCATTATGACAGAGAAAAAGACAAACACATATGACGCGTCCGACATTCAGGTGTTGGAAGGATTGGAACCCGTACGTCTGCGCCCTGGAATGTACATCGGCGGCACAGATGAAAAGGCATGGCACCACCTGCCAATTGAAATAATGGACAATTCTATTGACGAAGCCGTCGCTGGTTTTGCCAAGAAAATCACCGTAAATTTAATTGATTCTAAAACAATTGAAATCGCAGACGACGGACGTGGCATCCCCGTTGATGAACACCCCAAATACCCTGGCAAATCCGCCCTAGAGGTTATTTTAACCACCCTTCATTCTGGCGGTAAATTTAACAATAATGTTTATAAGACCAGTGGCGGTCTGCACGGCGTTGGCTCGGCGGTTGTGAATGCCCTGTCATCAGAAATGGTTGTTGATATTGCACGTGATGGCTATAACTGGCACCAGACGTTTTCACGTGGTCTGACCACGTCCCCCATGACCCGCGGGGATGCAACAAAAAACCACGGCACCAAGATTCGCTTTACAATTGATGATGACATATTCGGTACGAACGCGACCTTTAAACCAATCAAGATTTACCGCATGGCCCGTGCCAAGGCGTTCCTGTCCCGCGGTGTAAAAATTGATTGGCATTGCAATCCCGAATTACTAACCGAAGACATGAACATCCCTGCCACAACAACATTTTATTATCCAAATGGTGTTGCAGACTTCCTGGCAGAGAAAACAGATTCAAAACCGCGCATCCTGCCACGCATTTTCAGTGGCAGCGTTGATTTCCCTGACGACTGCGGGCGCGTTGAATGGGCGCTGACATTTTTAACAGACGAAAATGGCGCGGCATCTGATGATGGATTCTTTTCATCATACTGTAATACAATTGCAACAATTGACGGTGGCACACACGAAACGGGCTTTAAATCCGCAATTACCAAGGGGCTTAAAGCATACGGCGAAAAAACAAATAACAAGGCCGCCGCATCAATCATCGGCGAAGATGTATTTGATTCCGTTGCTGCAATCGTATCTGTGTTTTACAAAACGCCACAATTTTTGGGCCAGACCAAAGAAAAACTGTCCAACCCAGAAATTGCCCGCTATACAGAAAACGCACTGCGCGACCCATGGGAAATGTTTTTGGCATCTGACCCAAAGACTGCAAACGCATTACTGGAATTTGTAATCAATTTGGCAAATGCGCGTATTAAGACAAAACAGGTCAAAGATGTTGCGCGCAAAACACCAACGAAACGCATTCGCATGCCCGCAAAATTGGCGGATTGCTCCAAACATGGTATCGCCGGCACAGAATTATTTATTGTTGAGGGGGAATCAGCTGGCGGCACCGCAAAACAGGCACGCGATCGTGCGACCCAGGCAATTATGCCCCTGCGTGGCAAGGTTTTAAATGTTATATCAAATTCCGACGAACGATTCGGTGCGAACAAAGAATTAAATGACCTTATAGACATTATCGGGGCCGGCACTGCCAAAGATTGGAACCAAGACAAATTGCGTTATGAAAAAATAATTATCATGACCGATGCCGACGTTGACGGCAGCCATATTGCATCATTACTGATGGCGTTCTTTTATCAATTCATGCCTCAATTAATCTATGGTGGCCACCTATATTTATCATGTCCTCCGCTGTATAAATTAACATGTGGCACCGAATCGATTTACGTTGATACGGACGAAGAATTGGAAAATTTAAAGGCAAACAAATATAAAAACAAACGCGTTGAAATATCACGATTCAAGGGACTTGGTGAAATGATGCCCAATCAACTAAAAGAAACAACCATGTCCCCAAAAACGCGTCGTTTGATACGTGTTGACCTGCCCCCCCGCACCGAAGAAGGGGCCGAAGACACGGAAAAAACACGTACGATTGTTTCTGAACTGATGGGAAAAAAACCAGAATTTCGATTCAAGTTCATAACAGAACACGCCCAATTTGTAAAAGACTTGTTCGTATAAAAAAATTAAAAGATAAAAACCGGCAATCGCCGGTTTTATTTTTTCTTTTCACAGGTGTTATCTTTTTTTTCATATCCTTCATCACAATAACACACACCGTTCTTCAAAGAAGCATTCTCTACACACTGACAAACGCCATAACTGTCACGGTTTTCTAAACCACCACAGTTAACCAAACACGCACCACCAAATACCTGATACCCCTCATTACATTTACAATGCAAATTAACATACTTTGCTTTCTCGCTATCAGTTTTTTCATCATCCTTCCCGCTAGCTTCATACATTGAATTTTCCGGACATAACAACGATTGATAGAACATTTCTGAAATCGAAGCAATACAAGTCGCAGGATCTTTCGATGGACAACTATCCGTATCATCCTTGAACACTGCATATGCACAGGTCAGTGCCACATTACGACATGCCCCGGCCAGAACCTTTTGAACACTGCCCACATTTGCACCTGAGGCCCATGAATTAACCTGGGTTATCTGTGAATTATAACAATCTGCGATATCAACGATACACGTTGATGCATATTCTGAAATTGCCATACTTTGGGCCGCACGAATGTTCACCATTGCACGCTGAATATAATTCACAACAACATCATTATATGGTTGATAAACACCTTCGGAATTATATGTATACGCCTGACACTTGTCCAAAACCGCGCGACACAACCCTTCATCCGTCACCTTTTGCTTGGTTCCAATTTTTTGTAACAAATATTTGGCAACACATTTGGGACCATTTTCCCCCGTACAATTTGTCGTATTTATAGTTATTGTCTCATACGCACCTTTCAAAAAGTCCTTATTAATCGCTGCATTATTATAAGATGTCATAAAATTCTGAATCTGCGACACCGGTTGTCCCAACACAACTTCGGCATTTTCATCAATATATATTTTGGTTGGGTCAATACACTTATAGTACTTTTCGCCACAAACCATCTCGTCCTTCATACATGCCTCCAACGCACCAATACACCCCTTGGCATCATACATGTTTTTATTCTGCAACACGGCCAATCGCGCCTTTTGCAGCATACGATTCGCACTGCCCACATTTGCGACCAGTGTTTCATTCATCTTCTTTAATCCTTTTTCATATGCGATACAATCTTTATCAATCGCCAAATCATAATTTCCCGTAATCTGTGACGTTGTCGATCCTGCCTCTTTGCACTGATTTAAAACCGTATTACAGCGATTCTTGGCCGCCCGATACAATTCCGCCCCACGCAAATTTGAAAAACTGCCTGTATTACCAAAATTCAAAAAGTCCAGATTAAACAAATCACCACTTTCTGATGAAAAATCCAAATCCATATTCAGTCCGAAATCATCTGTCCCAGAAAATGTCGCCGTATTTGAAACCGGGTCACGAATTAATTCTTCAATCTGTTCCAACATATTTCTGTTTTCAGAATTATCCGTTGTACCCGACAATACCTCTTCTGCCTCGGTCTCGGTCAAGATTGCGCGAATCTCGTCTGCAGACAAACCAACATAACGTATACGCTGCGCAACCTCGTTCAGCTGATTATTCGCATCCTTTACAGCTTCTTCAACCTTAGTATACCTGGATAAATTAGACGAACACGAACACCGTCCCTGGTTTGAATCTATCACCGCACAGAATTGATCCATACAATCATTATACTGTTCCTGACACGACTTATTCAATTCTGCTGTCTGTTCCAATCGTGTCTTAGCCTCCGCAATACCTTCGGCTGTAATTTCTTTTTTTGCCGCACGCGAATGCACATTGCGTAATTGTTCGTCTATATTTGACCCCGTCTGCACACCTGTATCACCAATCGTCGCACGTCCACCAACCTCGGCCGTGCTGGGGCGTAATGTCACCCCCAACCTGCGAACCGCAGGATTACTGTTTATACTGGCGTCTGCGACACGCTTATTGCGTCCAACCGTATTAACTGCTGCATCCAAACCGCTGCGCGCATCCGTTCCAGATTTTACAGAACGCGAAGCAACCGCCCCACGCGCCTGAACCTTGACATCTTTTTCCTGTTTAACCGCTGGCACACCGGTGACCAGACGCGACACCGTGCTGCGCGCTGCAACATTATCTGTTTTTTCAACACCCCTACTTTTTTCACCCGCGTCTGATATCGCACGCGTCGCAGTACGCGCAACAATCCCACCACCTGACATCTCTTGATTTTTGGCATCAGCTACACTGGTTGGAATAACACGCGAAACAGCGCCACTGGCACCAAATGCCCAGGGCGCAATTAAAATCACACTGAAAAAAAATGATAACATTTTTTTCATTTTCTGATGCTAATTATACCATAAAAAACATAATATTTCACTAACATCTTCTGCTGATATCAATAAATTATTTGCATTCTTCAACCAACTGTTGAATCTGTGCTGCCAATACCAAATCCCCTGCAACATTCTTTTCAATCTGCTTAATCGCGTACAAAACCGTGGCATGATCACGACCACCAACAAAATTACCAATTTCAGACAAAGACAACTGTGTCGCTTCTTTTAAAACGCTCATCATAATCTGACGCGCCAACACCAGGCTGCGGCTGCGCCCCGCCCCACAAACAGCATCATAAGACACACCCAATTTTTCACACATCATCTTAACCATTGCAACCGGTGTCTTAACCACCTGCAGCGTATCCGCCAACAGACGCGTTGCAACCGACATATCAACACACGCCCCCATCAAATCTGTATACGCTTTGATTTTTGTTGCAACACCTGCAATCATGTGACCATCATTTGCGATACGCCCCGCCAGTGTATTCGCAACATCAGATTTCACACCTGCGCGCATCAGCATAACAGATTTTACATGTGCATTTGGTGCCACAACATCCGCAACCAAACCAGACGCCATCAAAGACTGTGCATGACGGTCAAAACCTGTCAGATTACCTGGCATCGCATTTGCAGTCAGTACAACATTTTTACCCGCCCCGCGCAAATCAACAACCAACTGCATAAATTCTTCGGTTGACGCTTTCTTGCCAGACAATGCCTGAACATCGTCTAAAATAAAAGTATCACAATTACGACAAAAATCCTTGAACGCGAAAACATTATGTTCTTTCAGGCTGCGTGTGAATTCAGAAACAAACTGTGCGCCACTCATTTTAACAACTTTTGCAGTTGATGCGCCTGCGATGCATTCTGTCAACAAAGATTTACCCGCCCCCGCTGGCCCGTAAATAAACAGTGGAGAAAAAGGAACCGACCCCGCTGCGACTTTTTTACCCGCAGAAACAACAAACAAATTTTCATCTGAACAAACAAAAGAATCAAACGCAAGCGTATTAGATGCAACCGGTGCCGCTGGCGCATATGCCTGGGCACGATTATCATTTGCGACTGGCGCGACTGTTTGTTTTGCCGCACGAACTACAACTGATGCTGTCAAGCCAAATTCTGCCGCTACCGATGAAATTGCACCGAAATGAACACTGTTAATAAAATCTGCCGAGAACTGATTCTGTGCGCCCAAAACCAAAACACCATCAACAACATCAAAAGACAAAGGTGCAATCCAAGAAGTAAAAGATGCTGCATCAATTTTTGCGGCAATGGCCCCCTTGATTGTTTCCAAGTTTGTCATTTGTGATTTTGCCGCCATTGTCTGCATGCCCTTTTCTCCCTTTTTCTTTTTTTTCAAAAGAGTTATCCATCCCAGACCTTATATTCTACAACCAGACTTATTTCTTCGAATCCAGGTTGTAAAAGTCACCTACATAAAACGCCACTTTCATGGTATTTTATATTGTCCTACTAAAACTCTCTCGCGTTCTTTAAATGTTATAGATTAATTTTATTTTCCGGCTGTTACAATTAATGCCATTAATAAAACCAATCTTGTTTTTTGATTACCTTCTTCTCGTTTTGGATACGACAAACAAGTTAAAACATTATTTCCGGTTTACAAGCAAATCTTCCCTCAAAAAAACACTTTTATTTTTTGACAACGATTCGTTTTTCCGCCTGTTTTCTGCCATTTGTATATACAGTGTATAGACAACATTTTTCCTATGCGCGAACATATCCACCATCAACTTTTCGCACAAGACCCTGCAATTCTAAAACGACCAACTGCGCTTTAATTTCCGGAACAGATTTTTTGACAACATCTGCCAATACAGATTCTGATACCGGAATCATTCCCAATGCGTCAATCAGATTATTTTCCGCATCAACTTTTTTTAAAATTTTTACATCTTTTTTTATTGTCCCGAAAAAATCATCCGCCCCCATACACATGCGCGCCACCCCATCCCGAATCAGTGAATTTGGCCCAAACGCGCGCAAATCTGCAGGATGCGATGGAATTGCCCAGATTTCACGTTTCATATCAATTGCGAATCGCGCAGTTGTCATTGAACCTGATTTTAAATCAGCCTCGCCCAGAATTAATTTTTCCCCCAATCCTGCAATCAACTTATTACGTTGGACAAAGTTTGTTGCAACCGGCACAAACCCGACTGGCATTTCACTAATCACCAGCCCACGTTCTAATATTTCATAATATAACGATTCGTTTTCAAGTGGCCAGACATAGTCCACCCCACCGGCCAGTACTGCAATTGTGACTGCATTTTCATTTGCCCGCAACGCGCCACGGTGTGCCGCCGTATCTGTTCCGATTGCCATTCCCGACACAACTGCATAATTATGTTCTGCAAATTTCTGGGCGATATCGGCAACGAACCCCATCCCTGTGGCAGTCGCATGCCTGGTACCAACCACAGCGACCATTTTCTTGCCCAGCACGCTCAAATTTCCGCGCACACTAATAACAGGCGCATGATTTTTGACCGCACGTAAATTTTCTGGATATTGCGCATCGGTATCACAGATATAACGCACCCCCAGTTGTTCAGCACGTTCCATTTCACGCAGAACAGAATCGCGCATCTCATCACTAACATTCAAAAAATCGACCGCTGCTGCTGGCGTTTCAAATTGCCTCAGCAAATCATTATATCTTGCTGGCCCAATACCTGGGCTGCGCAATATCAATAACTTATTAAACACATCTGACATATACGCACTATACGACAATTACTACACATATTTCATTAAAAAATCCCGTCTTGCGGGATTTTTCTATTTACACAGCCAAATCAAATACAGGCTTAAAGTCTTCACACATCGCCTTCAGCTCAATATCATCTGAATTCAAAACATGTTCCTTGGCACATTCCAACTTCAGCACCCTTAAATTACTAATAAACTTTTTATATTCTGCCTGATTATCTTGTTTTAACACCGCCAGCTGTGACCGCAACAAAGCGGTTGGATTATTTCGTTCCAGATGCTTTTGTCCTTCTACATCACCACCAATCAATCTGTTACCGAACGCTTCCATCGCACCAACACCGACACCTGCACCACCAACTGCGCCAGCAACAGTTGCCCATGTTCGTGCCGTTTTTTTAGCATCTAAAATACGTTTTTTCAGCACATCATAATCAGCCCACGCGCCACATGTAATATTCTGTCCCCATTCATAATATTTCACAGGCACATCCGACACACCAATTTTCGAATCGTTTGATTTTAATTCAACCTTAACAAAGCATGTATTATTTTCTGGATTTTCAATATCTTCCACCATTGTTGAATAACTGTTCAGATTGCTGTAACGCGACGCCCAAACAAAAGTATTCCCCACACCAATATTATTAGCGATACAGGCACCTTTTTCCTTTTCACGCATATCCTTTAGTGCACCACCAGAAATTGTTACATCTGGCGCAATCATCGCATCTGTCGTGATATCATCAGTAACATCATTATCAACCTTGAGGCTGGATTTTTGAACAACAACGGTCTCAGGCGCCAATCCCGCCATGGCGGAGATCTGATTTTTCGAAACAACGCCCGCGCGTTCCTGCGCCGCATCCATCTGTGCAGACAGTGTATTTCCTGCGCGTCCCCGGCCTGTTGCCGCGACAGCAGGAACAATACACAAAACAGATAAAACAACAGAAATGAACTTTTTCATTCTCTATCCCCCATTAAAATGCTTGGCCATATTATATCACAAATTTGACAAAAAATAAAGTCCCAAATAAAAATAGGCGGGAACTTTCCCGCTTATTTTTATTTCTTCCACTTCCATTCGATTTTAGATTCCACACCTGCAATCAACCGTTTAATATTTTCACGATGCCGCCACATGCACAGCAACCCAATCGCCAAGAAAGCAAACCCAACCTGCACAGAAATTACGAAACCCAACACTGGAATCAGGCAGAATACAATCACCGCCCCTAACGAAGAAATCCCACTGGCCAGTGCGACCACCAACCATTCAATTCCACAAACAGCGAATGACACAGGACTAACTGCCAACAGCACCCCAAACAGCGACGAAATCCCTTTACCGCCCTTGAAACGCAGCCAAACCGGATAACAGTGCCCAACAATTGCAGCAAATCCACACCATGCACCAAACGCATCACCTGCAACATATTTTCCAACCAACACGGCTGCGATTGCCTTGGCCATATCCATCAACCAAACCAATCCTGCCATACGCAGTCCACCAACACGCATAACATTGGTTGCGCCAATATTACCACTGCCCACCTTTCGCAAATCACCCTTGCCCGCCAGTTTTGTCAGTATTAATCCCATTGGCACACTGCCCAACAAATAAGAGATAATAATTGCAATTAAGTAAATCATGTTATTTTTCCTTGATTTTATGTTTGTTTTTTATAAAATAGCAAAATCAAAACAAAAATAAAAGGAAAATAAAGTGGCAAATCATAAGTCATCTGAAAAAAGAATTTTGGTAACTGCCAAGAAAAACGCAATCAACACATCACGTCGCAGTGTTGTTAAAACCGCGACTAAAAAGGCATTGATTGCAATTGAATCTGGCGACAAGGCGGCGGCAACTGTTGCGGCCCGCAACGCAGAAAGCAAGATTATGAAATCTGCTGGCAAAATCATGCCTAAGAAACGCGCTGCACGCAAGATTTCACGTCTGGCCAAAAAAATTGCCAAAATGGCTTAATATCATTTCAGAAAAAATTAAATCCCCCGTTTGGGGGATTTTTATTTACGTCGTTTACATAAAATCATGGCCATACCATTGCAAATTATTTTTTCTAACATCGGTTCTGGTATTTAACGTCATCACTGACGACTGAACGGGCCGTTACACCCCACACAGTTTTCCCAATGCACACACATTATACAGCAAAAAAAAAAAAAAAAAAAAAAATTCAAACACTTTGATTAATAAAAACGGGACACAACCGCCCCGTTTACATCAAACCTTACAATACGCAACCGGTTAAAACAGCACGTTAATCTGGGCGCCAACCTGAAAATCATCAGATTCAAATTCATAATCAACACGCCCAATATATTGGGTATAGCCAAATTGACGTACCAGCTTCGTATGCAGCCATTCTTGGTCAAAATCCATTCCATCGATTTTATGGGTTGCCTTGCGCACGGTCAGCCCTGTTCCCAAACGAAAATCAGGTGCGATACGAAAGTATGCCTCTGGCGTAAAATCCAAGAATGCAACACCACGCACATCATCAAACACCCATGTAGACTTAATTGTCGCTGCCAGTGTCATTCCTGCATACTGACGCCCAAAACGCAAACCCGCATAATACGTTGAATCCGCATAATCTGGTGTGCGCACACGCGAACTGCCACCAAATTTAAAACCAAACAAGACATCCGATATTATGTGGGAATCGTTATCATCTGCCGCCCCCATACGATACGTCGCCCCCAAATCAATCGCAGAAAAGCCGTCTTCTGGGCCATTAAAATCATGCTGATAATGAACATCCGCCCCAATTGTTAAACGATTGTTCATACCATACGACATTGCCTGTCCTGCACGCAAGATATGGTCCCAATACGTCAAAGACGAACGCGACAAAATCCCTTCGGTCTGCAACATAAACAATGGATCAGACGTATCCTGGGACAAATCATTTGCATGTGACAACGTTGGCACCAACACACAAACAGACAACATAAATACTGACAAAAATTTACGCATAGTGAACCCTCTCTCCCCCTTTTGCGATAAAACACCCCTGCCCCCGTAACCGGGGGCATTAATTTAGCACGTCCCTAGAACTGGAACATAACCTGCAGGCCGATTGACGTTTCCGCATAATTATCTAACTTTGCTTTGCCAATATTTGTCCATTGGTCATACCCCAAATCTGGCGACAAATACAATGTGTCCAATTTCTTGCCATCTGCACTGTCCCAGAACACTGTTTTTGCATACAGATTCAACGCGAACCAATCATTTGGCTGCCACCCAATGGCCCCCTTGATCGTTGCAGAATTGTGCCAATCATAGTGTCCAAATACACCCTCCAGATTCAGCGTCCAATCTTTGTTCAGCACGCTGAACACACCCATTCCACCTTCGAAATAGATTGCTGAATCTTCACCAATTTGGTACGGCATATACAAAACCTGGTAATTTCCAGCTTCATCCTTACCTTCTACCCCATTACCATATGAATTTCCATCCAATGCCAGATACCATCCACGCATCAGCCCATAAACAGTTGACGATGCAATTTTGTATCCTGCCTTAACCTCTAACAAGAAGTTATCAGAAATATCTTTCTGATGCTGGTAGTATGCGGATGCCATACCAATCCATTTTTCATTATCCTTGAAACGCCATTGACCACCAATACCAAACATATTTAAACCATTATCATCCATTTTATCAGATGACGAATTATCGTCCCATTCGAATTTATATTCATCCATATCAAATTGCAACATAGCCATCATTGCAATTGTATCTGTGATACCATAACTAAGATCTTCTTTGATGGTAAAACGGCTCATATCCCAGTTACCACCAATTGGTGTTGTGGTTGCAATATCAAAATCATATCCACTGGACGTATAACCCAAATCGGTCACCGAACCAAACACACCACCCAAAGGCTGATAGAACGGATGGGCTATAAAATATTTACGTGACAACTTATTAACAACCTTTTCAGAACGCGTTGTGCGCTTTGTTGTCTTGACCGCAGATGCTGCAGATGAAGACGCCCCCTCATACTGTTTATACAGCGCACTGCGATTTGCCGGTTTTGTATAGTACAAATCTGCCGCATCTTTTGTTTCATAGGTTTTTTTCGTTGTGCGCGTCTGATATTTCTGATAATTCACCTTTTCACGCGTACGTACCGCCGGCGCACCTGACAAATCTGCACTGGATGCCGAACGCGCACCAAAATTTGTTGCCGCATTTGCATCCAAGACCGCTAACACAGACAACACCCCCATAAGACCAAACAATGTGTTTTTCATAATTAATCTCCTTTTACGTAAAATTATACCACAAAAAAACCACAGACAAAAGCCAAAACATATCATTACAACACTTAACAAATAAATCATCCCCGGCAATCCAGCCACAAAAAAACGGACACCCAAGATGCATATACCGCCCCCAGATGTCCGTTTCAAACCTAAATCAATACAGCACCTAATTCAGTGGCGCGCCCCAATGCTGCTGAATACTGCGTTCCATATCCATTGGGCTAATCAGAACCTGTGGCGTCAGGATAACGACCAATACTTCACGCGTTGCCTGGGTTTCACGCGAACCAGACAGCGCCATAAAGTCCGGATCACCCAATCCATAACGCGTATCTTGGTTTGTCTGCTTTTCAAAACCAGAAACAACCAACATCTGACCCGATTCCATAATAACTTCTTGCATAAAGCTGCGTTCTTCCACCTCTGGCAACTGCAGTGTCACTTCGCCAATTGTCTGGGTTGACATACGCAGCAATTCACGCACAGACATACGGAACAGCAACAAAATTTTCCCATTTTCTAACACATTTGGCAATAACTGCATTGTAAATCCTGTCTCTAAATCATCCTGATCAACTGTACTGGATTCAACGGTTGTAAAGTTGCGTGATTCAAAACGTTTAATATATCCTGTTGTACGGGTATTGCTGACGGGTGCAACACGATTTGAACGTGTCGTCACACCAACATTCGTCACCAAAGAAACCTTGCCCTGCTTTGCCAAGGCCTCAATTAATGCATTACTGCCTGCGGCACCCGACAAAGACCCATTCATAATTTGATCATTTGTATACGCACCATCTACCAACGAACCATTTTCCATGTGCGTCGCACCCGTCAATGCAGATACTGTATTTGACAGAACCGCAATATTCATAGAACTGGCCTCGGTCGATGCCAGATTATTTTTTGGATTTGCAACAATATTCAACCCCGACGTAGAATTAATTGCCGCCGCCAAATTCAGACCAAATGCCGAATTATTAGAAATCGTGACCTGCAAAACCTTAACGTCGATTGTAACCAGCTGGCTCAAACGCTTATTCTGACGTTCAATATATTCACTAACGCGCGCTAACACAGATGGTGATGCAGTCACCGTAATTGTTCCCAAACTGCGCGACACGGTAAAGTCCGCATTTTCCGCCTTACCAATAATTGAAGAAATCGCTTTTTCAACTTCATCCCACTCCTTCAACGTTGATTCCAAAGACACCTCATTTGAATTATCCGTTGACACAGACGTCTGATACGCAACCTCAGTCCCCAGTGCATATAACGAAAACGTTTTCGTTTCTGTTTCATAGAAAACAATTGAATTATTGTCATAATACCACAACAAATCCAAATCTGTCGCAACCTGATTCAGCAAACCCGACAAACGTCCCGTATAGGCAACATTAACCTGTTTTTTTAATTTTTCCCCTGACACTTGACCATCAATTTTAACCGGAATTCCTGTCACAGAATAAACATCATTTGCCAACACCTGCAACGCCACAGGCTCATCCAATAAAATAGTCACACCCATATCCGTTTCAAATTTAGACGGCAATTTATTTCTATGCTCTAATGCAACAGATTTATTACCCAACCAAACCCCTTCAGACATAGAAACAGTATCACCACTAGCCACCTTAGCACGCGGATTCTTTGCCATTTCAAACGCATCGTACGCATTAATAAAATCCTGGTCAACAGATGCCGCAACCTTGGCCGATTCGCGCTTAGCACACCCTGTAACAGTTGCCAACACCAGCACAGACAAAATCAAAAATTTCATTGGCTTAATCATATTTATATTCTCCTACGACATCTGTATATTAAACTATTCCTGCGAAGCAGAAATCACCAACACACGATTTCCCTTATAGAACTTCGCATACGGGATTGGTGTCGCACGCCCAAAATTACGAACCAACGCCGACGCCACATCGACAAAGCGCCCCTTAAAGACAGCACTGGCCTCAATCGGATACTCACGCGGGGTTGTCCACACCAAATCCCAACCTTCTTTGTCACACCACGATTGCAGCACTTCGCGCAACGTCTGACCATTTGCCACAACCCAAGAACGAACCTGGTCTTTCACAATCTGTGGCGCTTCGGCATCTGCAGACGCATCGACCAAAATTTCCGTTTCAGATTCTTCTACAAATTCTTCTACAACACTTGTTCCATCTTCTTTGGTCACAATTCTTTTACCGTCTGCCGTTTTTGCATCAACCCGCATACCGTTACGCAAAGCAAAGCCCTCATAATTATTGGCATATTTACCGCAATTCTTGCGACCACTGCGCGACACAGCCAACACATTACCACCATCATCCTCTAAAACCTCGCGATGCAGCAATGGCATTTCTGAATTATTATTGCATTCATCATCAAAGCCAACCGGAACCTGATTACCGTGCAACATATTTGCGCCACCAGACCAACCAGCAAACGAACCACGTGCCCCCAGATTAAAATTATTTTCCACGACTAAATCCGCCCCAATCTTTGAGACTATACGAATATTTTCATCCTGCTTTTTTTTATTACACGCCCCATGTTCGCACGAAACTTCGACATCCGCATCACTGCCTGCCAAGGGCCACGCCGGCACCTCGACCTGCATCACGTCAACCTGTTCATAATCTGAACCATCAACATACCTGTCTTGTTCATAAAAAACTTCTGACGTTATAACCTGGGGCAATTCCGACGCAAAGCAATAGCCTGCCGCCGTTGCAAACATAGCAAAAATCAACACCTTACGGAACATAAGAACCTTCCTTTCCCTTATAAAACTTCCCTTGCTTTGTAATATATTATAACAATTTGGCCGAATCTGTGCAAGACCTAAAACACACATAAATCAATCTGCAAAAGATAAAATCGCGCGAATCGCAAAAAGATGTTATACTAATGCCCAGAATTACCCCCCAGGAGACAAAGAACATGACAAACACTATAATTTTTATCGCACTTAGCATTATTGTTTTATCAGTTGGTTTTATTGCATATTACATCCATCGAACAAATTCACAAATCAACGGCATAAACAAAACGCTGGAACACCAATACAACCTGATGGTAAAGATTCAATCGATACTAAAAAACAAATCGGCAACGAATGCGGTTGCAGAAAACGCCGAAATGATTTACCAAGACCTGTTACAAAATCTGATTCCTGTCATGGCCGCCATTGACATTATGCCACGCAACACGCCCGAGCATGCATTATGGCGCGCCCTGGGCGGCATAATGGACGAATATGCAAAAAACCCATTTGCCCTGGAAAAATTACGTCGCGCAATAAAACTGGATTCCGAAGTCGCCCGCAACATTGACAACTATATGCACCGCGCAGATAATTTCCTGCACCATTTGACAACGACCGAACCAGATGGTTTACTGTCTAACACGTTTACAGATGGCCTGCTGGGGCAATCCCTGACATTTTTTGCCCAGGCAAAGCAACTGGCCACCCAAAGCGCATAACAAAAGAAAGGCATAAATGGCAAAACTGTGTGAAAATCTTATTCGCGAAATATCATCATCCCGCGATGAACCCACATGGTTATTGCAATGGCGACTGGACGCATTTACCGCCTGGAAAAAAATGACAGAACCCCACTGGGGAACGATTGATTATTCTGCGATTGACTATGACGACCTAAATTATTACAACGAAACCAGGCCAATTGATAATTCTGATTTAGAATCCGTATACGACAAGATGGGGCTGCCTGAATCTGAAAAGCGCGCACTGCTGGGCATGGCAACAGACACCGTCATCGACAGTCGTTCTGTCCACACATCATACACGTCCGAATTGGAAAAACATGGAATTATATTCCTGCCATTTTCTGATGCAGTAAAACAGCACCCTGATCTGGTACAGAAACACCTGGGCACCGTAGTACCTGCAACCGACAACTTTTTTGCGGCCCTTAATGCCGCCGTATTTTCAGACGGAACGTTTGTATACATCCCACCTAACACCAAATGCCCAATTGATTTAGCCAGCTATTTTAGAATCGAGACCGCAAAAATCGGGCAATTTGAACGCACATTAATCATTGCAGACACAGGCGCCGAATTAACATACATGGAAGGCTGCAGCGCGCCCCGTCGCCCCAATCACCAACTGCACAGCGGGGTTGTTGAAATTATCGCCCACGATAACGCAATCGTGAAATATGCAACCGTACAAAATTGGTTTGCAGGTGACTTTGACGGCAAACAGAACAATGGTGGCATTTTTAATTTTGTAACGAAACGCGGCATCTGTCACGACAATGCAAAATTATTATGGACCCAAATGGAAATCGGCAGCGCCCTAACCTGGAAGTATCCATCGACAATTTTACGCGGAAACAATGCATACAGCGACTTTTATTCACTATCCATAACACGTGGTGGCCAACAGGCAGACACCGGCACGAAAATGATACACATTGGCGACAACTCAACATCAAACATCGTATCGTATGGGGTGGCACTGGACCACTCCGTCCAAACTTTTCGCAGCCTGGTATCATTTACAGGCAATCATTGCAACAACGCCTCGAAATGCGACAGTCGCTTAATAGGCGACAACGCAGTTGCAAACACCCTGCCCCGCATAATTCACAACGGCCAAAACAATCATCAATCACACGAAGCGCGCACTGGCACCATCGATGCTGCCGCATTAAACTATCTGAACATGGCCGGTATTGAAACAGATGTTGCCACCGCCCTGATTATTGGCGCAGCAGCAACCCCTGTACTATCACGTCTGCCGATGGAATTTTTGGTTGAATCAAAACAATTAATACAAATGGCACTGGCCAAGGATTAAAAAATGCTAGCTATAAAAAATCTTACCATATCCATGGATAAACGCGAATTATTAACGGATATAAATCTTGAAATACAATCTGGCGAACGCCACCTGCTGTGCGGTCACAACGGTTCTGGCAAATCAACATTAGCCCAAACAATCGCAGGCATTCCAGAATACAAGGTTAAATCAGGACAAATTATTTTTGAAAATCAGGACATAACAAAAGAAAACATAACCACACGAGCCCTGCAGGGAATATTCCTGGGCGCACAACACGTACCCGAAATCCCTGGTCTGACACTAATCAGTTTTCTAAAGCATTCTTGCGCTGCACATGCACACTTTAACACCGGTCACGATTTATCAATGGCGGAATTTTTAGAAACACTGGAAAGCACACGAATCAAACTGGACATTCCGCGTGAATGGCTAAACCGTGGTATTAACGTTGGTTTTTCTGGTGGCGAACGCAAAAGAATAATGTTATTACGCTTGATGATTGCCAATCCAAAATTTGCAATACTGGACGAACCAGATTCTGGCGCAGACACCGATACAAAAAAATTAATTGCAGATACAATTGCCAATATGCCCAACACAACATTTCTGATAATCAGTCACCAAACAGATTTCACCAACCTAATCAACATAACAAACACGACAACTTTATCAGAAGGTAAAATTATGATAAAATAACAGTTAACATCTGGCCAGGAGGAAGAAATGAACCCTACAAACGCATCAACACTGTCCATCTGGACATTATGGGCGCCATTAAAATTTGCACTAACGACATTTTTCAGCACATCGATTATTGGATTGCTGTATTCATTCATTGCTGTGCGAATATACACGCCAACCCCTGTCCCATATCAACCACTGTTATGGCTGACCACCATCACATTTATAATTTGTGCAATCCGACTGTTTTATAAACTGCCACACATCACCCCTGACCGCGAATCGTTCATTGCGACACACAATCTGCAGACCGCACTGACCGCCACCGCTTTTATAGCGATATCACTCTTTATTACACAAAACGCAAATAAGATTTTACTTCAGTTAGCAACTCTTGGCAGCTCATCCGCATCCATATTATTTATATTTTCAATGTCCAGCATACTATTATTATACTTAATTGGCATACTACTTTCTAATTTTTTCCTAAAATTCCGCCGTATACAGACTCTAAACATACCGACATGGAAAATCATTTGCTGCATGCCTTTTGGCTTTTCTGCGCTGTGGGCGCCTGGCTACATACTGCCTGATTTGCGTGGTCCCACCAACAGCATTACGATAAAACCAAATTGGTATAAAAATATAACCCACCTTATCACATCCAACCCGGCAACAACCATTTCTGTATTTGCATTATTAACCATGCTGTCTGGATTTGTATATGGGATAAACGCTGTCCTGCTAACCTTTATACTCAGCCTGATTTTTGGCATATGGACAATATCAGTCGGAATAAAAAAATTCATAAAAACTATGCCTGGTAAATACGCAACTGTTGCAGTCATCATCAACATTGCAATAATTATCGCCCTTACGCTTGGGACGCACATATATACGCATCTAAACCAGACAACAACAATAAACATAATCGAAACCACAGAAACAATAAACCTGTAAAAGGAAACACCATGAACAAAATAATAATATTTATCGGCAGTATTTTTCTGTTATGGATTGGCCGTTCCATATTCATCCCATTATTAATCGCAGGATTTCTGTGGTATTTAATGAATGCCATGTCCGACTATTATCGTCGCGCGCTGCCAACACACAAAGACAAGCAACTTCAAAATCACATATTTGATTGGATTGCGAACATAACAACATTGATAACAGTATGCATGGTTGGCTACCTATTTACCACCCAGATACATCCAATGTTTTCAGAACTGCTGGCGGCGTTGCCTGCCCTGCAAACAAAACTGACCGAATTTGGGACGTACCTGTCAAATTCCGTTGGACTAACCTTTGATGCAAACATGATTCCAAACATCACCAAGATTGCTGCAAATATCGGTTCCTCTATTGCAGGGATTGCTACGTCATTTGGTATGGTACTGGTATACATGATATTCATGTTTGTTGAACAAAGTACATTTAACAAAAAATTCAACGCTATGTTCCCTGGCCGCCGACAGTATAAAAAGATGCGCTATATCCTGGACAGCATTGATACCAACATGAAGAAATACCTGTTTGTCAAAACAACTATATCTGCGATAACTGGTGTCGCATCATACCTGTGGCTGCAGACAATTGGCCTGGAATTCGCAGGTGTCTGGGCATTTATCGTATTTATCACCAGCTATATTCCAACAATTGGCGCAATCGTCGCATGCGGTCTGCCAATACTATATTCACTGGTATCATCCCCCACATTGCAAGAACCGCTATTAACCGCCGTCGGCTTAATCGGCCTGCAAATATTATTCGGAAACATTATCGAACCAAAATTGACTGGCAAGACCCTTAACCTGTCAACATTGGCAATATTAATAAACCTGGTTGTATGGGGCATGATATGGGGAATCGCCGGCATGTTCTTTAGTGTTCCGTTATTGGTTGCGCTGTACATAATATGCGCCCAGTTTGATAACACACGTTGGATTGCGGTATTACTGTCCGCAGACGGTCAGATCCCCGACAAAAACGAAGAATAAAAAACGCGTTATACGCATAAAAACCGGGCATTATGCCCGGTTAATCATTGCAATTGCATTTTCCAAAATCACGCGTGCAGATTCCGAATCCAGACGCGTCTTTAAATCACGCACACGAACGCGCCCCATATCTTCTTGGGCCGAAACAGATGTCAGGTTTTCTTCTATTGTGCAAATTGGCAAATCTGTTTTTTCTGCCAATTTATCAATAAAGTCACACACCATTTTCGTTGTATTTGATGCACTGCCATCCGGATATAACGGCAGCCCGACAATAACACCAACCACATTTTCCCGCATTGCCATATCGGCAACCAAATCGGCATGATTTTCTGCCCCACGTGGCAAAACAATCGCATCACGAGCAAAGACAAAATCGCGCATTGGGTCAGATACCGCAACCCCAATCCGTCGCAGTCCCCAATCAATTCCCAAAACACGCCCGGCGCGTGGAAAAGCCTTGAAATCTGGCAAAATCATTGTATAATTCCTTTTACTTTAAAATAATAGGATTGAAAATGGCATTTAGCAAGCAACAATTACAAAAATTTGCAGATTTAATCAAAATTGAAATCAGCCCAGAAAAACTGGAATCCATGAACATTGATTCTGTGGTTGAATGGCTGGATAAATTACAAAAAATTGACACAACGGGTGTGACCCCAATGTTGAATCCATCAGAACACAAATTACCACAACGCGAAGACATCGTCACCGATGGCAACATTCGAGATTTGGTTTTGGCAAACACGCCCGACAACGCTGGCACATCACGTGGCTATTTCGCAGTACCCAAGGTTATGGACGGAGAATAAAATGCCAGACACAGAAAAAAACATTCCTGTACATTTTGTTCAGTATGAACCATATGAACATTTCCCAAACCACATTGCATCATTGGGCCATCTTACACGCAGTGAACTTGATACCTTGATGGAAAAATTATCTACACCAAACGTTGCTGTCAATGCCTGTATAAAAACTCTAAATCTTGAATATACGGAAAGCACTGGGTTTGGTCGTGCCATTGGCGGCAACGCACGTCATCGTTCACTGTCTATTGACGGAATGTTTTATTTTGATCAATACCCACAATGCGGCAAACAGAATTGCGAACTGGATGAAGCGGCAAAAATAAAACGTTGCGCGCGCAATTTGAAAAACGGCAAATGCCAGGATGAATTTATACGCAACACACTGGGTGCAATCTTATACCCACAACACTACGCAACCGATAAACAAAAGTAAGAGCAAACAGAAATGATAAATCTAACATTGACCGAAGCACTAAAAAAACTAAACACCCGCGAACTTTCTGCGGTGGAATTAACACGCGCGTATCTGGATCGCATTGAAAAATATGGATGGTGAATAAAGAGGAACATACAATGACTATACAAGAACTTTTAAACACAAAGATACAAGACTTGGGATTAAACGCACGCACTATCAACGCGTTATCTAACACGCAGCATACATACAACCCTGCAACCGCCACATTTGATAAAGCACGAATTGTCACACTGTTAGACTTGATGAACACCCGCAGAGAAGACTTGCTTAGGTTTAGAAACTTAGGCAAAAAAGCAGTTTCAGATATCACATATATGATTGAGTTACTTATTGAAAAGCATATCGACATCTTCAACCAGTTTAGCAATCAAGAATTTATGGCACTTGGGCTGAACGCACACGCTTTACACAACTATATTCGTGAAAAAAATGTAGAATTCACACCAAACGCACAAACCGCTTCTGCAACCCAATCAAAAATTGACATCCGCAAAAAAGAAATTGCTGAATATTATGCTTCTATTGAAAACATAAAAAAACTTATCGCACAGAAAGAATTTGAAATTATAGAACTGCAAAAACAATCAACAAAACCATCAGAGAAACAAAAATGATAAACCTGACATTGACCGAAGCACTAAAAAAACTGAACGCCCGCGAAATTTCTGCGGTGGAATTAACACGCGCGTATCTGGATCGCATTGAAAAATATGGCACGGATTTAAATTGCTATATCACAACCACGCCTGAACGCGCAATGGCAGACGCCGCCGCATCTGATGCGCGTCGCGCCGCAGGTGACGCAAAATTCTTGGACGGCGCACCAATCGCAATGAAAGATTTATTTGCCACGCGCGGCATTCGCACAACCGCGGCATCACGCATGCTGGAAAATTTTGTTCCTGAATACGAATCAACCATATCACAAAAATTCATTGATGCCGGCACCGTATTATTGGGCAAGGCAAACCTGGACGAATTCGCAATGGGTACTTTCAGCAAGACTTCTTACTTTGGCGCACCTGTCAACCCATGGCAAATTGAAAAACGCCTGACCGCGGGTGGCTCTTCGGGCGGTTCAACATCTGCGGTGGCGGGTGGATTGGCCATTGCGGCAACGGGTACAGACACCGGCGGCTCAATTCGCTTTCCGGCGGCAATAACCGGCTTGGTTGGGATGAAGCCAACATACGGTCTGTGTTCACGCTTTGGCTGTATCGCATTTGCGTCTTCCCTGGACACCCCCGGCCCAATCACACGCACCGTTGACGATGCAGGATTATTATTAAACATCATGGCGGGACACGACGCGCACGAATCCACCAGTTGCGAAAACAATTTCACCTGTACATCTGAAATTCAGCCTATTCTGGGCAATGGCAAAAAATTACGCGTTGGCATAATTCGCGAATTTGGCGACGTTAAGATTTCAGACGACATGAAGACATTATTTGAAAAACGCATTGCCGATTTAAAATCCATGGGCGCAGAAATTGTTGAAGTATCTATTCCCAACATCCTGGACGCATTGGCAGCATACTATATCATCGCCCCGGCCGAGGCATCATCAAACCTGGCACGTTATGACGGCATGCGCTATGGCATTCGTGTCGAAGGTCGTGATATCTATGACACATTTAAAAAGTCACGCGCCGCCGGCTTTGGCGACGAAGTACAACGCCGTATGGTAATCGGCACCGCGGTACTGTCCAGTGAATCATACGATGTATACTTTATGCAGGCTGCACGCGTACGCCGCATGATATCTGACAGTTTTAATGCCGCCTTTGATCAATGCGACTTAATCATCTGTCCGTCATCTGCTGGCACCGCAATGCCATTGGATTCAGACCTGACCCCATTGGAATATTACGCACTGGATTTATTCACGGTTGCGATGAACCTGGCAGGCGTACCTGCATGCAGTGTCCCGGCCGGCCTGGCAGGCAACGGTCTGCCACTGGGGATTCAGGTTGTGGGTCGCCGTTTTGACGACATGCGCGTTCTGCAATTGGCAAAACACATTGAAATCGCGGCCGCCATTGACAACCGCCCAACAATAATTATGGGGAAATAAAAATGAACAACCGCACCATCTCCATGGACAATAAAAAAACGACCGCAACGGTCGCAATTAGAAAGGAGATGGTGGCTAGGGACGGAATCGAACCGCCGACACAGGGATTTTCAGTCCCTTGCTCTACCAACTGAGCTACCTAGCCAACGCGACGACAATAATAAGATACAAAAAATAAAAAAGCAAGGGAAAAAGACAAAATGTTTACGATAAAAGGCAAAACATGTGATTGGGAATTGGTAATCGGACTGGAAACACATATCGAAGTCCTTTCTAATTCAAAATTATTCAGTGGCGCATCTGCCGACTATAACCCAACCATATCACCCAACACCCAGGCATCAATGATTGATGTCGCAATGCCAGGAATGTTGCCGGTTATAAACAAATTCTGTGTTGACCAGGCAATTAAAATGGGGCTGGGGCTGAATGCAGAAATTTCCCGCATCAGTCGTTTTGCCCGTAAACAATATTTCTACCCTGACCTGCCCCAAGGATACCAGATTTCACAGCCTGCGGACGAACCACCGGTTGTTGGTCGCGGTTGGGTTGAAATTATGGGCGACGATGGCAATCCAAAGAAAATTTTAATCGAACGCGCACATTTGGAACAAGACGCCGGTAAATTAAAACATGATGTTCATCCAACAAAATCATTTGCAGACTATAACCGCACCGGGGTTGCATTACTGGAAATCGTGACTTTTTTGGATACAAAAAATCCTGAAAATAATTCCTATATCACATCCCCAGACGAAGCAGAACGTTATCTGCGTGAAATTCGCGAAATCGCACGCGCACTGGGCGTATCACGCGCCAACATGGAAGAAGGTTCAATGCGCGCCGACGTTAACGTTTCTGTCCGACCTGTTGGTTCAACCGAATTCCGCACACGCACCGAGACAAAAAACATGGTGTCATTTAAATTTATCAAATCCGCCATTGAATTTGAGGCCCGCCGTCAAATCGAAATCTATGAAAACGGCGGCCAAGTCACCCAGGACACAATGCGCTATCACCAGGGCGACGGCACTACATCTGTTATGCGCAGCAAAGAAGACGCACTGGACTATCGTTATTTCCCAGACCCGGACCTGTTGCCACTGGAAATATCTGATGAACAAATTGAACGCATACGCAGCACCATGCCGGAATTACCATCTGCGACACGCACGCGCTATACGCATGAATTCGGGCTGTCTGAATATGATGCCGCACGTCTGACCGAAAGCACTGATATATCACATTGGTATGACGCATCTGTAAATGGCGACAAAAAACGCGCCAAGGGCGTTGCAAACTGGATGATTTCTGAATTGTTCGCGCACCCAGAAAACTGGGATGTCAAAAACGAAAAATCAGGCATTGTGGATGACATGCGTATTATCACACCATTTGATTTGGCCGAACTGGTTGACATGGTTGCCGAAAACACAATCAACGGCAAACAGGCCAAAGAAATCTTTATAAAAATGCTGGATGGCGAATCGGGCACCCCGCGTGACATCGCCGACAAATTTGGCATGAAACAAATGACCGACACCGGTGCAATCGAAGCGATTGTTGACGAAGTTATCGCCACAAATCCATCCCAAGTTGAACAATACAAATCTGGCAAGGTTGGATTACTGGGCTTCTTTGTTGGCAATGTAATGAAGAAAACTGGCGGCACTGCAAACCCAGCCGTTGTAAACGAAATATTGCGTAATAAATTGGCTTAATAACACAAAAAAAAACAAAAGGAATACACAATGACAAAGGTTATCAAAATAGTATCAAATAATTTAATTACTGGTGTTCAATATGGCCTGGTTGAAATTGAAGACACTCCATTACCATCTTCTCTCCAGACATCAGCAACCAACACCGTTATCCGTGGCAAATCTCACCCCGCGACACACACGGCAAAACAAATTAAACAGCCTGGCCGCAGATGGGAACAAAAAATGACGGGCGCAAAAAAACGTATAATAAACGCAGCCAGAACAAAGCAGAAATAAAGACCGATACTTTTCATACCAGCAAAACAGCAAAAGGCTTATAAATGTATTCAGAATCAATTGCCATTATATTGCGCAACATGGCAACCTCCGAAGCACGCGCAAAAATAAAAGCACGCGAAGAAAAATATATGCGTCAACACGCAATGCATGCTGCCAACGCAAAACAAAAAAGCATAAAAAACAAAATAATTCAAATTCAACGAACCAGACACAAATAAAAGAAACAAAAATGAAGAAATTCTTTATCCAAACCTTTGGCTGTCAGATGAACGTGTATGATGGATGGCGCATCGCCAGTCTGCTGGAACACCACGGATTTATGCGTACAGAACAGATTCCAGACGCAGACATTATCATACTGAACACATGCGCTGTTCGTGCCAAGGCAACGGATAAAGTTTATTCTGCACTGGGGCGCATCAGACGCGCAAAAAAGCCATCTGCCCTGTTTGGAATCGTTGGTTGTGTCGCACGCGAATCGGGCGCAGATGCATTCCGCAGAATACCAGAATTAAATTTTGTTCTGGGTCCACAAAGTTATCATAAATTACCAGAAATATTAAACAATCCCGACACACGATTATTTAATATAGACCTGGGCGGGCTGGAAAAATTTGATTCGCTGCCCCAGATGGCAACTTCACCACGCGTTGCCTACATTCCAATCCAAGAAGGCTGCAACCATTGCTGCACATATTGCATTGTTCCATATACCCGTGGGCGCGAATTATCACGCGCATTTGATTCGGTTATGCGCGACACAGTTCACGCTGCAAAAACTGGTGCAATTGAAATCTGCTTCTTGGGACAAAATGTAAATGGATATAAGTACACCGACGAGAACGGCAAATTGTATCGCCTGTCCGACTTAATACGCGAAACAGCAAAAATCCCAGAAATCATGCGTATACGCTTTACTTCCAGTTACCCAACAGAAATGACAGATGACCTGATTGACATGTTTGCAACTGAACCAAAATTATTACCATTTTTAAACATGCCAATACAAAGTGGCGCACCAAATGTTTTAAAACGCATGAACCGACCATACAGTCTGGAATTATATTGTGACATAGTAAACAAATTAAAAACCGCACGCCCTGACATTCAAATCTCGTCAGATTTTATTGTTGGATTTCCCGGCGAAACCGATTCGGATTTTGAACAAACAATGCAAATTGCCCAGCAGATAAAATACATAAATTCATATTCATTTAAGTATTCACCACGCCCACACACAGGCGCCGCATTAATGCCAGACCAAATCCCAGAAAACATAAAATCTGAACGTCTGACAAAACTGGACGCATATTTAAACGAAGTCCAACGCGACTTTAATATTTCTTGCATTGATAAAACATTATCATGTCTACTAGAAGGCCCTGACAAGACCGGCAAACACCTGATATACCGCACACAATATATGCAGCCCTGTATCGTCGCACACCGTGATAATGCGCCTGAAATGGCAAATATTATTATCACTGCCGCGAACAAGGCATGTCTGCGCGGAAAGTTCATGGACTAGAATAAAAAACGCACACCCAGTGATAGTTTGTATGTCATAACATCAAACATATGAATTGCAGTAAAATTCACGTTACCACCAACCATATCCATATCAGACATAAAACCTATGCTGCCATGCACACCAATATCTGAATCCGCATTCACATTTGCGCCAATGTGGCAATCATATCTTATACCAACTGCATCAAATTCATACCCCAGATTTACACCTGAATACAAATCAAAATCATTATCAACAAACCCCGTCACACTATAACCATTAAAATTTAGCCCTGTATAAGCATCCAAATAAAACGAATCGGCAAGAAGTAACTTATAACCGACATCTGCCTTTAAATCCCACATCATCACATCTGGATTTTCATAAATATGATTCCCATAAAACACATCGCCAACATCTGTATTCTGGTACAAGACACCTGCAATTCCGCGAACCGCTATACTATCATTCAGACTCCACAGTGCAGACAGGTCTGCACTAAACAAATCACCCGCATAAACATCATAATCACCATCATAATTCACTTTACCAATAGCAAATTCAATTCCAACATTCAAATTTGACATTATATTTTCGCGCACACCCGCACCTATACCATAAGCATAGAATTCATCTGACATTACACCCCACACATCCGCAGATGTCACACCATCAGATTCAAAGCGATTAAATGCATTTAAAATTCTAAGTGGTCGCGCCAACATTTTATTGTTCAAACGCACACTGTGCCTTAACACACTATAGAAAGAATCGATATCTTTGGCAGAATCCAACGCATACAGTAATTTATCATTTTTATTTTTTAATCGTAATGCGTTCAAATAACGCCCCATATCGTTATTAAAAACCTTTTCGTAATCCTGAACACGAACGCGTTCCAGATACAAATCACCACCACGTAATCGCGCAACATCCGTAAACAAAGGATTTAATTGCGGTGAAATGACATGTACCCTTCCCGCGCCAGACACACCTGATATAAATGGCACATCAGATAAATCATCAACGCTATCTACAACCAAGAAAACATCGCCACGCAGTTCAATGTTATTCACACTGCCGGCTGCGATTCCATTGATGTCCAGAACAGAATCATCCAGAATAATTTTATCTGCCCCATTTGCAAAATTTATTACATCTGTCAACGCCAACATATTGGCCGCATCAACCAACACAGAATACGGAACGTTAAAGTTAATTGGGTTCATATCATCTGCATCTGAAATCAGCTGAACCACCTGTGCACCATCCCCCAAATCAAATACAGAATTTACACCAGAATGATTTTCTATAAACAATATTGCACCATCATTCACAAAAACATCAGTATTCAAAATCCCATTATTTTCTATTTTCACCACCCCAGAAACATGTAATGAATCGGGCATATAAAAATCACCGTTTTCAATAACAAAATCCGCGGAAACAAATGCATCACCACCAATCACACCCGACCATGCAGCATGAATAACAGACAGCAAGATTACAAAGAAAGCTGACAAACATCTCATGCCCCACAGTATATAAGAATTATTTCTTAAGCAAAGAATAAAAATTAAATCGCCCATTAAATTTTCTGGGCGATTTTTTTACTGGGACAAGGAATCTTATTTTTCCAATTTACCCCATCCAGCCTTGTACCCGCCATCACGTTCCAGATAGATATTTGCACCATTCAACTGTGCGGCACTGATACCCTGAATCATATATGTCTGATCCAAACGACCACTCATCCCCGTCTGCAACATAGGCAAATTAATATTCATCTTTTTAGAATTATTGCAACATTTGACATCGTTATAACACATATCACACTGATACAGTTTTACGTTATATTGAACACCTGGGCGCATATCTTTTAAGTCTACCATCATTTTCAGACCGTTATCTGTATCTTTGAATTTAATGTGCCCCATTTTTGATTCACCACCATTGCTGCTGTGGGTATACATTTTAGCATATACAGAATTAACATCTGCATTTTCATATGTCTGATAGACAACAATCGTATCAGATTCAACAACCTCAACTGGGCGCGAATTATTATGCATCATTTTTTTATGATGATGTTTTTTTCCCGGACATTCCATCATACAGCCCGACAGAACCGCCATCGCCGCCATCAAAGACGCAAACGTTAACATTTTTTTACCTGAATTTTTCATTTGTTTCTCCTTTTATGTTCCTTTGTGGTTACACACATATACTTTACTATATTTTTTTAGCAATTACCCCAGGTTTGAATCCCTATAATCCTTAGGAAATCATGCGTACAGCAAACATTGACATCAATCCTGTATCGCACAAAAGAGAAACATGATAATGTCAATTATGCATACAACAAAAAAGGAGAGAGAAAATGTATGAATTAATGCAACATTTAATTGCGTTCAAATATGCATGTAAAATAAATCATTGGTCCACAGATAATTATTCCCAGCATTTATTATTTGACCGCTTGACCGAAGACATCGACACCTGGACCGACGCAATTGCAGAAACGTACTTCATGGCCAACGACAAAAAAACAGTATTCAAGGCAGATATCTTGAACCCTAAGTTCGTTAATCGTGATTTAGTAAAATCATGCGAAAAGATAATTTCTCATCTTGAAGAACTACAAAACGATGGCGACACAAATGAAGGATTAAACTCACTGCTCAGCGCTATTGAAGAAGGCTTTTTAAACAAACTGGCCCTGGCAAAACTGGCATAAAAAAACGCCCCAAAACATGGGGCATTATTTTATTTCGTCACTTTCGCTTTTTTTCTTTAACCATCTGTACCTGCCCCCCAAAGAGTACAAGCATAAAATTATTTAACACTTTACATCACAAACAATATGACAATAAACAAATCCCAATAAATCACAATCAAATATATATTGACACCGGCACATAATTTTCCCACATTCCTTAACCCACTTAATAAAAAAAGCACCCACAACTGCGGGTACTTTCTTTCACTCTTTTGGGCTTAGAACATAAATCTAATACCAACATCACCACCAAAGTTATGCAGACCAGAATTAATATCTACATAAGTATAACGCGCAGCTAAATCAACCGCAAAGCGTTCCATATCGAATGTTACGCCCAATGTTCCCATTGCCGAGAAACGCGTTTCATCCTTGCTGTGATGTGGAATCAAATCGCCATGACGCTTAACATCTGTCATTGCAATACCTGCGCCAACACCAACAAATGGACGTACGATTTTATACGAACCAAATTCCATATAATTGTTCCACAACAAGGTCTGCATCTTGGCTTCTACATCAACGCTGCCTGCGCTGCCAAAGCGTTCAGAATCAGACAATTTGCCAAAATAAGACCATTCGATTTCAGAACGAACCGTATCACACACTTCCAAACCTAATGCGGCACGCCCCTGAAAGATATAATCTGTCATGGCTTCCTTATTGCCATTATATTTATAATTCAGGTTTGAATAGCTCATACCTCCTCTCAATCCAATATATGGGTCCATACCCCACATTTGCCAGCTGCTGCCCTGGTCTGGATGATTAATACCCGCAAATGCCGGGCAGGCCATCAGCACTGCCAGTGTTGATAAAGCTAACTTTTTCATTTTCTCTCCTTTTTGTATTTTATGTTTTATGTTTCATGTCTACACCGTAATTCTATCAATACAAATCAGAAATTTATATAGGTATGAATACCTGACGCATACGCATTATTTCTGGGATTTTTTTCTTATAATAATAAACGCACGCAACTAAAATGGCCACATTCGCGACCATTTATTTTTAGCAGACGCAACAATAGACCATATATTCCATTGTTCGTTTTTACTCTATGTACCCCTTTTCGCCATCAAATAGCGCGAACCCATTCACGGTTTCTCATCCGCGCTTTCATTCAAAACAAAACGGCCACATTCGTGACCGTTTATTTTTGGTGGACGCGCAGGGACTCGAACCCTGGACCCACTGATTAAGAGTCAGTTGCTCTACCAACTGAGCTACGCATCCAAAACCGGATTTTTTCTTATCAGCGGGATAATTATATCCATAATTCCAGAAAATGCAAGTCTTTATAATCTTATTTACATTTATCTAAAAATGCATATAAAATGAATACTTTTACACAACAGGAAAAAGAGAACACATATGTCAAACAATTCAGCAACATTACATAAAATCGGTTTTACAATAACCCCACACGACATATCCAGCATTGATTCAAACCCAGAAAAAATCAGAAGTTGGTTAAATTCCATTGATTTTAATTCCGCCATGCAATTTTATGGCTTAGACCAACACCAAAACTTTCAAAAACTATTCAATAAATACATAACACAATTTAAATCATCACCCGACTTACAAGCTGGCGCATACATTTTAAACAAATACCTATTTTCACCTACTAAATACAATTGGACACATGATTTAAAGCGTCAAATAATCGACCCGCTACCTGCATTAATTCTACTGTCTGGATATAAGACACACCAACAAAACATGAAATCCAGA
This sequence comes from Candidatus Enterousia sp., assembly GCA_045614145.1. Taxonomy (GTDB): domain Bacteria; phylum Pseudomonadota; class Alphaproteobacteria; order Rs-D84; family Rs-D84; genus Enterousia. The sequence goes on along the minus strand of JAZLCH010000007.1, from coordinate 10,652 downwards.
AAATTTGACAGCTATCAAGAAGACAAACATCGCTTCAGAATAAGCGAAACATGTACACGCGGCTTGGATGTATATAAAATAAAAGGATCTGAAATATCGCAATTAATCTGGGGCAGTTTTTTTATCAATGCACATATTATTGAATTTGGACGTCTACAATATGAATTAATGAGATACGATTACCAAATTCCAAAATTTACCCCAAAACACGAATACTGTATAAATATACATGTCCCACGTGGCCAAAAACTATCAAACGAATCGGTTTCAGAATCATTGAACCGCGCCCAAGAAAATATCCCAACATATTTCCCAGAATGCCCCCCAAACCCAAATATGTTTATCGACAGTTGGCTGATGGATAAAAATCTGGAACCATACCTGCCACAAAAATCAAACATACGATTATTTCGCGAACGCTTTGACATTTTGCACCAACTAGCAGAATCCAGTCTATCAAAATTCCTATTCAACACATCATCAACAGATATATCACAATATCCATCCGACACATATCTGCGTGAACAAATAAAAACAGCACTGCAAAACGGCAAAAAATTTCATGACGGAATCGCAATACTAAAACAATCACACATGCGATAAAAATAAACCCGCCTATACGGCGGTTTTATTAGATTTTTTCACACCTAAGCATCATACATTTCTTGCGTAATTCTATATTTTTTATATCTTCAATATTTTGTGCCCCCGCCAATGTCATAACCCGTCGCAAATCTTTTTTCAGCCAATCGAACACATCGACAACACCGCGCCATCCCCCCAACGCCAGACCATAAATAACCGGTCGCCCAATTGCGACAACATCTGCCCCGCTGGCGATTGCCTTGAATATATGTTGACCGCGTCGAATACCGCTGTCAAAAATAATTGGCACACGTTTATTTACACGTTCTGCTATTTCCGGCAGCATCTCGAACGCCGCTGGCGCGCCATCCAGTTGTCGCCCACCATGGTTTGACACCCAGACAGCATCTGCGCCCGCCCAAATTGCCAATTCTGCATCATCAGGATGTTGAATTCCTTTTACAATTACTGGCAATTTGGTTACAGATTTCACCCACATAACATCATATGGTGTTAAGTCATTTTTTGATGCCGCAAAAATTTTACTTATCCCCTGCCCCTTGGTTTTTCCGGATATTTTTGGCACATTTGGCATCTCTAGCGGAAATTTAAAGTCATTACGCAAATCCGCCACACGGTTTCCACCAACCGGCGCATCTACCGTCAGAATAATTGCCCTATAACCTGCCTCTTCTGCCTTTTTTATTAACAGGCGATTCGCTTGTTCATCCTTGCTCAGATACAACTGAAACCACTGGGGCGCGCCACGCCCTGCGCGCGCAATTTCTTCCAGTGTTGAACTGGCATATGTACTTACACTCATAATCGTTCCTGACGCCGCAACGCCGTGCGCAGTTCCCGCCTCGGCACTGACATGCGCCAGACCATGCGCAGCCGCCGGCGCAGCAATCACAGGCAAAGAAATATCGACGCCCAAAATACTGGTTGAAATATTTGGTTCTACCACACCGGTCAGCACACGTGGGACAATATCCACCTCGTCAAAAGACGACGTGTTTCGCATCATTGTCTGTTCTGTTTCTGCCCCACCACGAATATAGTCAAACCCGCCCCTTGGGATAATTTCAGATGCAGTCAATTCTAAATCATCGATATCGTAAATAACAATTTGTGTATCGCGATTCGATGCCTGGTAATCACTGTTTGGCACTATTGGCGATTTATGCATATACGCAACCACCCAAACAATCAAGAACACCGCCAGTAACACACATAATATAAAAATTAGTTTTTTCATATAATCTCCCCCTTGTTAACAAACAAACTTTAGCAAATGGTATTTAAAAATATTATTTGACAGTATTCATAAAAAAAGGTCACGAAACGTGACCATTATTACTTTTTTAAATACGCAGTCGGGTTATACGCCTTGGTCCCCTTGCGAATTTCAAAGTGCAACTGCGGACTGTCCACTTTACCCGTTTGACCAATTGTACCGATTTTCTGTCCGACATTTACGCGCACGCCGCGTCGCACATTCATTTCATCCATATGCGCGTACACGGTCATCCAACCACCGGCATGCTGAATTATAACCAGATTTCCCATACCTTTTACTTCATTTCCTGCATACGCAACAACGCCATTTTCAGCCGCCTTGACCGCACCGCCCCGTGATGCAGATATATTTATCCCGTCATTAAACAGTCCATTTGATTTCGCACCATAGTTTGACAATATCTTGCCTTGCACCGGCCATGAAAACTTTGACGAAGATCGTGATGTAATCTTTGGCAACTTTTTTGTTGGATCAGACGATATTTTTTTCGGTGCATCTTTTTTTACCACCACAACATCCTGCGCCACCCCAGTTTTTGTTTCTTTCTTCTGAACCTCTACACTGGATTTCTGGGATTTTTTTATTTCTGTCGCGGGTACTTTTTGTGGTTCTTTTTCTACCACATTCGCAACCCTAACGTCTTTCAAATTTGGCACACGGATTTCCTGTCCAACAATCAGATTAAATGGCGCCTGCAGATTATTCATAACCGCCAAATCATTTACCGGCACCGAATACCTGCGCGACAAAGAATACAGTGTATCACCTGGCGCAACACGCACCGTATCTAATTCCACACGTGTCACAGTCTGGACGCCTGATTTTGGCTTTTGAATTTCCAGAACATCATCCCTTGTCTTGACATTATCTGCAATTCGATCTGGGACACGCAAATAATCGTCTGCCGCAACTTCTGTATCTTGTATTTTTACAATTTCTGCGCCTGCATCCACAGGTGGGGTACCATATTCAGACATGTGTGCCTGGGGCGGGATAATATAATCATCAATTGATGCATATGTAACGTAATCCCCCGCCTCGTCATGACCATATAAATCAGGTGATGCATATACGCCATAGTCTGTTACTGCTGAATTATAAATTTCTGGGTTAACATTTGGGTCTGCCAACAATGCTGGATATCGTGCAGAAATAAAATCTCCAACCGAATCGGGCAAGGACTGAATCTTAGGTTGCAAATCACACGCAGTTTGCGACAACAAAACACCTGCAAAAATCCAAATGATTTTTTTCATAAGACTATTATAGCATAAAATCAATCACGACGCATAAACAAAATGCTGATTTCGAACAATACCCACATTGGCAACGCCAGCATTACTTGCGACACAACATCTGGCGGTGTTAATATCGCGGCCGCGACAACAATCAAAACAATGGCATATCTGCGCATTCTCAATACCGCCGAACGGGTTAACACACCAATTCTATTCAACAAAATCATTAACAGTGGGAATTGAAATGCAACACCAAATACTTTTAACATCCCGATTGCAAATGCTAAATAATCACGCGCCACCGGCAACAAGACACTTGGCACAGGCGCCGATTGATTTAATTCAACAAAGAACCTAAAAACAACCGGAAACAAGAAATAAAATGCAAATCCCGCCCCGGCTAAAAACAACAAAGGCGACGCGACCAACAATGGCCAAATTAATCGACGTTCATCTTTTTTCAATCCTGGTGCGACAAATGCCCACACATGCCACAAGATAATCGGTAACACAACAATCAATGAAAACATTGTTGCCAATGAAAAACGAATCATAAAACCATCTGACAACCCGGTATACAGCAACGTACCATCGCCCCATACCGACAACAAAGGCGCAGTTAATAAATCTTGTAACACTGGTGCAACATACCACCCACCAACAAACGCCAGCACAAAAATCAAAGCCACCCACAATATTCTGCGTCGCAATTCCGAAAAATGTTGTAACAGCGTCATCTGCTTCATTTTACACGCCCTTTACGCACGGTTTTCGGCTTTTTTTGTTTTTTTGACAACACATCAGAAAAGGAATCCAACACATCATTTGTTGTATTTTTTATCAAATCATCAATAGGTTTTTCCAGTTCTATCTGCTGCTTGATATTTTCGGACACATCTGTAATTTTCCACAATGCACGTCGCACCACATTAACCGCACGTGCCAAGAACCGTGCAACATCAGGCCACAAACGTACCGGCACAACTAATACCGCCACCAATAAAATAACGAAAAATTCTGCCCAACTGATTCCAAACATTTTATTTAATCATAGTAATCATCACCACCACTGGTACTGACTGTTTTATGTCGTTGAATTTGGAAATAATTCTTACCAAAGTCTGTTTTCTGACGCAGCCCATGAAACGCGACATCTGTCCTGGCACCTGTTGCGTCAACAACGGTCCATGAATTTAATTTAACTGGACTTTTATCAAACACAACCGTCATATATCCCAAACCTTCCTGGCCGCGCAGATTTAACTTTAACGCAAAAGAATTTTTATAATCCATCGATTCTACAACATTAATATCTGCATTTTTCAAATCTATATTTTTTCGCACTAAAATCCCTGCAGGCGTACTGGTAATCGGGACAGTTGTAATTTGGTCCAAAGACTTATCAAAAAAATATAAATCCTGTCCATCTGAAATCAGTTGTATTGGCATATTGTCATAGTCCAGACGCACACGTCCCGGGCGCAGCATAGAAAAATTCCCTGCCTGCTGTTTTCCGCTTGCCGTCTGAACAAAAGTACCATTTAGTCCTGTAATAGAATTCAAATATTTTTCCGCGTTTGACACCAATTTAACATCAACTGCGGCATTTGCAATTTCGCAAAGCAACATGGCAAAAACAAACATTATTTTTTTCATTCTCTACTCTCCTTTGAACAGCGCCAGCACCTGCGCACGCACATTTTCCAGTGTATCCCGCACAATCGCGCCTGCTGCCCTTTCATGTCCACCGCCACCCAACGCTTCTGCGACATGATTAATTGGTTTTCTGCGACTGCGGATTGAAATTCCAATCTGTTCTGGTTTTTGTTCTTTTAACAGCACGACATAATCCACGCCTTGGATTTGACCTAACAAACTCAACACCATCTCGCCACGTCCGTCCAGGTATTTATAATCCTTCTTTGGTATTGTTGCCAAAGCCAATCGTCCATGATAAAAGAATTCTGCATTTGCGGTTGTTCGCGCCTCTAGCTGTACTGCCTTGCGTGGTTTATTTTGCATCAATTCAATCAATTCACGAATATTAACACCTGCATCCACCAAATCAGCCATAATTCTCAATGCATCACCACTGCGTACAAATTTAAAGTTCCCTGTATCGGTCAAAATTCCCAACGCCAACAAATCCGCCGTACGCGAATCCATATACAGTCCACCTGCACGCATAATTTTATAAACAATGACTGCTGTCGCCGGTGCATTTTCATCATTTATGCACAACTGTCCCAAATTATTTTCATTTCTGTGATGGTCAATTTCGATTACGAATTTTGCATTATCAACAATCGGACGCGGTCCACCGATATGTGCCGGATTACCATAGTCCATAACAATTGCCAAATCATATTGCATCTGGGTATCGACGCGTTCAAAATACTTAATCCGTGAACGCAATGGCACATAGTCCAGCGCATCTGGAATATTTCCATCATATGTACACACCGGCGTTACACCAAAATTATCTTCTATCAGGTGTGCCAACGCCAACACACTGCACAGCGAATCCCCATCTGGATTTTTATGCCCCATAATCGCAACAGACTTTGCGTTTTTCAGATGTTCAAAAAATTCTTGTATCTTCTGTTCCATATTAACCATTTTTATATTGCAATATCTTCCAAGAAAAACTGTGCACTGACCCGACCATTATATTCATTTTGCTTCAACCGCCCCAGCATCATTATTTTAGTATTTGTATTTACATCGTCCAGTAAAAAATCACCAACTGGCGTTCCCACCAGATTAAATCCAACAAATGCCAATTGTGTCCCCATACTGGTCACCAATGTTCCGCGTAAATGCGCCCCCCCTGTTCCCATAACAGACGCATGCCTTAATTGTCCACCACGCAACACCAGCATCGGTTCAGGATTACCCTGGCCAAACGGTTCCAGCGCATCCAGCTGTTTTACCAACCGCATATTTGCCGCCGCCGCATCAATTTCCGCATCAACCAAAACCTCTGGGCTGGGACGTACGCCATTTAATTGTTCGTTAACAGCTGTTTCCAAGAAATTACAAAACGCTTCTTCATTTTCCACAGGCAGCGAAAATCCAGCCGCCGCCGCGTGTCCACCACCTTCGCTGATGATACCCATCGCCAACGCATCATGAATAATTTTACCCAAATCGATACCTGCAATTGAACGCCCCGAACCATTAATCATTCCATCGGCCCGCGTTGCAACACACGACGGCAGATTATATTTATCTTTCAGTCGCCCTGCGATAATCCCCATAACCCCACCGTGCCAATTATCACCACAGACAAACAGACTGCATTTTCCAGACCTGCAGCAATTTTCTGCCATCTCGCACGCACGCAACATAATTGCATTTTGAATATCGATACGTTCTTGATTCATTTTATGCAATTTATCTGCTAAATCATGGGCAATCAGCGGGTTATCCGTCAACAACAAATCCAACGCTGGCGTTGCCGAATCCAGGCGCCCTGCCGCATTCAATCGCGGCCCCAATGCAAATCCTGCCGCATAAACCGAAGGCTTCTTTATCCCTGCGATATCCATCAGCACCCGCAGCCCTCTATTTTGCTGCAATCCTAAAACTTTCAATCCTGTTGCAACGAATGCGCGATTTAAGCCAATCAAGGGCATCGTATCACAAATCGTCCCCAAGGCCACCAAATCCATAAAATTCATCAGTTCTGAATTATCCAATCCCAAACCACGATTTTTCAATTCGCGGTTCAACGCAACCAACGTCAAAAACGCGACCCCAACACCCGCCAGATATGTTAGGCCAGACGTATCATCTGCGCGCTTTGGATTTACAACCGCATCTGCATCTGGCAAAGTACTATCTGGCGAATGGTGGTCTGTGACAACAACACGTATCCCAGATTCATGGGCATGCCTAACCTCTTCTATACCGGAAATTCCGCAATCGACGGTAACCAGTAATTTTACCCCCTGCGCTGCAATTTCATCGATTGCCTGATTATTCAGTCCATACCCTTCGCCTTCACGCGTTGGCAGGTGCCAAACAACATCTGCCCCAACCGCCCACAGATATTTTACACAAATTGCGGTTGACGTAATTCCATCAACGTCATAATCGCCATAGATTGCAATTTTCTGATTATTTTGCACCGCATCTGCGATAATAGAGGCCGCCAGGTCCATATCCATCAACACGGACGGATTTGGCATATAGTCCTTGATACTGGGGTTTAAAAACTTTTTTACATCCGCATCTGCAACGATTCCACGCCCACGTAGTATATTCTTAACCAAATCCCCATCGCCATCAAAAACATCATTTTCCATCACCCATGCGCGCCCCAGCATGGATTTTTCCACTATCTTTCTCAACTTACTTACTCTTTTTTTATTATCGAAAATATTATAATCTAAAATTATTCAAATAGCAACGGCAGTATACTGTTTAAAATCTTACCTGTTGTCGGCACTGCATTCCACGCAGCCGTACGCCATCCCCATGATTCTTTAGTTCCATGCGGTTCATCCAGCACAACCAAAATTGTATATTGCGGTGCATTTGCTGGAAAGACCCCAACAAACGCGGTCACATTACGTTTATTGTCAATTTTACCATTTGTGTATTTTTCTGCGGTTGATGTCTTACCCCCGATTTGAATACCTGCGACACGCGCCTGTTTACCACTGGTTTCCTCTGCGACCCGCAACATAATCGGCCGCAGTTTTGCAGAAATCTCATCTGCTAATACGCGTTCACCCCGCACGATACCCACGTTGCGTTTTTGCAATGTTGGATAGATATAAATTCCACCATTTGTCACAGCATTCACCGCCAGCATCAAATGCATTGGCGTAACCGCATACCCCTGACCATATGCAACGGTTGCACGTTCAACTGGCCCCCATTTTCGCTGTGGGATACTGTTTTCTGTTCGCCCAAATTCTAAATCCAACGCCCTGTCCATATGCAAGCGTTCAAAAAATTCTTTTTGTGCACCATCTGGTAATTCCAGTGCAATCTGTGCACTGCCAACATTACAAGAATGCATCATAATTTCTTCTACGTTAATACTTGGGCGTGGCGGTTTAAAACTGCGAATATCTGTAATTTTTTTTGCCAACTTTCCATTCTTGTCATATATTGGGAACGGCTTTGCGACATAGTATTCCTTGGTTGGTTCAATACCATTTTCCAGGGCCAAAGCTGTATTAAATATTTTAAAAATAGACCCCAATTCAAACACACTGCGCATTGGTTTAAATGTACGATTTGCGACAGGATCTGCCCGCAGGTTTTCTGGGTCAAAATCTGGCAACGATACCATCGCAATAATTTCCCCTGTTCGCGAATTCATCAGCATTCCCATCGCAGCCTTGGTCTGATATTTTTGCATTGCAAAGGACAGTTGTTCATAAAACACCGATTGAATACGCGAATCCACCGACAGGCGCAACGGATCTTTATTTTCAATCAGATAATCATTATAGACACGTTCTGCCCCTTCTAATCCACGTCCATCCTGACCGACGAACCCCACGACATGAGAAAACAATCGCCGTTTTGGATATCTGCGTGTTTGAATTTTTTCAACCTCTAATCCTGTTAATTTTGCCTTTTGCACAATTTCGCGCTGCTTATCGCTGGCATATTTTTTCAAATACTTAAATCGCGAATCAGAATTCACCAATTCCAGTGCCTGGGCCAACGAATATTCGTACGGTAATGCTTCATGAATTGTCTGTGCGACTGCTTCGCGGTCTTGGGCGCGCACTGCGCGATTTCGCAAGATGATATGTCCAGACGCCACATTTTTCGCCAATATATCACCATTTCTGTCTACAATATCTGCGCGATGAACCATCCATTCTTCATCTGTTCCCGCCCGGCGCGACGTATCAGTTCCTTGGATTCCCAACTGCAAGGTACGCCCAATAAACAATATGAACGCGCCCAAAAACACTAAATTCAACCACCCCAGACGTTTTCGTGCCTCAACATTTCCACGTCCTGCATTGAATCCATGCTTAAAAATATCACGTCCAACTTCAAACATTATAAAACATCCCGATTTGGCAACTCGTCAACTGTCACAGCCTTTTGAAATCCAACCCCTTCTACCTTGGGCAAAACACTAACCACCATATTCCTTAGCACCTCTGGTCGGACCAGCGACGCAAAGTTAGCCTGGGCCACGGCAATTTTCTGCTGTGTTGCAATTATATCACGACGCACACGATTTATCTGACGGTTTTGCGTACGAAAGCACACCTGCAACGTAACACTGACCAACACCACAATCCCCAGTGACCAAATCCCAATATGAAACATTTTTTCATCGTCGTGCATAAGTCATTGCCCCCCCATATACGCTTGGCATTTTATCATAAATTTTCGAAAAAACGAATCATAGATTTCAGACCATTTAAACGCCCAGCCCCCAACGTTAAATTCAGCCCTGCAAATTCCTGCACAAGATTCATTTCTTTAATCTGGTCTGCACTTTTACCATCGACCATTGCAACCAGAATCGCAACAATTCCGCGTACCAACGCCGAATCTGCCCGACCATAGAATCGATTCCCAACACGACAAATTTCAACGAACGAAGAACACCCAACAATTTCACTGCACACCGCATTTTCTGGAACTGAATCCATATGCGCACCGAAATCCATAACCAACTCTAACTTTTGCGTGGCATCGTCTGTTATCTGCAACAAATTTTTCATCTGTTCATATGTCATTGCGATTACCACCCTTCGCTAGTTAAATCTAATTCAATCCGTGCTGCATCAGACATACGTGACAAATCCCACGGCGGGTCCCACACTAAATCAACACGCACTGGAATTTCACCAACCGCGCCCTGGGCAGCTTCACGCACCTGTTGCATTAATTCTTCCATCATTGGACATGTCGGACTGGTAAACGTCATCTTGATTACAATTTCTGTATCCTGAACATCAATATCATATATCAACCCCATATCCCAAATATTCACTGGAATTTCTGGGTCATAAACTGTTTTCAGCGCACTAATAATATCGACTTTTATATCCGTCATTTTACAATATCTTTTATATATTTAACAACCTGCTGTACCTGTTCCCATGTATTATATGCCCCAACTGATATGCGCACAGAACCATCAATTCCCAACGCCTGATGAATCCATGATGCGCACATATTCCCCACACGCACACACACGCCACGCGCACCGACCAACGCACCAAAATCTAATACATGCATACCATCAACAACAAAGGTCAACATTGCTGCATCACGCCGGGTCAGAATCTTAACACGCGGTATTTGCTTCAATTCGTCATACAAATATTTTATCAGGTGCAAATCAGGGCGATTTTTTTCAATTGCATCTATCGCAGCGGCCAACCCAGAAATTTGTGTCAATGGCAGTGTTCCTGCCTCAAAAACATCTGGAACATTATTAAGTACAATTTTATCATCCACAATTTTGTTCACCATCCCCCCCCCAAACACAACTGGCGCAAACTGATTTGGATTTTTTATATACATTACCCCCA